>CAZNCE010000150.1:0-8892 GCA_964571285.1 uncultured Nocardioidaceae bacterium | reverse complement strand
GCCAACCCGGGCCCGGACGCATCATGTTTCACCGGATCGTGAAAGACGATCGGCACGCCAGCCCCGGGCAGCGGAGCAGGTCGGCACTGCCCCACCCACCGGCCGGGGCCCGCCCGGGCAAACGGTCAGCCGCAGGCCATCTTCAGGTTGTCCGACGCGTTCGCCTGCTTGTGCTCGAGCTCGATCTCGGTCGGCTGGTCCTTCGCACCGGTCGTGTCGGCCGCGGCTCGGTCGGCGGCCGGGTCAGCAGGCGTGTTCTTCGCCGCGCCGCCCGGCTCGTCACCGCCCTCGTCGGCCTGCTCCGCCCGGTCGATCGCGTCGTCGATCATGGTGCGGATCTGGTCAAAGTCCGGGTCCGCGGTAGAGACCTGTGGGGGCACCAGCGAGACGGTGGACACCGGGTGGGTACGGGCCTTGCGGGCCAGGTCCACGAACGTGTCCAGCTGGGAGGCCGGGATGTCGGTCGTCACCACCTGCTTGCCGGCGTCGGCGATCGCGGTGAACCGGGTAACCACGCGGGTGGGGCTGAGCTGGCTGAGCATCGCGCTCATCACGCACTTCTGCCGGGCCATTCGGGAGTAGTCGTCGGTGGTGGCGCGGCTGCGGGCGAACCACAGCGCCTCATGCCCGTTCAGGTGCTGGCGTCCCGGCTCGATCCAGCCCAGGATCGGCCCGCCACCGCCGCCGATCGGCAGTCGCTCCGGCACGGTGATGGTGACCCCGCCGACCGCGTCGACCAGCTCCTCGAAGCCGTGCAGGTCCACCATCGCGTAGTAGTTGATCTTGAGCCCGGTGATCTCCTCCACCGTCTTGGTGGTGGCCCAGACCCCGACGTCGCCGACCCCCTTGGGGAACTGGTCCTTGTGGTCGACCGCCCAGGTGTAGACCGCGTTCAGCAGGCACTCGGTGCCGCAGTCGTACCCGTCCGGGAACGCCTTGTGCATCGGGGTTCCCTCGGGGAACGGCACGTTCATCAGGTTGCGCGGCAGACCGATCAGCACGGTCCGCCCGGTCTCGGCGTCCACGCTGGCGACGGTGATGCTGTCCGGGCGCATCCCCCACCGGGTCTTGCCGGCGTCCCCGCCGAGCAGCAGCACGTTGTAGCGGCCGGCGTCGGCCGAGGACACGTGGGAGGCGCCGAACACGTCGGAGATGAAGGATCGGTGCACCGACACCAGGTGCGAGCCGAACAGCAGCGCACCGGACACCGCGAAGCACAGCACCCCGTTCAGCCCGAACACGGTCAGCCGCTGCCGCTGCTCCAGCCCGAGCGGGTCGCCGAGCCGCCAGGCGTCGATGAACAGCACCGCCCAGCCGAGCGCGCAGCCGATCAGCACCGCGCGGATCAGGCCGAGCACGAACGTGTTGAAGGCCAGCGAGGCGAGCACGCCCGGCCAGAGCCAGGCGAACAGCACAAGTACGCCGAGGCAGCCGAGCAGGAACAGCCAGATGCGCAGTGCGACCCGGCCGACCTTGGCATTGCCCGCGACCAGCTGTGCCGAGCCCGGCAGCACCAGGGTCATCAGCAGCAGCGTCAGCGCGCGGCGAAAACGCACCCGGCCGGACTGGCGTTGCACAGGATTGGGGGTACGTCCGGCGGCTCGCGCGGGTCCTGGCATGGTCGCGGGTCTTCCTTCCGGCTCGGAACCCCACCAGTATCACCAGCCACATCAGGCACGGTCGTCGCGACGCGCCGTGAGGTCAGGAACCGCGGGCCTCCTCGATCGCCCGGCGGCGGGCCAGCCGGTGCGCCCGCCGTACCTCCGCCTGGCGGTACCGCCGCCGCTCCTCGTCGGACTCCGCGAGCACGCCCGGGATCTCCCGCGGCGACCCGTCGTCGTGGACCGCGACGAACACCAGGTACGCCGAGGCCACGTGCGTCGGTGGCACGCCGGCTCGGTCCCACGGTTCGGCCTGGACCCGGACGCCGATCTCCATCGAGGTTCGGCCTGCCCAGTTGATCATCGCCGAGGCCTGGACCAGGTCGCCGACCCGCACCGGGTGCAAGAACGCCATCTCGTCCATCGCGGCGGTCACCGCGGGGCCGCCGCTGTGCCGCTGGGCCACGGCTCCGGCCACCGAGTCCACCAGCCGCATCACCACCCCACCGTGCACGGTGCCGAGCAGGTTGACGTCGAGGCTGGTCATGATCGTGGACAACTCGGTTCGGGAGTGCGCAGACGGCAGCATCGAGTTCACAGCCCGAGACGGTAGCGTTGAATCCCATGGCGGATCGCCCAGACGACGGTCGACGCGACTACGAGTGGTTGTACGGCGAGGGAGACCCCGACGACGACGCCACCCGCCGCATCCCGATCTCCCCCCGGCCGTCCGGCCGTGGGGACGACCGGCGTGCCGACGGCGGTGCATCCGGCGCGGGCGTGGACGACGACCAGCGCACCAGGGTCATCCCGGCGTCCGGCAGCCGCCCGGCGACCGCCTCCCAGCAACCGCGGCGGCAGTCCGCGACCGCTCCTCCGCCACCCCCTCCGGGTCGCACCGCCCAAGGCGCGCCCAGGCCGAGTCGCCCCGCCCGCTCACGTCGGCACACCGGCCGCTGGATCGCGCTGGTGATCGCGCTGATCGTGGCCTTCTACCTCGTGATGCCGCTGATCGCCTGGTCGCGGGTGGACAAGGTCGCGGCCGAGCCCGGCGGAGACCGGCCGGCCGAAACGCCCGGCACGACGTATCTGCTGGTCGGCTCCGACAGCCGCGAGGGACTCAGCGCGGAGCAGCGCAAGGAGCTGACCACCGGCGATGTGGGCGGCGCACGTACCGACACGATCATGCTGATGCATGTGCCCCGATTCGGCGGGAAGACGCTGCTGCTGTCGTTGCCGCGCGACTCGATCGTGGACATCCCGGGCCGCGGCAGCGGCCACAAGATCAACGCCGCGTACGCCTTCGGAGGACCGAAGCTGCTGGTGCAGACCGTGGAGCAGGCGACCGGGCTCCGGGTGGACGACTACATCGAGATCGGCCTCGGCGGGTTCGCGGGCATCGTGGACGCGGTCGGCGGGGTGGAGATCTGCCCGAAGCAGGACATGAAGGACCCGCTGGCCGGGCTCGACATCAAGGCCGGCTGCCAGGAGGCCGACGGCACGACCGCGCTGGCGTACGTCCGGTCGCGGCATGTGGACGCGACCGGCGACATCGCCCGGGTGGAGCGGCAGCGCGAGGTGGTGGGCAAGGTCGCCGACCAGGCGGCGTCGCCGTGGACGTTCATCAACCCGGTGCGCTACGGGCGGCTGAACCTGGCCGCCGCGGACGCGCTCACGGTCGGCGAGAACGTCGGCCCGATCGACCTGGCGAAGTTCGCCTGGGGCATGCGCAAGGTGACCGGCAACGACGGGCTCACCTGCACGGTGCCGCTGGCCGACATGGCGGTGCACTGGGACACCGAGGCGGCGAACCGGCTGTTCGAGCAGATCCGGCAGGACGACACCGGCTCGATCGAGTGCTCACGCACCGGCGGTCTGTGACCGGCCCGACCGACTTGTCAGGCCGCCGCAGGCTCAGCCCAGCCGAGAACCGGCTGACAACTGGGGCGCAACCCAGCATCCTGCCGACTACTCTCCCGGCAGCAGCGGTCAGAGCTCGGACTGCACACCGGCGAGCAGCTGCCGGGCGAGCACGATCCGCTGTACCTGGTTGGTGCCCTCGTAGATCTGGGTGATCTTGGCGTCCCGCATCATCCGCTCGACCGGGTAGTCGCGCGTGTAGCCGTACCCCCCGAGCGCCTGCACCGCGTCGGTGGTGACCTGCATCGCGACGTCGGAGGCGAAGCACTTGGCCGCCGCGCCGAAGAACGTCAGGTCCTTGTCGGGGCGCTCGGAGCGACCGGCGGCGGAGTACGTGAGCTGACGGGCCGCCTCCACGCGCATCCCCATGTCGGCCAGCAGGAACTGCAGCCCCTGGAACTCGGCGATCGGCCGGCCGAACTGCTCCCGCTGCTGCACGTAGCCCAGCGCGTAGTCCAGCGCGCCTTGCGCGATGCCGACGGCCTGCGCGGCGATCGTGATCCGGGTGTGGTCCAGGGTGCGCATCGCGGTGCTGAAGCCGGTGCCCTCCGCGCCGATCAGCCGGTCGGCCGGGATGCGCACGTTGTCGAGGTAGACCTCGCGGGTCGGCGAGCCCTTGATGCCGAGCTTCTTCTCCTTGGCGCCGAACGACACGCCCTCGTCGGACTTCTCCACCACGAACGCGGTGATGCCGCGGGTGCGCTGCTCCGGGTCGGTCACCGCGAACACGGTGTAGTACTCCGCCTCGCCGGCGTTGGTGATCCAGCGCTTCACGCCGTTGAGCACGAACTCGTCGCCGTCGCGGACCGCGCGGGTCTTCATGCTCCCGGCGTCGCTACCGGCGTCGGGTTCGGACAGGCAGTACGAGAACATCGCCTCACCGCGGGCGACCGGCGGCAGGTAGCGCTGCTTGAGCCCGTCCGACCCGGCCAGCAGCAGCGGCAGCGTGCCCAGCTTGTTGACCGCGGGGATCAGTGACGACGAGGCGCAGGCCCGGGCGACCTCCTCGATCACCAGCACGGTGGCGAGGGCGTCGGCGCCGGCGCCGCCGTACTCCTCGGGGATGTGCGGGGCGTGGAAGTCGCTGGCCCGCAGCGCGTCGTACGCCGCCTGCGGGAACTCCGACTTCTCGTCCGCCTCGGCGGCGTGCGGAGCGACCTTGGCGTCGCACACGGCGCGCACCGCCTCCCGGATCGCCTGATGTTCCTCGGTGAGCGTGAACAGGGGGAAGTCCGCGGCCATGCCCCGGATTGTACGGACGGGCCGCAGCCCGCACGACGGTCAGCCGGCACCTGCTCAGCGTCCTTAAGCATCAAGCCGCTGGCCGCGCCGCGCAGCGCCTCGAAGGCGTACTCGTCGAGCTCGAAGGTGGTCAGCATGATCACCCGGACCGCGGCGAGGGCTGGCTCCCCGGTGATCTGCCGCAGTGCCTCAGTCGACCAGCGCGACCCGAATCACGGCGCGCTCCCCCGCCCGCCGGGCCTGCTCCTCCCGCACTCGCAGCATCGCCAGGCGGCGAATCCGCACCGCCTGTCCCACCGCCGCGGGCGCCATCAGCCAGGCGATCGCGACCAGCGGACCGCCGAAGCGGCGCTGCTGATCGCCGGGATGTTCGCGATGGGCGGGATCGCCCTCGTCTAACCGTGTTGAGCGGTGGGCAGTCCACGCTGCTGCTGTCGGTCTACCCCGGTGGTGTTCGTCGTGGTCGTCGCGTGGCTGATGCATCGCCGTGACACGTGAGCCGTGATCGGGTCACTCGCCGGCGGTGACCATGTCGGGCACCGGGATCCGCCGCAGCCGCCACACCGACACACCGGCGGCGACGACGACTACAACCAGCCCGGCACCCAGTCCGCTGGCCACCGGCACCGCTCCCCAGTGCACCTCGACCGGCAGCCCCTGCGCCCGGCTGGAGATCCGCGCCAGCACGACCTGCAGTAGTTCGCCGAACACCAGCCCGGCCAGGCAACCGGCCAGCACCAGTGTCAGGCTGCGGACCAGGATCATCGCGGAGACCAGCCGCCGCCGTCCTCCCAAGGCACGCACCGTGCCGAACTCGCGCACTCGTGCCATCGTGTCCAGCCCCACGGCGCTCGATCCGATCAGCACGGCCACCACCAGGGCCATCAACGACAGCGCGCGATACAGCGCACTGCTGTCGGCGACGACCTGCTCGGCCTGGGCGGCCTGCATGGGTCCGGTGGCCACCACCAGGTCTGGCCAGCGGGATGAGTGCTCGCTGAGCAGCCGACGCCGCACGTCCCGGACGTCTCCGCCGGCGACACCCAGCTCGTACGCGCTGAAGGTGTCGTGGCCCCACAATCGCTGGCTGTCCTCCACGTTCAGCACGAGCAACCCCTCCGGCCACAGGAACGACTGAACGGTGCCGGCCACGCGAAGCCGCAGCCGCCCGCCGTCGGCCGAGGGGAGCGTGAAGGTCTTTCCGCGCCGGGCGCCGATCGAGTGCTCGGCCTGGGTCGACACGTACACCTCGCCCGGGGCCAGCGGCCCGAATCGCTCCCGTCCCTGGACCGCCACCGGCAGCAGCGAGTCGGCGGTGAGTCCTTGTGCTAGCAGGCGCACTCCGCGGACGGTGACGTAGCCCATCTGGATCGGGCGGACCTCGGTGACACCGGGCTCGTTGCCCAACCGGTCGCCGAAGCCGGCGGAGAGGCTCCGGTTGGTCGGCAGGTCATCGACAGGCACGTCCTGGACCATCAGATCTATCCGGTCCATGCCGGCGAGGGTGGGCCGCGCGGACTCCTCCAGGTTGACCGCCGTGCCGCTCAGTGCCACGACCAGCGCCACCGCGCCGCTGACAACCAGCGCCCCAGCACGGACCACGCCGGCCGCCTCGCCGGTGCCGGCGCGGGTGATGAACCCGGGACGCGTCCCCCGGACGGCGCGGGCGACCAGCGCGAGCAGACGCGGGATGGCGACGAAGCCGAGCAGCAGCCAGGACACCATGATGGCGACGACCGCCACGGTCCACAGCCGCCCCGGAGCGAACAGGATGGCGGCGACGCCCACGCCGAGCAGCGCCAGACCGGCCAGCAGCGCCGCCAGTTGTGGGAGTGGACCGGTCACCGGGCCGCTTTCCCGCAGTTGGTCCTCGGTCGGCGTGGTCAACAGCGGCCGGGTCGCGAGCCACGCGGCCAACGCGCACACCACCAGTACGACGACCGCGACCGCGGCCAGCCGGACGGGATCGAGCTCGATGGCCAGGACGGTCGCGGTGGAGTTGCGGAGCGACGCGGGCACGGAATTCAGCAGCTGCCCGGCCACGCCGCCGCTGGCCGCCAGCCCGAGTACGACTCCGCCGAGGCCGTGGGCCAACGCGGAGAACACCGCCAGCCGGCGGATCGTCGCGTTCGGGGCGCCGATGGCACGCAGCAGGAGCAGGCTGCGGCGCTCGGTGATGGTCGCAGCCCGCACCACCGTGAACACCAGCACCACCCCGAGCAGCAGTGCCACCAACGCCACCAGCGGGAGGTTGTCCAGCAACGAGGCCAGCCCCGCCAGCAGCGCATCCGTCGCCTGAGCACGGTCCTGCACGACGACGCCGGTGTACCGGTCGGCGATCCGGTCCACGACCGACCGGTCTGCACCGCCGCCCAGCTCGACCAAGGCGACGTTGGGACGCACAGCGGCCCGGAGACCGCGCGGGAGAGCCGAAGCGGACGTGACCACGTAGGTCGCCCGGTCCAGTTCCGACTGTCCGACGGAGTCCGGTGTGCCCGCCACGACGGCCGGCATTCGCTTCGGACCCAACCCGAGCGTCACCGGGTCGTGCTCCGACAAACCGGACTCGGAGAGCAACCGGCTGCTGGCGGCCAGCGGCACGCGTCCCTCGTCCGGACGGCCGAGGAGCTCGCGCGCCTGGCCCTCCACGGTGGGCAGCACCACCACCAGGGCGCGCTGTTGGTCGATCGTGCCCTCGAACTGCCCGTACGGAATGACCGAGGCGATCGAGTCAGTCTCCGCCAGTTCGTCGACCAGGTGTGAGTCCAGTGCCGTCCCGGTAGCGCTGGAGACCACGAGATCCGCCTGGGAGAAGACACCGTCGATCTGATCGTCGGCGCTCGCCCGGAACGTATGCATGAGTAGGAGCACGCCGGCGACCAACGCAACAGCCGCACCCACCGAGACGACGGTGACGATGCTGCGCAGCCACGACGTGCGAAACAGCGCAGCGGCCAGCTTCGACCCGCCGGTCATGTCACCGGCTGCGGCGTGCTCAGCCGCCCGTCCACCATCTCGGCGCGCAGGTCGGCGCTGCGGGCTACCCCGTCGTCGTGGGTGACCACGACGATGGTGGTGTCGTGGTCGGTTCGGATCCGGCTGAACGCCTCGAGCACGTCCTCGGACGACGTGGCATCGAGGTTGCCGGTGGGTTCGTCCGCCAGTAGCAGCGGCGGCCCGGTCACCAGCGCCCTGGCGATAGCCACCCGCTGCTGCTGCCCGCCCGAGAGCTGCGCCGGATACAGGTCTGCCAGCTCGCCCAATCCCAGTCCGTCCAGGGCGCTCCGGGCTTGCTGCTCGATCTTGCTCCGACGTCGCGCACGCTGCAGGACCAGGGGTACGGCCACGTTCTCCCAGGCAGTGAGCCGAGGCAGCAGGTGGAAGGCCTGGAAGACGAACCCCACATGGCCCAACCGGAAGACCGCCGCCGCATCCTCGCTCAGCTCCGAGACGCGGGTCCCGGCCACCTCAACGCTCCCCGATGTCGGCTTCAACAACCCCCCGATCAGGTTGAGCAACGTGCTCTTGCCCGACCCGCTGCGCCCCATGACGCAGGCGTACTGTCCGGGCTGCACAGTGAGATCCACGCCGCGCAGTACGACCCGCCGACCGGTGCCGCTGCCGAACTCCTTGTGGACATCGGTCACCTGGACCGCGGCTGCGGCGCTCATCGGCCCGCCCCGGACCGACGACCCGATCGCCCCGTGTCCAGCAGACGGTCGAGCTCCTCTCGCCAGTCGGCTGCGGCGCGGAGCCCGCAAAGCACGGAGTGCACGCCGAGGTTGATCCGGTTCATCAGCAACAACTCCTTTGGCATCCTCAACCTGCTCCGACGCTCGGCGTCGCGGAGTAGACCCAGGTAGGCATCGAACAGGGAACGGCCGAACACCTCGTTGTAGCGGAAGGGCTGCGGGGCCGTGAGCGGCTCGTAGAGGGTGTCGAGCCACAGCCGCAGAACGGGGCCTGCCGCTTCCACACCCATGGCGGCCAAGCCACTTTGCGCACGGTCGTAGGACAGGACGCGCCTGGCGTCGTCGATGCCGCGCAGTCTGACCAGCGGGGCGGCTCCGAACTCCTTCACGCAGCCGAAGTCGAGGAACGTGACCCCACCGTCCTCGTGGAACACGTA
>CAZNCE010000149.1:0-8924 GCA_964571285.1 uncultured Nocardioidaceae bacterium | reverse complement strand
AGCGCCGGCACGATGTACCAGGACGGCACGGCGACCGGGAAGTTGCCGGCGGTGATCACCGCGACGGTCCCCACCGGGTTGCGGAAGGTGAACAGCTGCTTGTCCGGCATCTCGGAGCCGACCGTCTGGCCGTACAGCCGGCGACCCTCCCCGAGGAAGAAGTCGCAGGTGTCGATGATCTCGCGGACCTCGCCCAGCGCCTCGGGGTACGGCTTGCCGATCTCCCGCGTGACCAGCGCGGCCAGCGCCTCGGCGTTGTCCTCGACCAGGCGGCCGATGGCGCCGACGGCGCGACCCCGGATCGGGGCCGGGACGTCCGCCCAGGCCCGCTGCGCCTCCCGGGCCGCGCGGGCCGCGGCGACGAACATGTCGGCACCGGCCAGTTGCACGTCCGCGACCGTGTCGTCCAACCGGCTGGGGTTGGTCGACCGGTACGTCCCGGCGGCACCTGGGACGCGCCGGCCGGCCACCACCGAACGGACGGTGCGAGTCACCTGGTCGCCTCCGCGGCCTGGTCGGCGCCCCGCGGCCGCGCCAGTCCGCCGAGCACCCGGCCGAGCGCGGCCGTCGCCGCCCGCAGCTCGTCCTCGGGGACGTTCAGCGCGGGACGGAACCGGACCGACCGTTCACCGCACGGGAGCAACAGCACGTGCTCGTCCTCACGCATGCGGCGTACGACCGTGTCACGTAGCTCGGCATCGGGCAGGTCGAGCGCGCACATCAGCCCCCGCCCGCGGACGTTGCTGGCCACCCCGCCGGTGCTCTCGGCCGCGTCGTGCAGGCCCTGCAGCAGCACGTCACCGGACTTGGCGGCCCGGTCGATCAGCCGCTGGGACTCGATGATCTCCAGGATCCGCCGGGCGCGGACCATGTCCACCAGGCCGCCACCCCAGGTGGAGTTGATCCGGCTGGGCACGGCGAACACGTTGTCGGCGACCTCGTCGACCCGACCACCGGCCATGATGCCGCCGAGCTGCGCCTTCTTGGCGAACGCGACGATGTCGGGCTGGACCCCGAGCTGCTGGTAGGCCCAGGCGGTGCCGGTGAGCCCGACGCCGGTCTGCACCTCGTCCAGGATGAACAGCGCGTCGTTGGCGTGGCACAGCGCCTGCATCGCCTGCAGGAACTCCGGGCGCAGGTGGTTGTCGCCGCCCTCGCCCTGGATCGGCTCGGCGATGAACGCCGCGATGTCGTGCGGGTGAGCCCGGAACGCGGCCTCGGCCTGCTCCAACGCGTGCCGCTCCGCGGCCTCGACCTCGGACAGGTGCTCGGCCAGCGGGAACCGGGCCGCGGGCACGTCGATGCGCGGCCAGTCGAACTTGGGGTAGCGCGCGACCTTGACCGGGTCGGTGTTGGTCAGCGACATCGTGTAGCCGCTGCGGCCGTGGAAGGCCCGGGTCAGATGCAGGATCTTGGTGCCGAGCTCGGGGGAGCGGCCGGCCGCCTCGTTGTGGCGGCTCTTCCAGTCGAACGCCACCTTGAGGGCGTTCTCCACGGCGAGTGCCCCGCCCTCGATGAAGAACAGGTGCGGCAGCGCCGGGTCACCGAGCACCCGGGCGAACGTGTCCACGAACTCGGCCAGGTGGGTGGTGTAGGCGTCGGAGTTGGCCGGCTTGTTCGCCGCCACCTTGCCGAGCTCGGCCAGGAACTGCTCGTCATCGGCCAGGCCGGGCGGGTTGAGACCCAGCGGGGCGGACGCGAAGAACGTGTAGAAGTCCAGGTAGCTGGTTCCGGTCACCGCGTCGACCAGCCGTGAGCCGCTGCTGCGCTCCAGGTCGACCACGAAGTCGAAACCGTCGGCCTGCATGTGCTGGCCGAGCACCTCGTGCACCCGGCCCGGCGCTACCTCGGAAGTGGCCGTCCGGCCCGCCACAGTGGTGTCCGTCACCGCAATACCTCCCGTGCAAATCGAATTTCACCAACTATTCTCAGTCTAGTCGGCTCGTCAACCGGACAGCATCCCGCGCGAGCCCGTACTGTCGAGGTGATCCGCGGCGACTTCGGATGGCGGGCGGGGCATCGGTCCGCCGGAACTGGGAGAGCCCGGCCGGCGGCCGGGGCCGGTGGCCCCTCCAGGTGCGCGGGAATGCTCGCGGGTTCGCGGCCGTTGTCCTGACGTCGGGCCGGTACGCTTTCGGTCACGATCCCGCTTCGATCCCGTACCGGGACCTGGAGGAGACCATGCAGAGCAGGAACCCCGTCTTCGCCCGCTCCGAGGGCTTCAACGGTGCACCCGTGCAGCGCGGATACGGTCAGCAGACTTACCCCGGGGCGGGCCCCTACACGGACCCCTCCACCTGGCAGACCGGCGGTCCCACCGAGCCGGGCTACCCCGGCACCACCGTCGACCAAGGGCGGATGACCGTCGACTCGGTGGTGCAGCGCACCGCGATCACCCTGTTCACGGTGATCGCGGTCGCCGCCGCCACCTGGATCGTGCTGCCCGAGCCGACGACGGCCGGCGTGTCCGGGATGACCATGGGCGCCTGGATGGTCGGCGCCTTCGGCGGACTGGGGCTGGCGCTGCTGATCTCCTTCCGGCGCACCGTCAGCCCGGCGCTGGTGCTGGTCTACGCCGCGCTCCAGGGCCTGTTCGTCGGCGCCATCAGCATGGTGTTCGAGGCGATGTGGCCGGGTGTGGTGATGAGCGCCGTGGTCGGCACCTTTGTGGCCGCCGCGGCGACCCTGGCGGCGTACAAGTTCTTCAACATCCGCGTCACGCCCAAGTTCCGCAAGGTCGTGACGATCGCGATGTTCGCGTTCGTCGGGGCGGTGCTGCTGGACTTCGTGCTCGGATTCTTCGGCGCCGACTTCGGCTGGAACCAACTGACCGGGATCGGGTTCGTGGCCACGATCATCGGCGTGGTGCTCGGTGTGCTGATGCTGGTGCTGGACTTCGACTTCGTCGAGCGCGGCGTGGCAGCGGGCCTGCCCGAGCGGGAGTCCTGGCGCGCGGCGTTCGGCCTGACCGTCACGCTGATCTGGCTCTACATCGAGATGCTGCGGCTGTTCGCCGCCTTCCAGAGCGACTGACGTCGCGTTGGTGCCGGGCAGCCCCGCCCGGCGCCAACTGCGGCCCGAGTGCCGCGGGTTGAGCGAGGGCCTACTCGAAGGCGCGCGCGGCCCGGCGCAGGTTGTGCTCGTGCACGATCGCCGTGGCGTGGCCGTGCGCGAGGCCGAACTCCTCCCGCAGCCAGTTCACGCGGTCCTCGAACCGCAAGATTCCCGGGCCCGCCTCGAGGTGCCCGAACCACTCCTTCAGATCTCGTCCGGTAGCCGATGGGATGCGGGCCAGCAACTGCCGGTGGGTCTCTTCGGAGTGGTGCAGGGACATGTCGATCGAACCTCCGGGAAGCGGTCTTAGGAATCGAGCGTGCCCCAAAGCACACCCCGGCACAAGGGCTCACCGGACCTCGATCAGGGGGTGTTTCGAGGGCGGACGGCGGCGTCCGAATCGGGGGCATCCCGCGTGCTGTCGGCAGCGCTGTCCGGAGCGTGCTTGGCAGGGTGATCCCGGCGATTGGCGCGGTCCCCGGCATCGGTCTGTTCGCCGGCGGAGCGGGCGGGCCAGTCGCCCTCCGCGGTGCGATCCACCTCCGGCAGCACATGCCGGCGGCGGTGCCTGAGGTTGGCCAGCCGTCCCAGTGGGCCGGGCACCCGGCGATCCTCGACCGGAGCGGTCTCCACGCCGCTGTCGCGGGTGGCCTCGGCCGCGGCGCGCCACACCGGGAGTACGGCGTCGCCGCGTTCGGGTGCCGGCGGCTCGGCGGCCTCCGCGCCCTCGCCGAGCGCAGCTGCCACCGAGGGCAGCATCGCGGCGGCGACCGAGGCGTACCCCGCTGCCGAGGGATGGAAGTTGTCCGCGCCGAAGTATTCCGCGGGGGCGGCCTCGAACTCGGGACCGAGCAGCACCCCCAGCGACACCGAACGCCCACCTGCCTCCACCGTCGCGATGGTCTGCCCGGCGGCCAGCCGACGGCTCCAGGTCCGGGCCACCCAGCGCAGCGGTTGGGCGATCGGGCGCACCGTGCCGAGATCCGGCGCGGTGCCCACCACCACGTGCGCGCCGGCCTCCCGCAGCCGGGTCACGGCGGCGCCGAGGGCGCTGAGCGACTCCTTCGGCGGCCGGGCGTGGGTGACGTCGTTCGCGCCGACCACGATCACCGCCACCTCCGGGTGGTGGCGCAGCGCACGGTCGATCTGGGCGTCGAGCTGACGGGTCTGCGCCCCCACCACGGCGTGCACCGACAGCCGTACCGGCCGGCCGGAGATCGCCGCCAGGCCGGCGGCGAGGATCGCCCCGGGGGTCTGGTCCGGATCGGACATGCCGTACCCCGCGGCCGCGGAGTCGCCGAGCACCGCGAGCCGGATCGGCACACCCGGCCGCCAGGCGCCGTACAACCCGCTGGCGTCGGCCGGGTCGGACTCGGCGGGTCCGATCGTCCGGCGCGCGATCGCCGCCTCCGTCTTGAGCACGCCATACAGTGCCGCCCCCAGCACGCTCAGCCCCCCGCCGCCGTACGCGGCGGCCGACGCGAGCTTCCGCGCCGCCGTCGCCTTGCTCACCGCTGCCTCCCGCTCGTCGTGCTCGTCCGGCCGCCCGATGGCCGGTCACGCGCGCCGATCGGTACGCCGTCTCCTCCCAACAATGCCGTGAACCAGCCAATCTACGTGGTGCGTAGGCTGACGCCGTGGAATACGTGGACTCGTTGCTCGACCTGGTCGGGAACACGCCGCTGCTGCGGCTGCAGAAGGTCACCGACGGCGCCCCTGGCACGGTGCTCGCCAAGATCGAGTACCTGAACCCGGGCGGCAGCGTGAAGGACCGGATCGCGGTGCGGATGATCGAGGCGGCCGAGCACGACGGCTCCCTGCAACCCGGCGGCACCATCGTCGAGCCGACTTCCGGCAACACCGGTGTGGGATTGGCGATGGTCGCCCAGTCCAAGGGTTACCGCTGCGTGTTCGTCTGCCCCGACAAGGTCAGTGAGGACAAGCGCAACGTCCTCCGCGCGTACGGCGCCGAGGTCGTGGTCTGCCCCACCGCGGTCGAGCCCGAGCACCCGGACTCCTACTACTCGGTGTCGGATCGGCTGGTGAAGGAGATCGACGGGGCCTGGAAGCCCGACCAGTACTCCAACCCGAACAATCCGCGGTCCCACTACGAGGACACCGGTCCGGAGATCTGGCGCCAGACCGAGGGCCGGATCACGCACTTCGTCGCCGGCGTCGGCACCGGCGGCACCATCAGCGGTGTCGGCCGCTACCTGAAGGAGGTCAGCGACGGGCGGGTGCAGATCGTCGGCGCCGACCCCGAGGGCTCGGTCTACTCCGGCGGGAGCGGTCGCCCGTACCTGGTCGAGGGCGTGGGCGAGGACTTCTGGCCGACCACGTACGACCAGGAGATCTGCGACCGGATCATCGCGGTGACCGACAAGGACTCGTTCCTCACCACGCGCCGGCTGGCCCGTGAGGAGGCGCTGCTGGTCGGGGGGTCCGCGGGTATGGCGGCGGCCGCCGCCGTCCAGTTGGCCGCCGAGCTGGACGACCCCGACGCGGTGATCGTGGTGCTGCTGCCCGACGGCGGGCGCGGCTATCTGACCAAGGTGTTCGACGACGACTGGCTGGCGCAGTACGGCTTCCTGCCGCCCACCTCCGGCCGTACCGTCGGGGAGGTGTTGCGGGGCAAGAGCGGGCAGTTGCCCGACCTCGTGCACACCCACCCGAACGAGACCATCGCCGAGGCCGTGCACATCCTGCGCGAGTACGGCGTCTCGCAGATGCCGGTGGTCCGGGCGGAGCCGCCGGTGATGGCCGCCGAGGTCGCGGGCGCCGTGGTGGAGAAGGACCTGATGGAGGCGCTGTTCTCCGGCCACGCCCGGCTCACCGACCGGGTGGGCGACCACATGTCCGAGTCGTTGCGGTCGATCGGCGCCGGCGCGTCGGTCGAGGACGCCGTGCACGAGTTGGAGAGCACCGACGCGCTGTTGGTCCAAGAGGACGGCAAACCGGTCGGCGTGGTCACCCGGCAGGATCTGCTCGGCTTCGTCAGCCAGGCCTGACGGCCGCCGGCCCGCGACTCGCTCGGCCCCTGCAGGACCAGCATCCGCGGGTCGGGGCGGGCAGGCGTGGGACGCGCGTGCGTGGGTACACCTGTAGTGGAAGAGTCAACCAATCTATGGGGGGACTGGAGGCGAGATGGGCTTCGGCAGGCTGACCACCCGGTTGTTGATCGGCGGACTGTTCGTCGGACACGGCACCCAGAAGCTCAAGGGCTGGTTCGGCGGACCCGGCCTCGAGGGCACCGAGCAGATGATGGACGGTCTCAAACTCCATCCTCCGCGCCGCAACGCCCTGGCGGCCGGCGCGACCGAGACCGCGTGTGGCGCGATGCTTGCCGCGGGCCTGTTCACGCCGCTTGCCGCGGGCGGGCTGATCGGGGTCATGACCACCGCCGTGCGGACGGTGCACTGGCCCAACGGGCCGTGGAACTCCAACGGTGGTTGGGAGTACAACTCGGTGCTGATCGCCGCCGCGGCGCTGCTCGCCGAGAGCGGACCGGGCCGGGCCTCGCTGGACGCCGTGCTCGGCACCGAGCGGTCCGGCCTGCGGTACGGCCTCGGCGCGCTCGCGCTCGGTGCGGCCGGGTCGATGCTGACGGTGGAACTCGGCCGCCGCGAGGCGGCGAAGGACCAGGCACAGCAGTCCGCCGGAGCAGCGGCCCACGGTGCACCCGCGGCAGCCGGCGACAGCGCGGCCTCGTGAGTCGCCCGGTGAGCCCTCCGGTGGGTTGCCCGGTGAGCCGCGGCGTGACCCGCCTGGTGAATGCCGCATCCGGCTGAGTCGGCCCGGGTGAGCCCGTGACCGGGGACGAACCGGGTGTCGACAGCTACCTCACCGTGGCCACCGACCACGCGCACGAGATCGCAGTGCGCAGGTCACGGTTCCTGTGCCGAGTGGTGCGTGTGCCGGACGAAGACGGGGCGCGGGCCGTGGTGGCCGCGCAGCGCCGCGCCCACCCGGCCGCACGGCACCACTGCTCGGCCTTCGTGCTCGGACCCGACGGGCGGTTGCGGCGCAGCAGCGACGACGGGGAACCTGCCGGCACCGCCGGGGCCCCGATGCTCGAGGTGCTGGTCGGCGCCGGGGTCAGCGACGTGGTCGCCGTGGTGACGCGCTACTTCGGCGGGGTGCTGCTCGGCGCCGGCGGTCTGGTCCGCGCGTACTCCGACGCCGTACGCGAATGTCTGCACGGGGCCGGCACGGTGCGCCGGCGCCTGGCCCGAGAACTGGCCGTGACCGTCGAGCACGCCGCGGCCGGGCGGCTCGAGCACGACCTGCGGGCCCGGGGGACCGAGGTGACCGGGGTCGACTACGCCGACCGGGCGACCGTACGCCTGTCCGTCCCGGTCGCGGACGTGGCCGGGATGCAGCGCTTCGTGGCCGAGCACACCGGTGGTGCCGGCCAGGTCCGACTCGGCGACCAGGTCTGGGTGGACGAGTCACCTTCCTGACCGCCGCCCGGGGCAGCGTGTTGCGCCGGCCGGGTCCCGGTCCGGATCCGGTGGACCGGGTGGCAGCCGGAGGCCCAGCAGGCCTGCGGCGGCGACCACCGCTGCACCGAGCCCGAAGGCCGCCGCGAACGAGCCGTGGTCCACCAACAACCCGGCGAGCACCGGGCCCACCACCGCACCCAGATCGCTGGCCATGTTGAAGACCGCGACGACGGTGCCGCTGCGCTTGCCCACCACGTCGCCGACCAGCGCGCCCGGGACGCTGCCCATGAACGCCGAGCCGACGCCGAACACGGCCATCGCGCCCAGGGCCAGCGGCAGCGAGCCACCGACCGCCAGCAGGGCCAGGCCGGCCGCCGACACGAAGGTGCCGGTCACCAGCGCCGGGCGGCGTCCGGCGGTGTCGGACCAGCGGCCGGCCGGGAACATCAGCGCGGTCTGCACCAGTGTCGAGACGAGGAACGCGATCGCCACCCAGGTCGCCGAGGTGCCGAGCGCGTTGACGAACAGCAGGGGGACCACCGCGCTGCGCAGGCCGAACACCGAGAGTCCGACGGCCAGGTTGGTCACCAGCGCGGCCTGGTACTCGCGGGTGCGCAGCACCTCGCGCAGGCCCGGATCGGACGGTGCGGCGTCGGATCCGGTCGGCGCCGACCGGACGGCCGCGTCAGCGGGCTGCGGCTGCTCGCCGACCAGCTCGCTCGGCTGCTCGGCGGCGTCGGCAGACCCCGCGTCGTCGACCCCATCGTCGTCGGCCCGGTCGTCGTCGGCTGGGTCGGCGGTGGCTGCGTGCTCGGCGGCTCCCGGCCGGGTCAGGAACGCCAGAGCCACGGCGCCGGCCAGCACCAACGTGCCCGCGTACAGGAAGAACGGTGCGCGCAGGGAGATCCCGAGCACTGCACCGCCGAGCGCCGGGCCGACGATGCCGCCGACCAGGAACCCGGACCGGTACACGCTCATCGCGCGACCGCGGATCCGGCTCGACGCCACGTGCAGCACCACCGAGACCGCGGCCACGCCGAACAGCGCGGACCCGACGCCGCCGATCCCGCGCAGCACGATCAGCTGGGTGTAGCTCTGCGCCAGGCCCGCCACCAGGCTGGAAACGGCGACCACCGCCAGGCCGAGCACCAGGCTGGTGCGCTCCCCCAGCCAGTCCACCAGCCGGCCCGCGCCCAGCCCCGACAGCAGCCGCATCAGCGCGAAGGCCGATACCACCGCCCCGGCCGCGGTGGCGTCCACGCCGAACTCCTGGGCGAACAGCGGGATCGCCGGCGCGACCACGCCGAACCCGAGCGCCACGCAGAACGCGACCCCCGCCATCGCGAACACGTCGCTGGGTAGATCGGTCCGCCGCCGCACGGCAGCCCATGCTGCCATCACCGCCGTACCCCACCGCCGTACCCCACC
>CAZNCE010000148.1:0-9017 GCA_964571285.1 uncultured Nocardioidaceae bacterium | reverse complement strand
TTCTTACACCGTGAGGCGCGGTGGCATGCTGATCGCGGAGCGCGGGCGGTCCGCGCGGTCCGAAGTCAGGCGGTGAGCGATGGCCGAGCCCGGTGGCGGCAGCGCATCCTTCATGCGCGGGATGAACGTGCTGATCACGGTCGCCGAGTCCGGCGAGATCCGCGCCGAGGACATCGCCACCGAGGTTCAGGTGCCGCTCAGCACCGTCTACCGCTACCTCAAGACCCTGCGCCAGCTGGACCTGGTGGAGGAGCGCGACGGCTCGTACGTCCCCGGCTGGCGGCTGTTGGAGTTGTCCGGCCAGGACGTTGCCCACACCCGGCTGGTCGAACTCGGCCACTCCTTCCTGCGCGAGATCTCCGAGGCCACCGGCGAGACAGCGGTGCTCACCGTTCGGGCCGGCACCCAGGCGCTCTGCCTGCGACAGGTGGAGTCCCGGCACCCGATCCGGCTGGCGTTCAAGATCGGTCAGCTGTTGCCGTTGTACGCCGGTGCGGGCCAGCGGATCCTGCTCGCGTACGCCCCCGACCCCGTGATCGGCCGGGTGGTCCACTCCCCGATGCGCCAGATCACCCATCACACCCCGGACAGCCAGGCGATTCTGCGCGAGCTGGCGGAGATCCGCCGCAACGGCTACCTGGTGTCTCACGGCGAGTTGTACGACGGTGCGGTCGCCATCGCCATCCCGGTGTTCGCCGGTGGGGAGATCATCTGCTCGCTCACCGTGGCCGGCCCGGAGACCCGGTGCGGCGGCAGCGCCTGGCAGCGCAACGCCCGCGCGACGCTGGTCGAGACCGGCAACCGGCTGGCCGAGGTCCTCGACGACTACCGTGGCAAGAGCCGGGCGAGGGGCACTGCGTCGCCGTAGACGCCAACGAGAGAGCCGCGGCCGCGCGGTACCGCCCACATGAGGGCACAGCGGCAGCTCCGGCAGGGAGCATCCGCCGGCCGTCGATCGGCGTTGACCACAGGCTCGAGTTGAATGACAACCTTGCGGCGGGTCCAGGTCGTCTTCGCCAGTAGAGGGGCGGTGAGCGGTGACGTCAGCCGGCGATTTCGACGAGTTCGTCGACGCACGTTCCGCGTCGCTGTTGACGGCGGCGTGGCTGCTCACCGGTGACTGGCACCGAGCGGAGGACTTGCTGCAGACCGCGCTGGCCAAGGCCTACCTGCGGTGGACCAAGATTCGCCCGGGCGGGCACGAAGCCTACGTCCGAAGGATCCTGATGACCACGTACGCCACCTGGTGGCGGCGATCCTGGCGGGCCGAACGCCCAACCGAGATCGTGCCGGAGCCGGCGACCGCTGCCGATCAGGGCCCCGAGCTCGACGCCGTCGAGTTGCGCCTGGAACTGATGGATGCGCTGGCGGGTCTGAGTAGAGGACAACGGGCCACTGTGGTGCTGCGGTTCTACTTCGACCTGTCCGAGGCCGAGACCGCTGCCGCGTTGGACTGTTCGGTGGGCACCGTGAAGAGCCAGACCTCACGCGCACTCAGCCGACTGCGCCGGAGCACCGTCCTGCGCGGCCTGCGGGAGGGGGTTGACCATGACTGATCACGAGACCGAGCGACTCAGTCGGCTGCTGCACGAGTGTCCGCCCGACCTCCCGCCCCGCCACGATCAGGCCCTGCTGGCTCGGGCACGGGCCGAACGCATGCGCCGGAACCGACGCGCGGGTTATGCAGCCATCCTGGCCGTGGCGGTGGTCGCTGTTGGCGTGCCGGTGGGCCTGCACCTCGGCTCCGGAGCCGACGAGAACCCGCAGACCGCGACCGCTCCGACACCCATCACCGACTGCCCGGTGACGCAGCCAGTGCCGAGGCAGCAGGTGCCGGAGTCCCTGCGCGGTCTCGGTGAGCGCTGGGTCGGCGCCGAGGACCTGTGGATCGACCTGCCCGGCGGCGCCGTGTCGGCCGGTCCCACGGACCTGAAGTTCGCCACGTACACCCTCGATGAGCAGGGGCGGATGAGCGACCTGCACGGACCGCCGACGCTGACCGCCCGGCGGCTCGACGGCCCCGGCTCGGCCGCTGGCGATCGGCAATCGCAGTCAAGCTACGCCACTGCCACCGGACCGAACGGACGGGTGATGCACTTCTGGCCGACCACGATCACCGTGCCGACTCCCGGATGCTGGGCATTCACCGAGACGCTTGGCGACACCACGGTCCGGTTCGTCGTCCCGATCGACCCGCCGACGCCGAAGCCGGAGCAACTGGTCCCAGCGCTCGGCCTACCCCAGGGTGCGGCCGACGTGCTACCTCGCGACATTCGCTCCACGCACGACGGTGGTCTCGACCCGGCCACCTCGAGGCTGCTCGGCCAATCGCGATACGGGAAGCATTGGGTCGCCCTCAACGACGACAACGACATCTGCCTGATCACGCGGCTCACCCCGGACGTCAGCGGGCAGGCCGAGAGCAAGGCCGCTGTCACAGGCTCTTCCTGCACACCAGCGGAGGCTTTCCGACAACGCGGGCTCTACCTCGGAGTGGGCGGCGAGGCTGTGCATGCCACCGACGCCTACCTACTGCCCGCCGACGTCGACGAGGCCTCGCTGCGGGCTGCCGTCGACCGGCTCGATCGACAACCGGACACGAATCCGGAGCTGTTCTACCGTGCCACGACGCCCTTGCTGGTCATCGACGCCGGGGCGGTGCCGGACTCCCTGACGATCGCTCGGGACGACGGCCGGCCGGACATCGTGTTGCAGCCATCCGACTGACGCCGAAGCACGGCTCCCCCGTCCACGTCTGCCCGATCCGCTCCTGGTAAGAACGCGCTTTCTCGCGCGGCGAGAAGCGGTCGTTGTGGCTCGCCCGCACACGTCGGATAGTCAAGGGGACCGAGCCAGCCAACCCCGCTGCCGAAGGAGGGACTCGTGACGCAACAGGTGATCGTCGGCACCGGCGATCTGACCCTGGACGACCTCGTCGCCGTGGCTCGAGCGGACGCGCAGGTGGTGCTTGCCGACGGCGTGGCCGACCAGATGCGGGCCAGCCTGGACTGGGTCGGACAGGCCTTGGCCGGCGCCGATCGGGATGGCCAGGACGGCGACGGCATCGAGGCGATCTACAGCATCAACACCGGCTTCGGGTCGCTCGCCGGCCGGCAGGCGTTCCAGCGTCCCGAGATGGCCGACGACCTCTCGCGTCGGCTGGTGATCTCCAACGCCTCCGGTGTCGGCCGGTGGCTGGACCGCGACGTGGTGCGCGCCGCGATGCTGATCCGGCTGGTCAGCCTGGCCCGCGGCCACTCCGGTGTGCGGTACGTCCTGGTGGAGCGGCTGGCCCAGATGCTCAACGCCGACGTACTCCCCGCCGTACCCGAGTTCGGCAGCCTGGGCGCCAGCGGTGACCTGATCCCGCTGGCCCACCTGGCACTGGTGATGACCCGCGCCGGCGACGCCGACGGCGAGCAGGAGAGCGGCCAGGCGTGGCAGGACGGTCAGCTCGTCCCCGGTCTGCAGGCGATGCGGACGGCGGGCCTGGAGCGGGTCGTGCTCGGCCCCAAGGAGGGGCTCGCCCTGCTGAACGGGACGTCGTTCTCCACCGCGCTGGCCGGGCTTGCGGTGTACGACGCGGAGCGGCTGGCGCGTACCTCCGAGGTCACCGCCGCGATGTCGATCGAGGCGCTGACCGGGTTCGGCGACGCGTTCCTCCCGCAGATCCACCGCGCCCGTGGGCAGCAGGGGCAGATCGACAGCGCCGCGCATCTGCGCGCTCTGCTCGCGGGTAGCCGGCTGACCGACGGCGACGAGCACACCGACCCGAAGCGGCAGCCGCCGCAGGACGCGTACTCGCTGCGCTGCGTGCCGCAGGTGCTGGGCCCGGTGCGGGAGACGCTGGCCTTCGGCCGCGGGATCGTGGAGCGGGAGATCAACGCGGCCACCGACAACCCGCTGATCTTCCCCGAACTGCCGGATTCCCGGCGGCTGAAAGCGGTCTCCGGCGGCAACTTCCACGCCGAGTACCTCGCCTTTGTCTCCGACTTCACCGCGATCGTCACCACCGAGATCGGCAGCATCGCCGAGCGGCGGCTGTTCCGGCTGGACGACGGCACGCTCAACCGCGGCCTGCCCGACATGCTGATCGCGTCCACCGACATCGGACTGGACTGCGGCTACATGCTGCCGCAGTACCTCGCCGCGGCGCTGGTGTCGGACTGCAAGACCTTGGCGCACCCCGACAGCGTCGACTCGATCCCCACCTGCGCCAACCAGGAGGACCACGTCTCGATGGCCAACAACGCCGGCCGGCACGCCCGCCAGGTGGTGGCCAACATCGAGCACGTCATCGGCATCGAGCTCACCATGGCCGCGCAGGCCCTCGAGCTACGGCTGGCCGCCGACGACCGGGACCAGACCGACCTCTCCCCCGCCACCCGAGCGGTGCTGGAGCTGGTGCGATCGGCACCGACCGAGGACGACCGCGGCATCGACCACATCACCCGCGACGTGGTGATGTACCCGCGGATCCGAGCGGCCCGCGACCTCGTACACAGCGGCGCCGTCCTGGACGCCGTCGCCCCACACCTCACCACCGAGCAGACAGGAAGGCACCAATGACCACTCCGGACGTCGACCGCAAGACCGAGCACATGGCGGTGAGCTTCCCGCCGTTCGAGCCCAAGCCGGTGGTGCGCGGCATCACGGCCCAGCGCGGCGACACCATGCGCTGCAAGGGCCCCAAACAGGAGACCATCCTGCGGATGCTCGAGAACAACATGGAGGTCGCCGAGCACCCCGATGAGCTAGTGGTCTACGGCGGCATCGGCAAGGCGGCCCGCAACTGGGAGTCCTACCACGCGATCGTCACGGCGCTGCAGGAGCTGGAGGACGACCAGACCCTGGTGGTGCAGTCCGGCATGCCGGTCGCGGTGTTCCGTACCCACGAGCTGGCCCCGCGCGTAGTGATGGCGACCACCAACTTCGTCCGCCCCTCGTGGCAGAAGTTCTACGAGCTGCAGGACCAGAACCTGACCATCTTCGCCCAGTACACCGCAGCTCCGTGGGAGTACATCGGCACCCAGGGCGTCATCCAGGGCACCTTCGAGACGCTGCGGTCGGTCGCCAACGTGCACCTCGACGGCAGCTGGGAGGGCAAGATCCTGCTCTGCGCCGGCATGGGCGGCATGGGCGGCAACCAGCCGCGGGCCATGACCATGCTCGGTGGTGTGGCCGTGTGCGCCGACGTGGACGAGCGGATCATCAACAACCGGATCAAGGCGGGCTACTGCGACGTGCTCGCCGACTCCATTCCCCACGCGCTCGAACTCGCCCGCGAGGCGGCGGACGCCCGTCGGCCGCTCGGCATCGCGGTGGTGGCCAACTCGACCGAGTTGTTCGAGTACTGCCTGGACAACGGGTTCCGGCCGGACGTGGTCACCGAGATGACCCCGGCGCACGACCCGCTGGCGTACATCCCGATCGGCTACACGGTGGAGGAGGCCGCGGACTTCCGCAAGCGCGACCGGGACAAGTACTTCCAGACCGCGCGGGACGCGATGGTCCGTCAGCTCACGGCGATGAACGCGTTCTACGACGCGGGAGTGCCGACGTTCGAGTACGGCAACCAGATCCGCCGCGAGGCCGAGCTGGGCGGCCACCCGGATGCCTACCGGATCCCGGGCTTCGTCTCCGCCTACCTGCGTCCGTTGTTCCTCGAGGGTCGTGGGCCGTTCCGTTGGACCTGCACCTCCGGCGACCCGGCCGACCTGGCCCGCCTGGACGACCTGTGCCTGGAGCTGTTCGGCGACGACGAGCTGGTGACCCGGTGGATCACGCTGGCCCGTCAGCACGTGCCGATCGAGGCGCTGCCGGCCCGCGTGTGCTACCTGGGCTTCGGGCAGCGCAAGCGGTTCGGGCTCGCGGTCAACGAGCTGATCAAGTCCGGTGAGGTGAAGGGCCCGGTCGCGTTCAGCCGGGACAACCTGGACTCCGGGTCGATCATCAACCCCACGTTCGAATCCGAGAACATGCCGGACGGCTCCGACGTGATCTCCGACTGGCCGTACCTCAACGGGCTGCTGAACGCCGCGTCGATGTGCGACCTGATCGCGATCCAGGCCAACTACGCGATGGGCGACTCGGTGCACACCGGCGTCACGATGATCGCCGACGGGACCGAGGTGGCCGGCTTCCGGCTGAAGGCGGCGCTCACCGTGGACAGCGGGATCGGCGTGGTCCGGCACGCCCAGGCCGGCTACGAGCGGGCCCGCGAGGTGGCGCAGACCGTCGGCCCCGACGAGGGTCTGTCGGTGCCGCTGTGGTGGACCCGCGAGGCGACGTTCGGGCCCGAGGACGACTCCTCGAATGACTGAGTCTCCAGCCGCGGCGGCAACCGGAGCCGGGACGGTCGACCTGGTCGTCACCGGGGCCGCCGAACTGCTCACCTGCGCCGCGGGTGCGCCCGACCTGATCGGGCGCACCGGCGGCGGGGTGGCCGTCGACCGCGGCCGGATCGTGGCGGTCGGCGACGTATCGGGATTCACCGGCCGCACGCAGCTGGACGCCGCCGGCGGTGTGGTGCTGCCCGGCTTCGTGGACGCGCACACCCACGTGGTGTTCGGCGGCTCCCGGGTCCAGGAGTACGCCGCGCGGGTGGCCGGGCAACAACCGCCGGCCGGCGCGACCGTCGGCATCGTCGGCACCACGACGGAAACCCGCGGCTGCACGGTCGACGAGCTGGTCGCGCAATCGGGGGCCCGGGTCGGCGAGATGCTGCGACACGGCACTACGACCATCGAGTCCAAGAGCGGGTACGGGCTGGCGCCGGACGCCGAGCTTCGGCTGCTGGAGGCCAACCGCAGGCTCGCGGACGCGCTGCCGATCGAGGTGGCCAGCACCTACCTCGGGGCGCACGCCTTCCCCACGGACGTGGACGCGAAGACGTACGTGAACCAGGTCGTCGACCAGGTGCCCGAGGTCGCGGAACGACACCTCGCGGAGTTCTGCGACGTCTACTGCGACGAGGGCTACTTCGACCTCGACCAGACCCGGCGGATCCTGCAGGCCGGGCTCGACCACGGGTTGCGGCCGAAGGTGCATCTGGATGCCTACAGCCACACCGGTGCAGCCGACCTGGCGATCGACCTCGGCGCGGTCAGCGTCGACCACCTCAACCTGACGCCACTGGACGAGATCGGGCGACTGGCGCACGCCGGCGTGGTCGGCGTCTACATGCCCTGCCTGGACTATGCGGTCGGGCACCCGAGCCCGGTGCACGCCCGGTCCCTGGTGGACGCGGGGATGGAGCTGGCGATCGCGACCGACATCTGCCCCGGCTGCTGGACCACGAGCATGCAGCTGGCGATCGCGATGGCCTGCCGCGCCGGCGGACTGTCGGTGCCGGAGGCGGTCCGCGCCGCGACGTACGGCGCCGCGAAGTCGATGGGGCGCGAGGATCGGATCGGCTCGCTGGAGGTCGGCAAGCAGGCCGACCTGATCGTGCTGGACGTTCCGTGCATCGAGGACGTCGCGTACCGGCTCGGGCGCAACAGTGTCGTGAGCGTGGTGAAGTCTGGCCAGGTCGTGGTCTAAGCGGATCCTGACTGTCGGTGTCCCGGCCGCTGTCGAGGCCCGAGTTGCCTTGTGGAGTTGAGTTCGTGAGAAGGGAGTAGCGGTGGGCGCGACACAGGTGTTTCACGCCGAACTGGCGTGGCTGGGCGGGGAGCGGGCTGAGTCCGACGTCCGGATCGAGGTCACCGACGGGCGGATCTCGTCGGTGACGGCCGGGCAGGCTGCGTCAGCTGACGCGATCGGGCTCCCCGGTCTCACGCTGCCCGGGCTGGTCAACGCGCACTCGCACGTGTTCCACCGGGCGATCCGAGGGCACAGCCAGTCCGGGGTGGCCGACTTCTGGGCCTGGCGCGACCTGATGTACGGCGTCGCCGACCGGCTGGACCCGGACGGTCTGTATGCGTTGGCCCGGGCCACGTTCGCGGAGATGGCGGTGTCCGGGATCACCTGCGTGGGTGAGTTCTTCTACCTGCATCACGGCCCCGACGGGCGATCGTACGACGACCCGAACGCGCTGGGCCTGGTGGTGGCGCGGGCCGCGCGGGATGCGGGCATCCGGATGACGCTGCTCGACACGTGTTACCTGCAAGGCGATGTGACCGGTAAGCCGCTGGAGGGCGTACAGCGGCGGTTCGACGACGGCTCGTGGGAGTCGTGGGCCGAGCGGGTGGCGCGGCTCCCCGCCGACGATCTGCTCCGGCCGGGCGCGGCGATCCACAGCGTGCGGGCAGTGCCGCGCGACGCCATGGCCCCGATCGCGTCGTTCGCCCGGGAGCGGGGCCTGCCACTGCACGTACACCTCTCCGAGCAGCCGGCCGAGAACCACGCCTGCCAGGCGCACTTCGGCGTGACACCGACCACGCTGCTGTCCGACGCCGGGGTGCTCGGACCCTCGACGACGGCGGTGCACGCCACGCACCTGACCGACTCGGACATCGCGCTGCTCGGCGGATCGTCAACCAGCATTGCGATGTGCTGCACGACCGAGCGGGACCTGGCCGACGGCGTCGGACCTGCCGCCCGGCTGTCGCAGGCCGGCTCGCCGCTGTGCGTCGGCAGCGACGCGCACATGGCGATCGACCTGTGGGAGGAGGGCCGCGCCATCGAGCTCGACGAGCGACTGGTGAGCGGACGACGCGGTCACCTGCGGGCCCACGAGCTGGCCTCGGCGATGACCGCCGGCGGCGCGGACGCGCTGGGCTGGGACGCCGGCCGGATCCGGGTTGGTGCGCTGGCCGACCTGGTGACGGTGCGGCTGGACTCGCCGCGGACCGCCGGTGCGCGCGCCGGCGACGCGCTCGCCCACGCGGTGTTCGCCGCGAACGCGTGCGACGTGTCCACCGTGGTGGTGGGCGGGCGCACCGTGGTGGCGGACGGCCGGCACGTCGACCTGCCCGACCTCGGCGGCGAGCTGGAGTCCGCGATCAGCGCGGCCCTGGGCCGCTGAGCATCTGCCCCCTCGCTCCGCGCCACCGCGCCCACCTTCGCGCCGACCC
>CAZNCE010000147.1:0-9020 GCA_964571285.1 uncultured Nocardioidaceae bacterium | reverse complement strand
AGCGGGCGAGCACGGCGAAAGGTCGGGCGTTGACAGCCCGTAGAGGCTGCGCAATACTGCCGAGCGAAACTTTACTTCCATAAGGCGGAAGTCATGCGCGTTGTTGTCGTGAACGTCAACACCACCGAGACCATGACCCGTGCCATCGCGGCCCAGGCCCAGGCGGTCGCCGCCGACGGCACCGAGATCATCGGGCTGACCCCCCGGTTCGGCGCCGAGTCGGTCGAGGGCAACTTCGAGAGCTACCTGGCCGCGGTGGGCGTCATGGACGCGGTCACCCGCTACCCCGAGCCGTATGACGCCGTGATCCAGGCCGGCTTCGGCGAGCACGGGCGCGAGGGTCTGCAGGAGCTGGTGGACGTCCCGGTCGTCGACATCACCGAGGCAGCAGCCCACCTGGCGCACCTGCTGGGGCACCGCTACTCGGTCGTGACCACGCTGGACCGGACGGTGCCTTTGATCGAGGACCGGCTCAAGCTCGCCGGCCTGGACGCCCGGTGCGCGTCCGTCCGCTCCTCCGGCCTGAGTGTGCTCGAGCTCGAGGGCGACCCGGGCGACACCACCAAGGCGATCGTCGCCGAGGCGCAGCGGGCGATCGACGAGGACCGGGCCGAGGTCATCTGCCTGGGCTGTGGGGGCATGGCCGGCCTGGACGCCGCAGTCGCCGCGGCCACCGGCGCGCCCACCGTCGACGGCGTCACCGCCGCAGTCAAGCTGGCCGAAAGCCTGGTGTCTCTCGGCTTGTCCACAAGCAAGATCCGCACCTTCGCCGCACCCCGTCCCAAGACCATCACCGGGTGGCCGCCGACCACGGACCAGCGTCGATCCTGAGCCGTCCCACCCATCATCGCAATCCCTCCGGGAGACAACTGTGGAATACGTAGCGGTGGACCACGAGGAACTGGCCGCACAGGACCCGAGCGGCCGGCTCTACAACGACGACCTGGCCCCGGCCAAGCCCGAAGACCGGCAGTGGGGCACCTACCACCTGTTCTCGCTGTGGATGAACGACGCCCACAACGTCGGCAACTACACCTTCGCCGCGGGCCTGTTCCTACTCGGCCTGAGCCCGATCCAGGTCACGCTGGGCATCCTCGGCGGGGTCATGGTGATCTTCGGGGGCTGCTGCCTCTCCGGATTCATGGGCCACAAGACCGGGGCGCCGTACCCCGTCGTCAGCCGGATCACCTGGGGGATCTGGGGCGCCAACATCGCGGCGATCGTCCGCGGCATCGTCGCGATCGGCTGGTACGGCATCCAGACCTTCCTGGCATCGGTCGCACTCAAGGTGCTGCTGGTCCGGTTCATCCCAGGCCTCGAGCCCCTCACCGACCACCGGTTCCTCGGCCTGGACCTGCTGGGCTGGGTCGCGTTCCTGATCCTGTGGGCCATTCAGATGGTGATCGTGTCCCGGGGCATGGAGGCGGTGCGCCACCTGTCCGGTTGGGCGGGACCGACCATCTGGGCGGTGATGATCGTGCTGGCGATCTGGATGCTGTGGCAGGCCGACTGGTCGATCTCGCTGACCACCGGCGGCGGGGACGCGAACCTCAGCACCGGGGACCAGTGGTACCAGACGTTCGCCGCCGTGGGGCTCACGGTCGGGATCCTGGCGACCCTGATGCTGAATTTCTCCGACTTCGCCCGTTACGCGCCCACCCGCCGCTCCGTGGTGGTCGGGAACCTGTGGGGCCTGCCGATCAACTGGACCGCCTTCGCCGTCACGTCCGTGATCGTCTCCGCCGCCTCGGTCAAGGTGTACGGCGAAGCCGTGCTGGACCCTGCGGAACTGCTCGAGCGAGTCGACAACGACTGGCTGGTGCTGGTGGGCAGCCTGGTGTTCGTGCTGGCCACGATCGGCGTCAACATCGTCGCCAACTTCGTGTCCGCGTCCTTCGACATGGCCAACATCGCCCCCAAGCACATCACCTTCCGGCGCGGCGGGATCATCACCTCGGTGCTTGCGCTGGTGTCGCTACCGTGGAACCTCTACAACTCTCCGGAGGTCATCGCCTACTTCCTCGGCGGCCTCGGTGCCCTGCTCGGCCCGTTCTTCGGCATCATGGTGGTGGACTACTTCGCGATCCGTCGGGAGCGGTTCAGCATCCGCGACCTGTACCTGCCGAACTCCCGCTCGATCTACTTCTACAAGAACGGCGTCAACCCGCTGGCCGTCGCGGCGTTGATCCCGGCCGCGATCATCTCGCTGGTGCTGGCCCTGGTGGACACCTTCCACACGGTCGCCCCGTTCGGCTGGTTCATCGGCGCGGCCCTTGGTGCCCTGTTCTACTTGCCGCTGGGCCGTGGACGCGTGACCATCCTGCCCGAGCACGAGGCCGCGGCGACCGGTTCCCAGTGACCTCCCCACCCCACCGATTGGATCGATCATGACCCTGCTCATCGGCTACGACGACACTCCCTACGGCGCGGACGCGGTCGAACTCGGTCTTCGGCTGGCGGCGCTGTCGGACGAGCCGGTGGTGATCGGCTGCGCGTACCCCGACGACGAACGGGGGCTGCTGGTCGCCATCCAGGACCGGGGCTGGGTGAGGGAGGCCCGGGCCGTCGCGGAACGCAAACTGGCCGGTGCGCGATCGATCGTCGGCGACCGCGCGGACGTCCGTTACGAGCCGCTCGGTCCGGCGTCGGCGTCGCGGGCGCTGCACGAGTACGCGGATCGGAACGGGGTGACCCTGCTCGTGCTCGGTTCCAGCGAACGCGGGGCGATCGGCCGCATCTCGCTGGGCAGCACGGTCGAGCGGATCCTCTACGGTGCGCCGTGCCCGGTCGCCGTCGCCCCCCGCGGGTACCGCAAGCGGGGCAGGGGCACCGGTGCCGTCGCGGTCGCCTTCGACGGCTCGCCGGAGTCGCAGCAGGCCCTCGACTTCGGAGCGCGACTCGCGCAGGCGCTGTCCACGGACCTTCGGCTGGTCGCAGTGACCGACCGGTACCAGTCCGAGCTGCAGCAGGTCGTCGACCGCGCGGCGGCGCAGCTGCCGGTCGAACTACGGCCCCAGACCTCGGTGATCGAGGACTCCGACGTGGTGGACGTGCTGTCCGACCTGCCCGACCCGCAGCCGGCCGTGCTGGTCTGCGGTTCGCGCGGCTACGGCCCGGCCAAGCAGGTGCTGCTGGGCAGTGTCTCGTCGCAGTTGGTACGGGCGGCGGCGTACCCGGTAGTTGTTGTGCCCAAGGGCGCCTCGGCTGGTTGATCGTTCACCGAAAGCGGCTGCGGCGTGCCTGGTGCGCCGAGCCGACTTGGGAGCTAGCGTGATGCCGTGCGCACGGTCGGCAACGTCCTGTGGCTGCTCCTCGCCGGCTGGTGGCTGGCCCTGGGGTACCTGCTCGCTGGGCTGGTGGCGTTCATCCTGATCATCACGATCCCGTTCGGGATCGCCTCGTTCCGGCTTGCGGGCTACGTGATCTGGCCGTTCGGCCGGACCGTGCAGCTGAGCCCGGAATTCGGCGTCTGGTCGCTGATCGGGAACATCGTGTGGATCATCTTCGTGGGCTGGGAGCTCGCGATCGGTCATGTTGTCGCCGGGCTGCTGCTCTGCCTGACGATCATCGGGATCCCGTTCGGGGTCGCCTGTTTCAAGATGGTGCCGCTGGCCCTGCTGCCGCTCGGTTCCCGGGTCGTCCCGGTGTCGACGGTCGAGGCCGACCGGTACGCCGTCCCACTCCGGTAGACGCCCACGGAAATCGCTGTTCACAGGCAACCCCCCTGCTGCCACGATCAAAGGATGAGCATGGCTCGAACCACCACCTCGTCGGAGCGAACCTTCTTCGGCCACCCACGGATGCTGGCGAACCTGTTCAGCGTCGAGATGTGGGAGCGGTTCTCGTTCTACGGGATGCAGGGCATCCTGCTGTACTACATGTACTTCACGGTCGCCGAGGGCGGCCTGGCGATCGACCAGACCATCGCCACCGGGCTGGTCGGCGCCTACGGGGGCGGGGTCTACCTGTCCACGATCCTCGGCGCCTGGCTGGCCGACCGGCTGCTCGGTTCCGAGCGCGTGCTGTTCTACGCCGCGATCATGATCATGCTCGGCCACATCTCGCTGGCCGTCCTTCCCGGCGTGCTCGGCCTGGGCACCGGGCTCGTCTTGGTGGGCGTCGGCTCGGGCGGTGTCAAGGCGAACGCCACCTCGCTGGTCGGGACTCTGTACGAGCAGGGCGACGAGCGTCGCGACGCGGGCTTCTCCCTTTTCTACATGGGCATCAACACCGGCGCCCTGGTCGGACCGTTGGTCACCGGCTGGCTGCAGCAGAACTGGGGATTCCACTTCGGCTTCGGGGCCGCCGCCGTGGGCATGGCGATCGGCCTGGCGCAGTACGCGATGACCCGCAAGAACCTGCCGCCCGAGGCGCATCACGTCACCAACCCGCTGCCACCCGGCCAGTACACCCGCTACGGCGCGATCGCGGTAGCCGCCGCGGTGCTGATCGCGGTGGTGCTGGTCACCGGCCTGGTCGACTCCGGCAACCTGGCGGACTCCATGGCGATCGTGGCCATCGCAGCAGCCGTCGCCTACTTCGCCCTGCTGCTCACCAGCGAGCGGGTGACCGCGGTCGAACGGCGCCGAGTGGTGTCCTTCATCCCCCTGTTCATCGCGTCCGCCGCCTTCTGGTCGCTGTTCCAGCAGCAGTTCACGGTGGTGGCGATCTACTCCGAGGCGCGGTTGGACCGGAACCTGTTCGGCTGGATCATGCCGCCCAGCTTCGTGCAGTCGATCAACCCGGTCTTCATCATCATCTTCGCCGGGATCTTCGCCGAGATGTGGACGCGGATGGGATCCCGCCAGCCGAGCACCCCGATCAAGTTCTCCCTCGGGCTGATCTTCATGGGGGCCGCGTTCCTGCTGTTCATCCCGTTCTCCGGCGGTGGCCCCAACAGCACTCCGCTGATCGCGCTCGTGGTCATCCTGCTGCTGTTCACCTGGGCGGAGCTGTGCCTGTCCCCCATCGGTCTGTCGATCGCGACCAAACTGGCGCCGACTGCCTACCGCACGCAGATGGTGGCGTTGTTCTTCCTGTCCATCTCCCTGGGTACCACCATCGCCGGCATCCTGGCCGGCTACTACGACCAGGACAACGAGGTCGGCTACTTCGCGTTCAGCGGGGTGACGGCGATCATCCTCGGCCTCGCCCTGGTCGCCTCCACGCCGGCGATCAAGAAGCTGATGAGCGGGGTCCGCTAGCGCTGGTCGGTCACTCGGTGGCCCGGCGGGGCAGGTAGTCGGTGGGATCGGTGGCCCCGGAGGCCAACCATTCCCGGAAGCCCGTCGGGTTGCGCCGCTCCAACTCGTCCAGGTACCCCTGCCGGAGCCGGGCCAGCTCGAGCCGCGACCCGGGGTTGCGGGCCAGTTCCAATGCGACCGTGCTGTGCCGCCACGCGGCGCACAACTCCTCGTCGCTGACCGTCGTCGGCTCGTCGGGACCTCGGCTCCCCGGGCTGGTGGTGCGCTCCGGCGAACCCGGGTCGAAGGCAGTCGCGACCTGCTTCAGCCCCCCGGGGTTGGCGACCAACAGCCGGATCATCCGCACTGTCCACGGTGCCCCCACCCCGAAGGCCACCAGTCCGAGCAGGGCGATCGGGCCGAACAGGCAGCGTGTCCCCAGTGCGCCGAGCGTGAAACAGCCAGCGATGACACCGACCCGAACCCACGACCAGAACGGGTAGGGCTCCAACAGCGCGTAGCCGACGGCGCACATGAAGCCCAGCACGACCGCACACACGAACAGGGCAAGCGTGGCCTGCCAGCCCATCACGAGGATGGCGCCGAGCACGCCGACGGCGCAGTAGACCGCGGCCAGTTGGCGCCAGATCCACGTGTACGCCTTCATCGGAAACCCCGGTTGTCCGCAGCCGAGCGGCCCGGTGCCGCTCTGCCTCGAGGTTGCGCCTCGGCGTCGCGCAGCGGCCAGGGCAGGACGTCGGCCGGCGCAGGGACCTTGGTCCCGAACGGCTCCCGCCGCCGGGGTCAGACAGTCGGGGTGCGTCCGGCCAGCACCTCGGCCAGGGTCTTCGCGTCGACGTTGCCGCCGGTGTGGACCACCGCCACGCGGCGGCCGCGCTGGGCGTCGCGTTCCTGCAGCAACCCGGCGAGGGCCAGCGCGCCGGCCGGCTCGGGGAGGTTGTGGGTGGTGCGCAGCATCGTCCGCATCGCCTCCGCGGTCGCGTCGTCCGGGACCACCAGCACCCGCGCGGCACCGCGCCGGAGCACCTCGAAGGCACGCTCGTCGGGCTGCCGGCAGGCGACCCCGTCGACGAACGTGTCCGCCCGCGCGGTCTGCACGATGCTGCCCGCGGCCAGCGACCGGGCGTAGGCATCGGCTCCCGCCGCGACCACCCCCACGATCTCGGTGGACAGGCCCAGCAGGTCGCGCACCGTGATCAGGCCGGCCGCCCCAGAGCCCAGGCCGATCGGCACGTACACCGTGTCCAGCTCGCGAACGGCGGCGAACAACTCGGCCGCGTACGTCGACACACCGGCCACCAGGTCGGGGTGGAACGACGGCACCATGGTGAGACCGCGCTCCTCGGCCAGGGCTGCGGCCCGGACGCGTGCCTCGTCGAAGTCGACGCCCGCGACCACGACCTCCGCGCCCAGCGCGCGCATCGCGGCGTTCTTCTCCGGGTTGTTCCCCTCCGGGACGACGATCACCGCGGCCAGCCCGTACCCGCGGGCGGCGAAGGCGAGGCTCTGGCCGTGGTTCCCGCGGGTGGCGCTGACCACCCCGGAGGTGGCTCCCTGCTCGGCCAGCCGGTGCAGGTGAACGAGACCGCCCCGCACCTTGAACGCGCCGACCGGCGTGTGGTTCTCGTGCTTGACCCAGACCTCGGCACCGACCTCCTCGCACAGCAACGGCCAACACACCTGCGGCGTCGGGCTCAGCTGCGCGCCCACGATGCGGGTGGCGGCCGCCAACTCGTCTGCACCGAACATGCGCCCAGTCTTCACGATCGGCCCGGTCACGATGCCAGCGCCGGAGGCGTCCGTCCGGGGAGCAGGTCTGCGGCCGGCTCCGGGACGTCGAGCCCGGTCCGCACCGGGATCACGCCCGCCCACCAGGGGCCGTCCAGATCGGTGTCCTCGTCGACCGGGTCACCGGACCGGCACTTGGCCGACACCTCCTCCAGGGGCACCGCCAAGATGCTGGTGGCGGCGAGCTCCTTGGGGTTCGGCGGGCGGCACTGGTCCCAGCGACCCGGGGCAACCCGGTCGACGATCGCGGCCAGCACCCGCTGCCGCTCCTCGTCGTCGGTGACGGCCCTGGCCGTTCCGTGGACGACGACGCTGCGGTAGTTCATCGAGTGATGGAACGCCGACCGGGCCAGCACCAGGCCGTCCAGGATCGTCACGGTCACGCAGACCGGCACCGGTCCCCGGGCCGCCGCCAGGGCACTGCTGGCGCCGGTGGAGCCGTGCACGTAGAGCACCTCGCCGATGCGGACGTGGATGGTGGGCAGCACCATCGGTCGGCCGTCCCGGAGGTAGCCCAGGTGGCAGACCAGCGCCTCGTCCAGCACGGCGTGCACCGTGGCCCGGTCGTACCGGGCGCGCTCGGGGAGGCGGGCCGGGGTGGTGCGCGGGGTCGCCGGGTACGAGTCGGGCTGCATGCTGGCACCGCCTATCGATCTGCATTGCTGGGCATTTTGTTCTGGTACATACTGAGGTCTATGCCAGTACGTTATTGGCCGTCCGGCTCGAGCGCAACGCAGATCTCGGCCAGCGTGGAGGGGGCCGTGGCCAGCGGTGCGGTGTCCCCCGGCGATCCGCTGCCGCCGATCCGAACGGTCGCGACCAGGCTCCGGGTCAGCCCGAACACGGTCGCCTCGGCGTACCGGTTGCTGCGCGAGCGGGGGGTGGTCGAGACGGCCGGACGGCGGGGCACCCGGGTTCGCGACCGCCCCGCCAGCACCCCCCGCGAGCGGGCGCCGCTGCGGATCCCGGCGGGGGTGCGCGACCTCAGCGACGGCAAGCCGGCGCACGACCTGCTGCCCGACCTGTCCGAACCGCTGCGGCGCGGCGCGCTCGCCGCGACCGGCTGGGGCTATGGCGACCCCGACCTGTCCCCCGGGCTGGCGGCCGCCGGCCGACGCTCCTTGGCGGCCGACGGCGTACCCGCCGACCGGCTGGCGGTCTGTCACAGCACCCTGGACGCCGTGGAGCGGGTGCTCACCGCGCACCTGCGTCCCGGCGACCGGGTGGTGGTCGAGGATCCCGCCTGGGCCAACCTGGTCGACCTGCTGGCCGCCGCGGGGCTCGAGGTGGTGCCGGTCCCGGTCGACGACGACGGCCCGCTGGTCGAACCGCTCCGCCGCGCGCTGGTCGCCGACGCCCGGGCAGTCGTGGTGACATCGCGGGCCCAGGTGCCGACCGGGGCTGCGGTGGCGCAGCCGCGCGCCCGGGCGCTGCGCCGCGTGCTGGCCGACCATCCCGGCACGCTGCTGGTCGAAGACGACCACGCCGCCGGGATCTCCGGAGTCGACGCCGCGCCGCTGATCGGCGCCACGACGTCGTGGGCCTACATCCGGTCGGTGTCCAAGGCATGGGGGCCGGACCTGCGCCTGGCGCTGGTCGCGGGCGACGCCACCACGATCGACCGGCTGCGCGGGCGGCAGCGGCTCGGCCCGGGCTGGGTCAGCCACGCCGTGCAGGAGGCCGTCGCCGACCTGTGGGGATCCGCCGAGTCGGTCGCGGCCGTGCGACGGGCCGAGGGGTGCTACACCGAACGCCGACAGGCACTCCTCGCCGCGCTGGCGGCGCGGGGGGTCTCGGCGCACGGCCGCTCGGGCGTGAACGTCTGGGTACCCGTTCGGGACGAGTTGACCGCGGTGACGTCGCTGGTCGGCGAGGGGTGGGCGGTGGCGCCCGGGTCACGGTTCCGGCTGCGGACCGGGCCGGGACTGCGGATCACCATCGCCACCCTGCTGCCGTCCGAGGCCGACCCGCTCGCCGACGCCGTCGCGCGGGCGGTGTCCAGCGGGCCGAGCCCGGGCGTCTAGCCCC
>CAZNCE010000146.1:0-9022 GCA_964571285.1 uncultured Nocardioidaceae bacterium | reverse complement strand
CGGTGGAGTCGATCCCGATGATCGCCGCCTCGATCATGAGCAAGAAGATCGCCGAGGGCACCGGCGCGCTGGTGCTGGACGTGAAGGTCGGCTCCGGCGCGTTCATGAAGGAGCTGAGCGACGCCCGCGAGCTGGCCAGCACCATGGTCGAGCTCGGCACCGACGCCGGGGTGCGCACGGTGGCGCTGGTCACCGACATGTCCACGCCGCTCGGGCGGACCGCCGGGAACGCGCTGGAGGTGCAGGAAGCCATCGACGTGCTGGCCGGCGGTGGGCCGCCGGACGTGGTCGAACTGACCGTGGCACTGGCCGCCGAGATGCTGGCGGCGGCCGGCCGCGATGACGTGGACCCCGCGGACGGCCTGCGCAACGGCCGCGCGATGGACGTGTGGCGGGCGATGATCCGCGCCCAGGGCGGGGACCCGGATGCCGAGCTCCCGCACGCCCGGGAGACTCACGTGGTGCCGGCGCCGGCGACCGGGGTGCTGACCCGCGTGGACGCGCTTGGCGTGGGCCTGGCCGCGTGGCGGCTGGGTGCCGGTCGGGCTCGGCCGGGGGAGACCGTGCAGGCCGGCGCCGGGGTGGATCTGCACGCCCGCCGCGGCGACCGAGTGACGGCAGGCGATCCGCTGTTCACGCTGCACACCGACGAGCCAGCCCGGTTCCCGCGGGCCCTCGACGCGCTTACCGACGCCGTCACCGTCGAGTCCGAGCCCCCAGCCGGCCGCCGCGCGACCACCGACCCGTCGCTGATCCTCGACCGCCTCCCCACGCCCCCGGATCCGTGAGAAGCCAAAACTTCCCGCTGAGAAGCCAAATCTTCCCCGTGAGACGCCAGAACTTCCCGCTGAGAAGCCAACTCTTCCTCGGGAGGCGTCAAACGCTCGTTGCCCGGTCCAGAGATCGACAGATGCGGGGCCATCTCCGAGGGCCCCGCCCCGAACGATCGTCATCCTCGCGCCATCAAGGAGACCGGGTTGCGGATTGCGACGTCGAGTCCCGTACGCTGAAGCTGTGGCGGAGTCCCACCAAGGCCCGCTATCTGTTGACGCCTTGTCAAAGTCCGGACGCCTTCTGCCGGAGCCGCCCCGGACCCGCTGACGTCTGGCCGTTCATCGGGAAGTCTTGGCGTCTCACGGGGAAGTTCTGGCGTCTCACGGGGAAGATTTGGCTTCTCAGCGGGAAGTTTTGGCTTCTCACGGATCAGGGGGTGGCGGTGCGGGCGTCGTGGACGGCGGAGCGCAGCTCCAGATAGCGGCGGTACAGCCGGTAGCCGGGGGAGTCCTGGGGCTGGCTGTCGAGATGCTGCACGAACGTCATCGCGGACTCGCGGGAATCGGCCGACTCGTCGGGGTGGTCGGCCAGCCAATCCGCAAAACCGGTCGGGGAGCCGTCCTTGGCCAGCACGGCCCAGGCAAGCGCCGAGTCGACCCGGGCGGAGTTCCAGTCCTCGTAGTCGTCCGGGTCGAGGGCGCCGGCGAGCGTACCGGCCCGCTCGGCCAGCCCGGTCGCGCCGGCGCTGTCTCGCACGTACTGCTCTAGCACCCCGAGTACGTCGTCGAAGGTCGAGTCGCCGAAGGCGCCCTGCATCGCCCGGTCGAGGGTGTCGCCGGGGCCGACCTCGGTGGCGAAGCACTGCAGGACGTCCGGGCGGGACATGAACTCGCGCTGCTGGTCGGTGGACCAGTCCTCGCTCCCCGCCAGGCTGGCGTCGACCGAGTCGAGGCAGCTGGTCAGCTGCTCGTTGCCCGCAGCGGCGGAGGGGCCTTCCTCCGTGCAACCCAGCAGCGACAGACCGAGCAGTGCAGCCATGACCACACCGGCGACGACGCGTCCGAGTCCGGCGTCGCTGATCGTCATGCGCACTCCACGTTGTTCTGCGGCCGTCAGACCGTCGGCGGTCGGTGGCCGTTCGACCCTACTTGTCCGGGTGCCGGTTGTCCCCGACGATCTCGCTCAGGTCGTAGATTTCGTGGTACAGCTCCGCGTCCTGGGAACCCTGTTCGGCATCGTTGAGGTGCTGGATGTAGTCCATGATCGCGCCTTCGGGATCGTCTTCGTACCGGTCGCCCTGAGCCTCGTACCACTGGTCGTACCCCGGCGGCGTGCCGTGAGTCTGCACATACGTCAGGAAGGCCAGCATCTTGTGCTGGCGGCTCTCGTCCCACCCATCGGACCACTCCTGTTGCTGTGCCTCCTTCTTGGCGATCTCGTCGGCGAGCGCGGTGAGCACACCGAACAGCGGCCCGGCGATCGGCACCTGCGTCTGCGCCCCCAGCAGGGACCTGATGATGCTCTTGGCAACTGGCGCGAGGCTGATCTCCAGACCGGCCATGTCGCCTAGGCCCAGCAGGAAGCCGAGGTCCTCGGCCACTCGGACGTCGCTGTATCCGGTGGTGTTCTGCAGCGCGATCAGGTCTTGGGCGAGCTTGTCCGCGTCGATGTAGCCCGCAGCGGCCTCCCACGCCGTCAGGATTGTCTTTGCGTCGATGTCCCCGGTGCGTGCGATGGACGACAGGTAGACGAAGTTCTGCGGGTCGCTGAGCACGGGGGCCAGCTTCTGGTGCAGGGTCTCGGCGTACGCGTAGTTCGACGGCCAGACCTTCTCCAAGAGGACCGCCAGCGCATCGTCCTCCTTGGTCGCGATCAACGCGTCCACGGTGTTCGCGTACAGGGTGGTCTTGGCGTCCCACTGCTCCTGCGAGACGGGGGTCATGCCGCCGTCGAAGGTGAGCATGAAGGCGACGTATTCGCGATCGTCCTCGTCCAGGGTGGCCAGCACGCGAGCGAACGCCGTGGCGTCGGCGTTCTCGCTGAAGTGTTGGGCCAGATCCTCGTCGCCGTAGGCCATGGAGATCAGCATCCGGTACGGGTCGACCCAGCCGATGCCGACGCTGGACGCACGGAAGATCTCGCTGCTGTAGGCGAGCGCCATCGCGTTGGCCCGCCCGTCCGCGTAGTCGGAGTGCACCATCAGCGCCCAGCGCAACGGCCCCTCGCCCTGTCCCATGAACTGCGTCGCGAACTCGCCGAACGCCGCGTCGTCGTACTGGGCCAGGCCGGCCATCACGGTGTCGGAGAACGCCTGGATGCCGGAAGCCACCTCCTCGGCCTCGTACGCCGAGTAGATGTGTCGACCCACACCGTCCAAGATCTCGTGGACGCCGTCGGGGCCGAGCTTCTTGACCAGCTCCTCGGCATAGATGGAGTCGTCCGCGTTTGCTCCGATCGCCTCCAGCGCCGCGTTGATCCGGTCCAGGTCGCCGGACTCGATCGCGTCATTCAGATCGCTCAGGTCGGACTCGATCTGCTGCTGGGCCTCCGCGCGGAGCTCACGCTCATGGTGCTCGGCCGCGACCTCGAGCGAGGACAGTGCCGTCCGGTCCAGCCGCACGGGGTAGGTGCCGTTGGCCTGCCATGCGTCCACGGCGGACTGTGGCACCGGCAGCGGCACTGCGTCGGTCAGCTTGGTGCCGGCGGCCTTGGTCTGCTGGGCCAGCCAGATCCTCGTCATCCCGAAGCTGTACTCCAGATTGTGTCGAGTCGTCTGCCGGGCGTCGCTGGCTTCCTCTTCGGCCTTGCGATAGGCGTTCTGGATCTCGTCGCGCCGGTCGCTGTCCATCGGCCCGTCGCCGTTGAGGTCGTTGGTGCGCTGCTGGCTCGCCTGATTGACTGCGTTCTCGTAGTCGGTCTGCGCCTGGTCCCACTTGGTGTTCAGGGAGGCCAGTCCGTCCAGGGCATCCTCGTAGTCGGTGGCCAGCGATCGGAGCGCCTGCTCTGAGGTGGACAGGTCGCCGGAGAACGTCGTCATGTGGTTGCCCAACGCCGTCATCTCCGCCTTGATCGACGTGGCCGCGGAGGTGTCCCAGGAGTCGCCGATCTGCCCGGGGGTGTTCTTGGTCGTGGTGCCCTTCGTCTGTAGGTGCTCGCTCAGCGTCTTCAGGTACGAGGCGGCATCCCGGAGCTGCTGCGGATCAAGGTCGAGGGTGAAGTGGTCGCTCATGTCGTGGGTCCGATGGCTCGATGGGCCTAGATGGTGATGGTGCGAGAGGCGTCGGTGTCCATGGCATCGAAGTCGACCGCCTCGGCGTTGGTGTTGCCGGCGATCAGCCCGGCGGACTCGCTGCAGACCTTGAACGCCTCCCGCCATGAGATCGCGAACGTCGCGGTCGCACCGACGATCGACCCCGAGAACTCGCCCGCACCGCCGGTCATCTGGTCTGTGGTGTTCACCAACGGTGTTGTGGTGTTGGAGAACTCGGCGCTGAGATCGTCGAACTGGTTGTTTATCGCCGCGGCCTGCTCCACGCTCATGAACTTCGACATGGTCTCGTGTCGCTCCTCTCGCGGTGTCTCGCAGACGCGTCCGGCCGTTGCTGCGCCGGTGGTGCCAGCGAGTGCGACAGTAGCGACCGGCGGGGTCACTGCTCTGCCTCCGGATCGGGGGCAGCGGCTGGCCCGTCGGATCAGCGATACTGGCGTGCGGACCCGAATCAGTGGGCCAGCCCGGCCCCGGCCGGCGGCACCCGGACAGGCAGCGGCACCGGACAGGAGGCGTACGTGCGGTTCAGCGTCACCGTGGTAGACGGACGCACCGAGCGGGCGCAGGACGTCCTGCTCGACGTCGATCCGTCCCAGTCGGTGGCCGACCTGTTCGCTGTGGTCTCCGGCGGCGTCCACCCCAGTTTCGTCCGCGGCATCGCCGCCTGGGTGGACGGGCACGAGGTCAAGGGGGAGCAGAGCCTGCGCGAGGCGGGGGTGATGCCGGGCAGCGTCGTGTCCTTCCACGAGCCCGCCGGCGAGCAGATCCGTGACCTGCCGGGCGGCGTCGCGGAGGTACGTGTGGTCGGCGGCCCAGGAGCCGGCCGCGTGCACCGGATGGTGTTGGGCGAGACGCTGGTGGGATGCGGGGCACCGGGGCTGTCGCTGCCCGACCTGCGGCTGCCTGCCGACGCGCTGCGGCTGGAGACCGCGATCGACGGTTCGGTAACCGTCCGAGCCGCCGCCGGCCTGGAGGCCACCATCGGTGACACTCCGGTGGACGGGAGCACGCCGTGGCCCCTCGGGTCGTACCTCGTCGCCGGCGACACCGTGCTGCAGTTGCGCACCCCGGTGGACCAGTACGCGCAGGTGGAGCCCGCAGAGGACCACGCCGGGCTGGATCTTAACCGGCCGCCCCGGCTGCTGCCACCGGCGCGGGAGCGATCGTTCTCGCTGCCGAGGATGCCCAAGGAGCGCACCAAGCGGGCCATCCCATGGGTCATGGTCTTCGCGCCGATGCTGATGGCGATCCCGATGGCGCTGATCTTCAGCCCGCGTTACCTGATGTTCGGGTTGATGTCGCCGGTGCTCGCCATCGCCAACGTGGTCAACGACCGCAAGACCGGGCGCAAGGATCACGTGCGGGCGATGAAGGAGTACGAGGAGGACCTCGCCCGAACCAACCAACGGATCGAGGATGCGCTCCTGCAGGAGCAGGACGAGCGGCGCGAGGCGTTTCCCGACCCGGCCGAGGTGCTGCTGACCGCGGTCGGCCCGGGTTATCGGCTGTGGCAGCGGCGCACCGACGATCCGGACTGGTTGCAGCTGCGGCTCGGGCTCGCCGACCAGGTGGCAGAGACCGAGGTCACCCAGGAGAAGCAGGATCAGCGAGAGGACGCCCCACCGCCCAGGGTGCTTGCCGACGTGCCGGCGACGTTCAAGCTGTCCGATCAGGGCGTGGTGGGGGTCGCCGGACCGCCGGAAGCCCGGGATCCGCTGGCCGGCTGGCTGCTGGCCCAAGTGGGCACATTGCACAGCCCCAGGGATGTACGCGTGCTGCTGTTCACCGATGAGCAGCGCGAGGACCAGTGGTCGTGGGTGCGGTGGTTGCCACATGCCCGGCTGCCCGAAGAGGTGATCCCCGCGTTGGTCGGCACCCAACAGGAGTCGGTCAGCCGCCGGCTGGCCGAGCTGTCCGCAGTGATCGGCGAACGGCGCAGCAGCGAAAACCGGAACGCGCCGCACCACCCCGCCTACGTGGTCGTGCTGGACGGTGCCCGTCGGCTCCGCTCGCTGCCCGGGGTGGTGTCGTTGCTCCGGGACGGCCCCACGTACGGCGTCTACGTGATCTGTCTCGATGACGAGGTGCGGCAACTGCCTGCGGAGTGCTCGGCCATCGTGGTGTGTGCGCATGACCGGATCAGCCTGCGCCAGACGCTTGCCGACAACGTCGACCGGATCAGACCCGACCTGGTGGAACCGGGCTGGTTCGTGCGGGTTGCGCGCGGGCTCGCCCCGATCCGCGACGTCAGCCCCAGTGAGGAGTCCGCGGCACTGCCCGACAGCGCCCGGCTGCTGGAGCTGGTCGAGCTGGATCCCCCGACGCCGACCGGTGTGCTGCAACGCTGGCGGCACGGGCGGACCACCGAGGTGGTGCTGGGCGCCGGCTACGACGGGGCGTTCCGGTTGGACCTGCGCAAGGACGGCCCGCACGCCCTGGTGGCCGGCACCACCGGCTCCGGCAAGTCCGAGCTGCTGCAGACCCTGGTGGCCGCGCTGGCACTGGCCAACCGGCCCGACGAGCTGACCTTCTGCCTGGTCGACTACAAGGGCGGCTCAGCATTCAAGGACTGCGCGCGGCTGCCGCACACGGTCGGCATGGTCACCGACCTGGACAACCACCTCGTGAGCCGTGCCCTGACCTCGCTGGGCGCGGAGTTGCGCCGCCGCGAACACCTGCTCACCGTGCCCGGCGCCAAGGACCTCGAGGACTACTGGGCGCTGCAGAACAGCCAGCCGGAGCTGCCCGCGATCCCGCGGCTGGTGATCGTGATCGACGAGTTCGCCAGCCTGGTGGCCGAACTGCCCGACTTCGTCAAGGGGCTGGTGAGCATCGCGCAGCGCGGCCGGTCGCTGGGCATCCACCTGGTGCTGGCCACCCAGCGGCCCAGCGGTGTCGTGTCACCGGAGATCCGGGCGAACACCAACCTGCGGATCTCGTTGCGGGTGACCGACGACTCGGAGAGCAAGGACGTCATCGACGCGCCGGACGCGGCCCGGATCGGCAAGAACCACCCCGGCCGCGGGTACGCCCGTACCGGCGCCTCCAGCCTGCTGCCGTTCCAGGCGGGACGGGTCGGCGGAGCGGCGCCCGGCGCCAAGCAGACGGACGTGGAGTTGCCGCCGCCGCTGGCATGGCCGATCCCGTGGGCGAACCTGGGGCTCCCGGCCCCCGCCCGCCCCACCCCCAAGGGGGAGCAGACCGACGAGGGCGACACCGACCTGTCGAACCTGGTGCAGGCGGTGCGCGCAGCCAACGAGCAGGCTGCCGTGCCGGCGCAGCCGAGCCCGTGGCTGGAGCCGCTGCCCGACCTGGTCACGCTGGACCGGCTGGAGCAACTGCTGGAGTCCGAGGACGAGGAGGCCCCTGAGCTGTCCGCGCCGTGGGCGATGGCCGATCTGCCGGCCGAACAGCGGCAGGTGGCGGAGAGCTTCACGCTCGGTCGCGACGGTCACCTGTACATCGTCGGCGGCCCGCGTACCGGCCGGTCCACGGCGCTGCGCACGATCGCGGGGTCGCTCGCGAAACGTGTGCCGGCTCGCGACTTGCACATCTATGGGCTGGACTGCGGAAACGGGTCGCTGCTGCCGCTGTCCGTGCTGCCCCACACCGGCGTGGTGGCCACCCGTACCCAGGCCGAGCGAGCCGATCGGTTGCTCAGCCGACTGGTGCAGCTGGTGGAGGACCGGCAGGCGCTGTTGGGCTCGAAGGGATACGCCGACCTGGCGGAGCAGCGCGCCGCCGCGGAGCCGGACGAGCGGCTGCCGTACGTGCTGCTGCTGCTGGACCGGTGGGACGGGTTCATGTCCGGCCTGGGGGAGATCGACGGCGGCCGGCTCACCGAGCAGGTGTACGGCCTGCTGCGTGACGGCGGCTCGGTGGGCGTGCACGTGATCGTCACCGGTGACCGCACGCTGGTCTCCGGCCGGACCGGATCGCTGGTCGAGCGCAAGTTCGCCCTGCGGCAGCCCGACCGCCAGGACTTCTCGGTCTACGGCATTCCGCCCCGCGAGGTCCCCGAGGTGCTGGTTGACGGTCGCGGGTTGTGGTCGGAGTCGGTGATGGAGGCGCAGGTGGCCGTACTCGCCGAGGATGTCAGCGGCACCGGTCAGTCGGAGGCGCTCAAGCGGATCGCCGAGCAGGTGGCCGAACGTGACCGGGTGCTGCCGCCCGCCCAGCGACCGTTCCGGCTCGAGGTGATGCCGACCTCGGTGGCGTACGACGACGTGGTGGCGCAGCTCGACGAGCTCGACCAGCCGGCTTCCTGGGTGCCGTTCGGCATCGGCGGGGACGAGTTGGACGTGCTCGGGTTGGATATGTCGGGCACCGCGAACGCGATGGTGGCCGGTCCGCCGCAGTCGGGTCGCACCACCGCGTTGCGGTTCGCCGTCAGAGCCATGCAGCGCCGGGGCGCCGAGGTGCTCGGCCTGTTCCCCAACGCCAACACCTTGTCCGAAGAGCTCGGCGAGAACGCCTTGCTCACCGAGGATCTGGAGATCGATGACCTGGTCGCCAGGCTGCGTGGCCTGACTCCGGGGACGCTGGTGGTCATCGACGACGCCGAGACGCTCAAGGAGAGTGGCTTGGCCCCCGCCCTGACCAGCCTCATGCAGCAGGGCCGCAGCAAGGGCCTCTACACGCTGGTCGGCGGCAGCACGACCGACCTGTCGTCGGGCTACTCCGGCTGGCTGTTCGAAGCGCGCAAGTGCCGCCAGGGGCTGCTGCTGTCGCCGCAACAGCCCGGCGACGCCGACGTGGTGAACCTGCGGCTGCCCCGCAGCGCCGTGTCCGGAAAGGTGATCCCCGGCCGCGGGCTGCTGGTTGTGCCCACCGGCTCGTACACCGCCGTCCAGGTGCCGCACTGACCCTGCCGGTACCTGGGCGCGGGTTCGGTGTGGAGGGGGTCGCTCACTTTGTGCCGACCTTGCGCTTGGGTACGTGCGGGCCGTCGCGTGGGGTGTACCTGGGCGCGGGTTCGGT
>CAZNCE010000145.1:0-9083 GCA_964571285.1 uncultured Nocardioidaceae bacterium | reverse complement strand
GCGCCTCCATCCTCGCCGCCATCCTCGGCGTACTCATCCTCCTCGCCGCCACCCGCAAGCAGCAGCCGGACGAGACCGCGTCGCAGGCGCCCGAGCGGGACCGCGACGGCGGGCCCGGAGACCCCGCGGCCGAACCCGCCGGTTAGCGCCGGGTCGCGATGGTTCCTCCCGCCCGAGCGCGAGCAGGTCGCGCCCTGATCGCGGTCGCCGTGATCGTCTCGCTTGCCGGTTGTGGCGGGCCCGGGGACAAGCCGGCAGCGCCACAGGCGAGCAGCCCGCCCGCGGCGCTCACGCGTCCGGCACCGGGGCACGAGACGGCACCAGGCGATGCCGCCCGGATGCGACACCTGCGGGACACCGTCCAGGCGCTGGAGTCGGCCCGTGCGACCCGGGACCGGGCGGCCTTCCGGGCCCAGTTCGTCAGCGGCCGACGGGCACAGGAGCACGCCGATCAGCTGTTCGACGCGCTGACCGCGCTGCCACTGTCCACCTGGCGGCTGGCCGTGGACGCCGACCCGGCCCCCGAGTCGGCGCCGGCGCCCGGGTCGCACGGCACCGGCGAGTGGACCGCGACGCTGCGCGCGGAATGGGCACTGGACGGATTCGACCCGCGCCCGGCCGGCACCTTGCTGCGGGCCCGTTTCCGGGCGACCGATCAGCGGGCGCTGCTGGTGGACCTCGCCCCGGCCGTCCAGGCCCGCCGCCCCGCGTGGCTGCTGGGCGAGACCGCAGTGATCCGGACCGGTCCGGTGTTGGTGGTCGCCGCCACCGACCGGCGTACCGCGCGAGCCACGGCCCGACTGGGCGTGCGGGCCGTCGCCGACGTCCGGTCGGTGCTCGGCGGATCCACCGCGGGCCCGGCCGGTCGGCCGCGGGGCCTGGTCGTGGTCGTGCCGTCCGGGCCGCGGCAGACCGCGCAGGTGCTCGGCACCGAGCCGGACGACGGGACCGGGATCGCCGCGGTCGCGACCACCGTCGACGGCACCGACGACCCGACCAGCCCGGTGCGCGTGGTGGTGGACGCCACGCAGCTGTCCCGGCTGACCGGTGGGGCGGACCAGATCGTGCTGACGCACGAGGCGGTGCACGCGCTGACCGGTGCGGTCACCAGCGACACCGCCCTGTGGCTGGTCGAGGGGTTCGCCGACTACGTCGCCTTCGCCGCGCATCCGCGGGCCGCGCGGCTGGCGCAGGCGCACGCCGTACGCCGGCTGCGGGCACGCGGCGTGCCGAACACTCCTCCACCCGATCCGGAGTTCACGGCCGACACGGCAGGTCTCGACGACGCGTACCTATGGTCGTGGCTGGCCTGCCGGATGGTGGCCGACCAGCACGGGAGGGACAGCCTGGTCCGGTTGTACGAGAACGCGCTGGGCTCGGGCAACGTGGCCTCGGCGCTGCACCAGGTGCTGCACACTGACCCTGAGGGCTTCGACACCGCCTTCCGCGCTTACTTGGAGGAGCTGGCCGGATGACCACGCGCAGGGTCGCTGCGATCTGGCTGGTGGTGCTGGCGCTCGCGCTCGGGTTCGTGCTCTGGCGGCTGGTGCCGTGGCAGCCGATGCCCCCGTCGCCGGCCAGCGAGCTGCGCCGCAGCTTCACCGCCGAACAGGTCGCCCGGGGCGACGAGTTCGCTGCGAGCATGCACCTGCCGGGGTATCTGGAGCTGCTGGCCGGCCTGGTCGTGGTGGCCGGGCTGGCCCTGAGCCGACGCGGGCTGGGCCTGCTGCGGACGATGATCCGGCCGGCCCGCCACTGGTGGCTGCAGGTGCCGATGCTGGTCGTGTTGACGTCGGGCGTCGGCTGGCTGGTGACGCTGCCGTTCGCGGTCTGGCAGCAGTCGGTCCTGCGCGGCTGGTCGGTCTCGGCGCAGGACTGGCCGGAGTGGCTGGCCGACAGCCTCAAGGGGCTGGGCCTGACCGTCTGCGTCACCTCGGTTGCGCTGACCGCGTTGGTGGGGATGATCCGGCTGCTGCCCGACTGGTGGTTCGTGCCCGCCAGCCTCGGCGCGGCCGGCCTGGCGGCACTGCTGTCGTTCGCGTACCCGGTGGTGGTGGAGCCGATCTACAACAACTTCGACTCGATGGAGCCAGGGGAGTTGCGCACCGAACTGGTCGACCTGGCCCGCACCGACGGGGTGCGGGTCGACGACGTCCTGGTGGCCGACGCGTCGCGGCGCAGCAGCAGCCTGAACGCCTATGTCAGCGGGTTCGGCAGCACCCGGCGGATCGTGCTCTATGACACGCTGCTGACCGATGTGCCGCATCCGGAGGTGCAGGCGATCGTCGCGCATGAGCTCGGGCACGCCAAGTACCGCGACGTGGTAACCGGCACCCTGATCGGCGCCACCGCCGCCGCCCTGGGGATGACCGCGCTGTGGTGGGTGCTCCGCAGCGGCTGGGCAGGCCGTCGTGGGCTGCGCGGCGGGAGCCCGATGGTTGCTGCGGTGGTGGTGGGCCTGTCGGCGGTGCTCGCCGTGGCGCTGCTGCCGGTGCAGAACGCGATCAGCCGGCAGCTGGAGCTGCGCGCCGACCAGCACGCGCTGACCCTGATCGACGACCCGGCCACGGTGGTGCGGATGCAGCAGTTGCTGGCGCAGCACAACCTGGCCGACCTGACGCCGTCCCGCTGGTCGTACCTGGTCTTCGACTCCCACCCCAGCGCCGTACAGCGGATCACGCTGGCCCGGGAGTGGCGCCCCGGTGACGAGGTGGGCCGGTGACGCGGGCGGCGCGGACCCTGGTGGTCACCAACGACTTCCCGACCCGACGCGGCGGGATCGAGACGTTCGTGTACGAGCTTGCGCAGCGGCTGGCCGGACCAGGTGACGCGAGTGGCGACCCCGGCGTGGTGGTGCACACGGCGCGGATGCCTGGGGCCGCCGAGTTCGACGCGGCCCTGCCGTTCCCGGTGGTCCGGGACCCGCGGGCGATGCTGGTGCCGACCCCCGACGTGCGGCGGCGCGTGGCGCAGACTTTCCTGCGCTTCGGCTGCGACCGGGTGCTGTTCGGCGCGTCGGCGCCGCTCGGGCTGCTGGCCGGGCCGCTGCGGCAAGCGGGAGCGCGCCGCGTGGTGGCCCTGACCCACGGGCACGAGACCTGGTGGGCCCGGGTGCCCGGGACCCGGCGGTTGCTGGCACAGATCGGCGACGGCTGCGACGTGCTGACCTACGTGAGCGAGTGGTGCCGGCGTCAGATTGCGCCGGCGCTGAGCGTGGCCGCGGCGGACCGGATGCGCAGGCTCTCACCCGGCGTGGACGTGCACCGGTTTCGGCCGGGGTGTGGCGGCGCGGACGTGCGGGCGCGGCTGGGGATCGCGGAGTCGGCGCCGGTGCTGGTGTGCACCGCCCGGCTGGTCCGGCGCAAGGGCCACGACGTCTTGCTGACCGCCTGGCGACGGGTGCTGTCGGAACTGCCACAGGCCCGGCTGTTGCTGGTCGGCGACGGCCCCGATCGCCGGCGGATCGAGCGGGCGGTGTCCCGCCTCGGGATCACCGATGGCGTGATTCTCACCGGGGGCGTGGACTGGGGCCGGATGCCCGCGTACGTGGACGCGGGGGATGTGTTCGCCATGCCGTCGCGGACCCGCCTGTTCGGGCTGGAGCCGGAGGCGCTGGGCATCGTGTTCTTGGAGGCGGCCGCCTGCAGCCTGCCGGTTCTGGTGGGCGACTCCGGTGGCGCCTCCGAGACCGTCCGGCCCGGGAGCACCGGTTGGGTCGTGGATCCGCGCGACCCGGACGCGCTGGCCGGCCGGATGGCCGAATTGCTGCGCGATCCCGCGCTGGCCACCCGGATGGGAACGGCCGGGCGTGAGTGGGTGTCGACCGAGTGGACGTGGGACGTCGCGGCCGCGACACTGTCCGAACTACTGCACCTGTGAACGCGTTTCGTCAGGCCACCGCTGGACCGCTGCTGCGCGCTCCGCCGGACGCCGCATCGGTGCGGGCACTCGGCGCCCGCGAGGATGCGGGACACGTGAAAGACTGTGTGAGTGCGCGCCGGCAGCCCCGGACCGCGCGGACGGAGACCTCTCGAGAAGGGGACAGCAGCACCGGTGTCCACCGTGCAGTACGCCGAGGGGGACTGGCCGTTCGTTGCGCGCGACGAGGAGCTCGACCTGCTGACCGGCGTACTCGCGGCCGGTGCCACGACGTCGCGGTCCACCGCCGACGTGGCTCCGACCGCGGCTACCGCCGGAGCGGTGGTCGTGGCCGGTGCCGGCGTGGGCAAGACCCGCCTGCTGCGCGAAGCGCTCGCCTGGGGCCGACGGCACGACATGCCCACCACGCTCGCGATCGGCACCGAATCGGCCGCGGCCACCCCGTACGCCGCCCTTGCCCACCTGGCACCGGAGGTGGTGGCCGAGCAGCACAGTGATCCGACCTCGCTGCACCTGGCGATCGCGGCGGCGCTGCGCGGGTCGGACGCCGCCCGGCACATCCTGGCCGTCGACGACGCGCACCTGCTCGACCCGGGCAGCGCAGCGCTCGTCCTGCATCTCGCCCTCACCGGCACCGCGACCGTCATCGTGAGCGTGCGCAGCGGCGCGCCGGTGCCGGACCCGATCACCGCTTTGTGGAAGGACGGCCTGGCCCTGCGCGTGGACCTGCAGCAGTTCTCGCTGGAGGAGACCGAGCGCCTGATCTGCCGGGTGCTCGACGACCGGGTTGCGCTCCGCACCGCGCGGCTGCTCGCCGAGGCCAGCCGCGGCAATGCGCTCTACACCCGCGAGTTGGTGCTGGGCGCGATCGATTCCGGTTCGCTCCGCCTGCTCGACGGGCTGTGGGGCTGGGACGGTCAGGTCGTCCTGGCGCCGCGGCTGGTCGACGCGGTCGGGGCCCGGTTGGAGGGGCTGTCCGATGCCCAGTCGCGCGCTCTCGCGCTGGTGGCGCTGGCCGAGCCGTTGCCGGTGACCACCGCCGAGCGGCTCGTCGATGGTGACGCCCTGGCGGCGTTGGAGACCCGCGGCCTGCTGCGGCTGGACGGCGACGACTTCCGGCTCGGGCATCCGCTGTACGGCGAGGTGCGGCTGTCGCAGCTCGGCCGGCTGCAGCGACGGCAGCTGCTGCGCGCGCTGATCGCGGAGCTGGACGCTCAGGTGGACGAGGCGAGGTATGCGCTGCGGACCACGGACTGGCTGCTGGAGATCGGTGCGCAGCCCGCCGCCAGCAGGCTGCTCCGCGCCGCGCGGCTGGCGAACTCCTCCTTCGGGTTCGACCAGGGGCATCGGCTGGCGGCAGCCGCGGTGCGCAGCGGGGGAGGGGCGGAGGCGTCGGTGGTGCTGGCCCAGGCCGAGATCGGGCGCCGGCGATTCGCCGAGGCGGAACAGGCCCTGGCGGCGGCGGAGCAGGCCGTACTCGCGGGCACTGCCGCCGTGCGGACCGAATATCTGGAGGCCCGCTACCGGGCGCTGTACCTGGGCCTCGGCCGGGCCGAGGCGATGGCGGCCGCGCTGGAGCGCTTCACCGCGTCCTCGTCCGACGCCCGCGACCAGCAACTGGTCGCCGGCTACCGAGCCGGGCTGCTGCTGGACGCGGGACAGCTGGATGAGGCGGTGGCCAGCACCGCACCGGTGCTGGACGATCCCGACGCGGCCGGCTGGCACGTCCTGCTGGCCGCCGAGATCGGCGCGGAGGCGCTGGCCTACACCGGACGTACGCAGTCGGCCCGGACACTGCACGAACGGATGCGCATGCTCGGCGACACCGGCCGCCCGGAGCTCGTCAGGGGACGGGCGCACGCGCAGTTGCAGGAGATGCTGTGCCAGTTCCTCGAAGGCCGAGTCCGTGAGGCGATGCCGGTGACCGAGGAGTTTTACCGGCAAGTGGCCACCGGGCCGGATCCGATGACCCGTGGCCTGGCGGCGCTGGCCTTGGGCGCGCTGCAGCTGGCCCGGGGCACGCCGGTCACCGCACGACGCACCCTGGCCGAGGCGACCCTCGCGCTCGGCGCATCCGGACAGGGTGGCGCGGTCCCGTGGGTGCTGGCCATCCAGGCGCAGGCCGAGGCGCTGTGCGGTGACCTGACGGCGGCGCAGGCCTCCGTGCAGCGCAGTCGCCAACTGCAGCCCCGCCGCGGGACTCCTCGCAGCGAGTCGGACTTTCTCCTCGCGGATGCCCTGATCGAGATGGCCGCCGGCCAGCCGGCCGCCGGCTCCAGGGTCCTGCTCGAGGGCGCCGACCGGCTCTCGCCCGAGGACATGCGGCGGGTGACGTTGTGGCACTGGGCCGCCCGGCTCGGGGCGGAGCCGGAGCCGCTGATCGGCCCGATGACCGCGCTGGCCCGGGTCGCCGAACACGAGCAGCCGCGGTTGCTGGCCGGTCACGTCCGTGCGATCGCGGAGCAGGATGCGGCGGCACTGGAGGAGTCGGCCGATCGGTTCGACGAGCTCGGCCAGTGGCTGTGCGCAGCGGAGGCGGCGGCCGCGGGATCGCTCGCGGCACACCGTCAGGGCCGGACCGCCACCGGCCACCGGCTCGCCGCGCGCAGCCGCCTGCTGGCCGCCAGGTGTGAGTCCGCCCGGACCCCTGCGTTGTCCGTGGCGGAGCCCGCCGCCGACCTGAGCCGCCGGGAGCTGGAGGTGGCCGAATTGGCGGCGGTGGGGTTGTCGAACGCCGAGATCGCCGACCGGCTCACGGTGTCGGTCCGCACGGTCGAGTCGCATCTGTACCGCGCCTTCGGCAAGCTAGGCGTCGAGCGGCGCGAGCAGCTCGCGACTGTGCTGTCTGCCTCGAGCTGAGCGGTGCAGGCTCCGGCCGTCGACGCCCGCTGGGGCGACATTCCACGCATTCGCCGCAGGACGACACCCACTGCCCGGGATCAGTAGCGCACTACTGAAGCGCGACCACTGATTCCGCCCTAGCGTCGTGGTCGTGAGCGAGCAGAGCCGTGAGGAGTTGATCGGCAGGTTGCCGGAGGCGTTGGGGATCGCGCTCCGCCTGCACGAGGAGGGGCGTTCGGACGAGGTGGTGGCGGAGGCGCTGGACATCCCGGTCCAGGGCGTCTCCGTGGTGCTCCGGTTGGCTCGGGCGAAGCTGGATCGGCTGACGGTCGCGAGCCGCTGAACCCACCCCCGCCCCGTGAGACGCCAAAACTTCCCGCTGAGAAGCCAAGACTTCCCGCTGAGAAGCCAAGACTTCCCGCTGAGAAGCCAAGACTTCCCGCCGAGAAGCCAAGACGTCATCCGTAAGCGGTCGGCACCTCACCGGGAGGTCGCCGGCAGTTCATCGGGGACCGACAACCTGTCACTGGACCGGGCACGCTCCCATCCCAGCTAGCCCCCGGGATGCGAGCGTGCCCTTCCCTGGTGTGCCGGAGCGCCGGTGACCCAGGCCGGTCACACCAGCGGTCGCAGCGGCGCCAGGATCGCCTCGGCCGCCTTCTTGTAGATCGGGCGGTCCAGCCAGTCGTGCAACATCAGCTCGACCGCGTTCGAGCAGTCGTTGGCGAAGATCTGCTCCAACTTGGCCGCGACGTCCGAGTCGTACACCTCGACGTTGATCTCGTAGTTGCCGGTGAGGCTCAGCCGGTCGATGTTCGCGGTGCCGATCGTGGACCATTGGCCGTCGATGGTGGCGGTCTTGGCGTGGATCATCGCGTCCTGGTAGAGGAAGATCCGCACGCCGCCCTTCAGCAGCTGCTCGTAGAAGCCGCGCGACATCCAGTCGGCGACGACGTGGTTGGAGATCGCCGGCACCAGCAGGCGCACGTCCACGCCGCGCCGGGCCGCGTCGGTGAGCGCCCGCAGCAGGTCGGAGTCGGGCACGAAGTAGGCGTGCGACAGGTACACGTGCCGACTGGACCGGTCGATCGCCTCCAGGTACATGTTCCGGATCGGGAACACCCACTGCTTCGGGCTGTTGCGGAAGGTGCGCAGCGTCGGGTCCCAGACGTTGGCCCCGTGGTCGTGGAATCGCGGCTGGTCCTTGCCGGCGTGCTGGTTCCAGAAGTCCACGAAGGCGTTCTTCAGGTCCCACACGTTCGGGCCGGTGATCCGGGCGTGCGTGTCGCGCCAACTGTCCGCGTACAGGGACCCGACGTTGAACCCGCCCACGAAGGCGACCTCGTCGTCCACCACCAAGATCTTGCGGTGGGTACGGCCGTAGTGCCGGAAGTCGTAGAACCGCCAGCGGGCTGCGAACACCGGATAGCGCAGCACATGCAGCGAGGCGTCGAACCGCTTGAACCGGCCGGGCACCACCAGGTTGGCGAAGCCGTCGTAGGTGATGAACACGTCCACCCCGCGGTCGGCCGCCTCGGTGAGGGCGTCCTTGAACTCCTGCCCGACCCGGTCGGCCTTCCAGATGAAGGACTCGAACAGGATCAGGCGCTCCGCGCCGCGGATGGCGGCCAGCATGTCGTCGTAGAGGTCCTGACCGTAGGTGTACGGCGTGAGTTCGCCGTGGGCCAGCGGCACCGGTTCGGGTGGGGTGCGGGGGAACGTCGGCGCCCGCCCGCGCTTGTGCCGCAGCAGGTCGGTGAGCGTGAGAATCCCGGCGACCAGGAGTTGCAGGCCGAACATGGCCAGGAGGGCCCGCCGCAGCAGTCTCGTCACGCTCATCCCGACAAACCCTAATGCGTGCCCGCCCCGAGCCGGGTACGCCCGCGGTGCGAGCTCACGACAGCCGCAACAGCTTGCCCGTGCCGTACGACCGGCCGGCCCACCGCGGCAGCCGTACCCGGTAGCGCTCACCCTGGTTGGCCACCAGATCGGCGACCTCGTCGGTCAGGTAGTTGAGCAGGAACGACGGCCGCCGCTGCGACACGACCACCCGGGCCAGGGCCTCGACGTCCGGATGGCCGAAGACCGCGCCGTCGGTGGACACCAGCCAGTTGCGGGACCGAATCAGCGCGCACAACTCCGACGAGGTGTTGTGGCGCGACCCGTGGTGCGCCATCTTCACCGCGTCGAACGTGTGCGGTCCGGTGCCCAGCCGTCGCAGGCCGGCCACCACGTCCCCGGCCGGCGCGTCGGCGAGCAGCAGCAGCCGCTTCCCCTCGTACGAGGCGATCATCGTGATGCTGGACCGGTCGGCGTCGATCCGCCAGGGCACCAGCCCGGGTCCGCCGCGCGGGTTCCCGGCC
>CAZNCE010000144.1:5167-9191 GCA_964571285.1 uncultured Nocardioidaceae bacterium | reverse complement strand
TGCAGCCGACGCTGACCGACACCCAGGCGGCGTAGGCCGACTCGCGCCGGGTTGGCAGGGTGGACGGGAACACCTCGAGAGACTCGAGGATCTCGACCTGCGCCTCGTCCGCTACCCGAGCACGCTCGAGGAGTACGGGCAGCGAGCCGATGTTGTGGGTGCCGAACACCACGTCCACCCATGGAGCACGCCGGGTGATCTCACCGCGGTCCTTCTGCGCCAGGCAGCCGCCCACGGCGATCTGCATGCCCGGGTTGGCCTGCTTGACCGGGGCCAGGTGACCCAGGTTGCCGTATAACCGGTTGTCCGCGTTCTCCCGCACCGCGCAGGTGTTGAACACCACGACGTCCGGGGCCTGGCGGGGCGTGCCGCCGTCCGGTGTTGCGGCCGCCGACTCGTCGAACCGCACGTATCCCGCGTCCTCCAGCAGGCCGCACAGCCGCTCGGAGTCGTGCACGTTCATCTGGCAGCCGTAGGTGCGGACCTCGTACGTGCGCGGGACGCCGCTCCGGGCCGCGCCGGTCGTGGCCGCAGCGGCCGCCGCCGCGTGATCGGTGGAGATGGTCACAGACATATCGGCTCAAGGCTACGGCGGTTCGGTCGGCCGCCGAAATCCGCGCGGCCGCGTCAGCGCTCGGTCGCGGGCCGGCCGGCCAGCCCGGCCAGCTCGGCCACGGTGCGATCCACGTCCTCCTCGCTGGTGGACCAGTTGCTGATCGAGATGCGTTGCACCGCAGTGCCCCGCCAGGTCGAGGGCGTGATCGCGGCGACCCCGCCGGACAACAGCCGGTCGCCGACCTCCGCGGTCAGGTCGGGGTCGCCGAAGTCGGCCATCAGCTGGGTGAAGCCCACGTCGCCGAGCACCCGGACGCCCTCGATCCCGGCCAGGCCGGCGGCCATCCGCTGCGCGCGGGCGTGCAGCCGGTCCACCAGCGCGGCGACGCCGCTGCGGCCCATCGCGCGCAGCGCCGCCCAGACCGCGAAGCCGCGGGCGCGGCGCGACATCTCCGGCACGGTGTCGGCCGGCTCCAGCTCCGGCCGGCCGGGCGGCTGCCCGGAAGCGGAACCATCGGGCGCACGGCCGACCCGCAGGTAGTCGGCACGGGTCGCGAAGGCGGCGGCATGCGCGGCGGGGTCGCGCACGATCGCCAGCCCGCTGTCGTACGGGACGTTCAGCGTCTTGTGGCAGTCGGTGCACCAGGAGTCGGCCAGCTCCACCCCGGCCGCCAGGTGCCTGGTGGTGTCCCCCGCCCGGGCCCACAGGCCGAATGCGCCGTCCACGTGCACCCACGCCCCGGCCCGGTGCGCGGCCGACACCGCCTCCGGGAACGGGTCGAAGGCCCCCGTGTGCACCTCGCCCGCCTGCAGGCAGAGGATCGTCGGCCCCGAGCCCTCATCCAGTCTGGCGACCAGGTCGGCGACGTCGATCCGGCCGAGGTCGTCGGTGGCCACCGGCACGATCGAGTCGGTGCCGATGCCCAGATAGCGCAGTGCGACGGCGACCGACAGGTGGCGGTCGGCGCCGACCAGCACGCGCACCGGCGGGCAGCCCACCAGGCCCAGCCGCTCGACGTCGTACCCCGCTCGGGCGAGGACGGCCTGGCGTGCGGCGGCGAGGCCGGTGAAGTTGGCCATGGTGGCCCCGGTGACGAAGCCGACCGAGCTGTCCCGCGGCAGGTCCAGGAGGTCCAGCAGCCATTCGGCGGCCACGGTCTCCGCGGCCGCCGCGGCGGGCGCCATCGCGCGCAGCCCGGCATTCTGGTCCCAGGCCGTGGCCAGCCAGTCCGCACCGAGTGCCGCGGGCTGGGTGCCGCCGTTGACGAAACCGAAGAACCGCGGGCTGCCGTTGCTGGCAAGGCCGGGTTCTGCCCAGGCCGCCAGCTGGTCGATCACCTCCGGGACCGGGCAGGGCTCGTCTTGCAGTGGCGCACGGAGCGCGGCCAGCAGTTGCCGGTACTCCTGCACCGGCCACACCGGGCGGTCCGGCAGCGACACCAGATACCGCTTCGCGTGCTCGATCGCGTGATCCAGCCCGTCGTCGTACCGGGTCATAGCCGCCCTCCCACCCGCCTGTCGAGACCGTGCGCCCAGGGTACGCGGCCGCCATCGGCAGCCGGACCGGCTCGACCCCACCAAGACCGCGTCTCAGACAACGAGACGACAACTATTTGGCCACGACCGGGCGATTGGTGTTCTTTCCGAGCCCGTTGACCGATAGGTTTCCGCGGCATGACGCAGCAAGCCACGGAACCGGTCAGGACCCCGCAGGGCGGGCCGCTCGTCGTGCTCGACGGCGTCAACAAATGGTTCGGTGACCTGCACGTGCTGCAGGACATCAACATGGAGATCGCCCGCGGCGAGGTCGTGGTGGTGATCGGGCCGTCCGGCTCCGGCAAGTCCACGCTGTGCCGCACGATCAACCGGCTCGAGACCATCGACAAGGGCGAGATCCGGCTGGACGGGGTGGCGCTACCCGCCGAGGGCAAGGACCTGGCCCGGCTGCGCGCCGACGTCGGCATGGTGTTCCAGTCGTTCAACCTGTTCGCGCACAAGACGATCCTCGACAACGTCACGCTGGGGCCGATCAAGGTCCGCAAGCAGCCGGCCAAGCAGGCCCAGGAACGGGCCCGCCAACTGCTCGACCGGGTCGGGATCGGCGCCCAGGCGGGCAAGTACCCCGCTCAGCTCTCGGGCGGCCAGCAGCAGCGCGTCGCGATCGCCAGGGCGCTGGCCATGGACCCCAAGGTGATGCTCTTCGACGAGCCGACCTCCGCACTCGACCCCGAGATGATCAAGGAGGTTCTCGACGTGATGGTCGACCTGGCTCAGCACGGCATGACGATGATCGTGGTCACGCACGAGATGGGCTTCGCCCGTACGGCGGCGAACCGGGTCGCGTTCATGGCCGACGGCCAGATCGTGGAGGAGGCCACCCCCGAGGAGTTCTTCACCCATCCCAAGTCCGACCGGGCCAAGGACTTCCTCGGCAAGATCCTCAAGCACTGACAACACACCACCGAAGGGGAACCACCATGCGATTCACCAAGATCGCCGGCGTCGCGGCATCCGCGCTGCTGGCCCTCAGCCTCGCCGCGTGTGGCGGTGGCGGCGGCGACACCGACGTCGAAGTCGCCGACAACCCGGAGTTCGACTCCGGCACCACGATGGCCAAGCTCGCCGACGCCGGCGCGATCAACATCGGGGTCAAGTACGACCAGCCCGGCATCGGCTTCCTCGAGCCGGGCGCTGACGCGCCGTCCGGCTTCGACATCGAGATGGGGCGGATCATCGCCGCCGGTCTCGGCATCGACGACGACGGCATCACGTGGGTGGAGACGGTCTCGGACAACCGGGAACCGTTCCTGCAGACCGGGAAGGTCGACATCGTGATCGCGTCGTACTCGATCACCGACGAGCGACGCCAGGTGGTCGGCCAGACCGGACCGTACTACGTCACTGGGCAGCAGCTGCTGGTTCGCGAGGAGGACAAGGACGCCATCACCACGCCGGAGGACACCGAGGGCAAGAAGGTGTGCTCGGTCACCGGCTCCACCTCGCTGCAGCGGATGGTGGACGAGTACGGCGCCAACCCGGTGCCGTTCTCCACGTACTCCGAGTGCGTGGACCAACTCAAGGGCGGTGCCGTGGACGCGGTGACCACCGACGGCGCGATCCTGCTGGGCTACGCGGCCGAGGACCCGGACGAGCTCGAGGTCACCGGTGAGCCGTTCAGCGAGGAGCGCTACGGGATCGGTTTCAAGAAGGGCGACACCCAGATGTGCGAGTTCCTCAACGAGACCCTGCAGGCCTCGTTCGACGACGGCACCTGGGCGGAGGCGTTCGAGAACACCCTCGGTCAGTCCGGGGTCGACACCCCTGAGCCCCCCGCGCTGGACGAGTGCCAGTAGGACCCGCTTGATCGGTGAACGTGTTCGGGGGCGGGGCCGGCTGGGGGGCGCGCCCCCCCGCCCGGCGGGGGCGGGGGGGGCCCGGCGCAGAGCCCACCCGGGGCTCACCCGGGGGG
>CAZNCE010000144.1:0-5157 GCA_964571285.1 uncultured Nocardioidaceae bacterium | reverse complement strand
GGCGCGCCGTCGTGGACGGCGCGCCCCCGCTACGGAGGTAGGTGAGGCGTCACGTGCTAGGCGACAACGCGTTCTTCCGCGAGTTCGATCAGATCTGGGCGGGTTTCTCGCTCACCCTGTGGCTGCTGCTGTTCTCGGGCGTCATCGCGACCGTGCTCGGCACGATCCTCGGCAGCTTCCGGGTTTCCCCCGTCAAGGTGCTGCGCGCCATCGGCACGACCTACGTCAACATCTTGCGGAACACCCCGCTGGTGCTGGTGCTGACCCTGGGGATCGCGATCGCCCCGGTGCTGGGCTACAGCGACCTGGGATTCAGCCTCGGATTCGTCGACTTCAACCACTTCGCCACCGCCGCGATGCTCGGCCTGTCCGCGTACACCGCGGCGTTCGTCTGCGAGGCGGTCCGGTCCGGGGTCAACTCCGTCTCACCGGGGCAGGCCGAGGCGGCCCGATCGATCGGGATGACGTTCGGGCAGACGCTGCGGCATGTGGTGCTGCCGCAGGCGTTCCGGGCGGTGATCCCGCCGCTGACCAGCATCTACATCGCACTCGCGAAGAACACCACCGTGTGCGCGATCGTCGGGGTCGCGGAGGCCGGCTACATGATGCGCAAGCTCGGCAACCAGTACACCTCTGACATCTACTTCATCTTCATCGGCGTCGCGTTGCTGTTCGTGGTCGTGGTGCTGCTGATGTCGCTGGTCTCGAACGTCATCGACCGCCGGCTGGGGGTGTCGCGATGAGCAACGTGCTGTTCGACCTTCCCGGGCCTCGGGCATCCGCGCGGTACCGGCTCTACGGCATCATCGGCGGACTGCTCGCGCTGGGCGTCATCGCCTGGGTCATCTGGCGCCTGTGGGACTACGGGGAGCTCGAGGCCGAACTGTGGGGGGACCTCGCCCAGGAGAACATCGCCAGGGCCTACTGGAAAGGCATCGTGGCCACCGTGTCGGTGGCCGCGGTCGCCATCGTGATGTCGATCGCCTTCGGCTTCGTGATGGCGGTGGCGCGGCTGTCCGACCACGCCTGGATCCGTTGGCCCGCGGTGGCCATCGTGGAGTTCTTCCGCGCCGTCCCACTGCTGCTGCTGATCCTGTTCGTGGCCATCGCCTACAGCGACCTGTTCAACGCCTTCTGGTCGCTGGCGATCGCCCTGATGCTCTACAACGGGTCGGTGCTGGCCGAGGTCTTCCGGGCCGGCATCAACGCCGTACCGCGTGGGCAGGCGGAGGCGGCGTACGCGATCGGCATGCGCAAGGGCCAGGTGATGCGCATGGTCCTGCTCCCCCAGGCGGTGAACATCATGCTGCCGGCGATCATCAGCCAGTGCGTGATCGTGCTCAAGGACACCGCGCTCGGCCTGATCATCGCCTACCGTGACCTGGTCGCGGAGGCGCAAGGGATCGCGCAGTTCGTGGACCACAACATCGTGCCGCTGTTCATCGCCGCGCTGATCTTCATCATCATCAACTACACGCTGTCGCGACTGGCGGTGCTGCTGGAGCGGCGGCTCGCCCGGCGAGGGCGCTCGGCGGTCGGCGCGCAGGGTCGGCAGCAGGTCAAGGAGACCCTCGACGAGACCGGCGCGTAGCGGCGCCGAACAGGCCGCCCGGCCCGGTGCGAACGCGACGGGAATCTGCAGGGTGTGCTCGGGCGCAATCCCGGGTATCCTGAAACCTAGGAGGTCGAGATGTCGCTCACCTTGGGGATCGCCCTGATGGTGGCTTTGGTGTGCCTTGCGGCAGTTGTCGCCATGGTGGTCGAGGTCCTCCGCCCCGAGCCGAAGCCGGTACGGGTCCGGGCCGAGCGCCACAGCCGCCGTACCCGCCGCTGATCGGCCCCACTCCCCCGCAGTCCCGCGCTCCGTATCCGCGCCTTCGTTTTCGGCACGCTGACGCACCGCGACGGACATCGTCACGGGAGCCGTGGCGAACGCCTTTCGTAGCAGATCCGCCCAGCGGGTTGATGTCGCCTACGGGTCGCGGTCAGCGGGCGATCTCGGTGGCCCGGGACTCGCGGATCACGGTGACCTTGATCTGACCGGGATAGGTCAGCTCCTCCTCGACCTGCTTGGCGATGTCGCGGGCCAGGACCTGCGCCTCCACGTCGTCCACGACGTCGGGCAGCACCATCACCCGGACGTCGTGGCCGGACTGCATCGCGAACACCTTCTCCACGCCCTCGTGTTCCAGCGCGATCTCCTCCAGCCGCTCGAGCCGGCGGACGTAGGCCTCCAGTGACTCGCGCCTGGCGCCGGGCCGCCCGCCGCTGATCGCGTCCGCCGCCTGGGTGATGATCGCCTCGACGGTCTGCGGTTCCACCTCGTTGTGGTGCGCCTCGATGGCGTGTACGACCTCCTCGCACTCGCCGTACTTACGGGCGAGGTCGGCACCGACCTTGGCGTGCGAGCCCTCATGCTCGTGGGTGAGTGCCTTGCCGATGTCGTGCAGCAGCGCGCAGCGCATCAGCAGTGCGCGGTCCAGCCCGAGCTCGGCGGCGAGCATGCCCGCGGCGTGCGCGGACTCGAGCAGGTGGCGGAGCACGTTCTGGCCGTACGACGTGCGGTACCGCAACTGCCCCATGGTGTGCACCAGGGTGGGATGCATGTCGGTGATCCCGACCTCGGCCATCGCGTCCTCGCCGGCCCGCCGGCACAGCTGGTCGACCTCGGCGATCGACTTCTGGTGCATGTCCTCGATTCGGCTGGGGTGGATCCGGCCGTCCTGGATCAGCGCCTCCAGCGTCAGCCGTGCGGTCTCGCGGCGTACCGGGTCGAAGCAGGACACCAGCACCGCGCCGGGTGTGTCGTCGATCAGCAGGTTGACTCCGGTGGTCTGTTCGAACGCCCGGATGTTGCGGCCCTCGCGCCCGATGATCCGGCCCTTCATGTCGTCGGCTGGCAGCTGCACCAGCGACACCACCGACTCGGTGGTCTGCTCGGCGGCGAGCCGCTGGATCACGGTGGCCAGGATGCGGCGGGCTTGCTGCTCGCCCTCCTCCTGGGCGCTGCGCTCGATCTCGCGGGTGGTGATCACCGCCTGGCGCTTGGCGTCGTGCTCGATGGCGGCAACCAGCTCGGCCCTGGCCTGATCGGCGGTGAGACCGGCGGTCCGCTCCAGCACAGCCGTCCGTTCGGACTCCAGATCCTGCAGCCGGGCCTCCTGGGCGGACAGCTCCTCCTCCAGCGTGCTCAGCTCCTCGGCCCGGGTCGTGAGCCGGCGCGACTCCGCGTCCAGCCGTTCCTCCCGCTCGGCCACCCGGTGCTCGCGCCGCTCCACGTCGCTGCGGTGCGCACGCAGGCTGTCGCGCTGGTGCCGAGCCTCCTGCTCCGCCTCGGCCCGAAGCGCCTTCGCCTCGCTCGCCTCCTGCTCCGCGCGCTGGCGCATCTGGCGCGCGTCCTCCTCCGCACTGGCGCGGATGTCGTCGACGGCGGCACCGTCCGGGCTGGAGTCCAGTTGGCGAGTCCGATGGGTGAGCAGCCCGATCGTCGCGCCACCGATCGCAGCCACCAGCACCAGGAGCGCGATGATCAGGACTTCGGCCACACCGGAGAAGGCGATCATCGGCGCGAACATCATGCGGCTCCCTTCGGCGGGCCGCGTCCCTGATGGAGCGGCGGGTCGGCGAAGGGATACGCGGGACCGTCACGTGCTGGCACCAGAGGTAGCTATTGACCGATTGTGACGATCCGGGTACTGCTGCGGGCCTCCTTGTCGAACGATCAACTCGCCGGCCGACTGACTCATCGCCGCCGACCGGCTGCGGTCAGGCGCCGGCCCCTGAGAAGCGGGCGGACCGTCCGCTCGAGGTCGTGTCGTTCGTGTTGCTTTGTCGCAATGCTTCGGGTGTTGCGGTTTCAGGTGTAGCAATCTCCAAACCCAGCGCTGCCACGCCGGCCGGTCGGGCCGACGCCGGGGCTCCGGGGTATCTCTTCGCTGTTTCGGAGGCTAGGTGTCCCCGCCCCCAGGGTCAAGCGTCCCCGCCTCGAGCGCGTCGGCGCCGCCCGCGTCGGCGCGCACGTCGAAAGCGTCCTCTAGCTCCTCGGCGACGACCCGGAAGGTCAGGTCGCCGGGGTAGCCCTTCCGGGCCAGCATCCCGGCCAGTCGGCGCCTCCGGGTGGGCCCGTCGAGCGAGCCCATCGAGCGCAGCCGCCGCCGGACCAGCTCGCGGGCGGCCTGCTCCTCGTCGGCGGGGTCGATCTCGTCCAGCACCGGACCGGCGAGGTCGTCGGGCACCCCCTTGCGCCGCAGCTCCTGCGCGATCGCCCGCCGCGACAACCCGCGGGAGCGCTGCCGGGACTCCGCCCAGCCACGAGCGAACGCCGCGTCGTCGACCAGTCCGACCTGCTCGAACCGGTCCAGCACCGTCCGGGCCACCTCCGCCGGCACCAGTTTCTTCGCGAGCACCTGCTCCAACTCGGCCCGGGTACGCGCCTGCGCGGTGAGTTTGTTCAGCACGATCGTGCGGGCCACCGACTCCGGATCGGCGTGCGGACCGGAACCGGGATCGAGATCCTTGGCATCCGGACACGGTGTCGCGTGTCGCCCGGTTCGCCGCTGGCCGTGTCGAGGCATGCCCGGGGACCGATTCAGAAGTCGATGTCGCTTGGCTCGGCGGATACCGGCTCGTCCAGCTGGGCCCCGATACCGAGCTTCTCCAGGATCTTCTTCTCCAGCTCGTCGGCCAGGTCCGGGTTGTCCCGCAGGAACGTCCGGGCGTTCTCCTTGCCCTGACCGAGCTGGTCGCCCTCGTAGGTGTACCAGGCACCCGCCTTGCGGACGAGCCCCTGCTCCACCCCGACGTCGATCAGGCCACCCTCACGGCTGATCCCCTTGCCGTACATGATGTCGAACTCGGCCATCTTGAAGGGGGGTGCGCACTTGTTCTTCACGACCTTGCAGCGGGTGCGGTTGCCGACCATCTCGGCGCCGTCCTTGAGCGTCTCGATCCGGCGCACGTCGAGGCGAACCGAGGCGTAGAACTTCAGCGCCTTGCCACCGGTGGTCGTTTCGGGACTACCGAACATGACACCGATTTTTTCACGGAGCTGGTTGATAAAGATCGCCGTCGTGCCGGAGGCGTTGAGCGCACCGGTCACCTTGCGCAGCGCCTGGCTCATCAGCCGGGCCTGCAGACCGACGTGGCTGTCGCCCATCT
>CAZNCE010000143.1:7291-9221 GCA_964571285.1 uncultured Nocardioidaceae bacterium | reverse complement strand
AGCGTCGCGACCAGGGTCTTGCCCTCACCGGTCTTCATCTCGGCGATGGTGCCCAGGTGCAGCGCCGCGCCCCCCATCACCTGCACGTCGTAGTGGCGCTGCCCCAGGGTGCGCTTGCTGGCCTCGCGGACGGTCGCGAACGCCTCCGGCATCAGCTCGTCGAGCGACTCACCGTTCTCCAAGCGCTGGCGGAACTCCGTGGTCTGGCCTCGCAGCTCCTCGTCGGACATCGCGACGAAGTCGTCCTCGATGGCGTTGACCTGCTTGGCCACGGACTCGAGGTGGCGCAGGATCTTGCCTTCGCCGATGCGGAGCAGCTTGTCGAGAATCACGGGCACGGGCACGGACTCCTAGTGGCACGGGTGGCGGCATCGGTCGATGGCGCGGCGGGCACGCAGGCAGCCCGGTGCACCCCACCGGCAGTACTGCGCGCACCCGCCATGGTAGGTGACGAGCGAGCCTGAGCGTGAGTTCCGCGGACAGACCGGCTCCCACCAGGGCGCCCGTGCCATCGGCGGCCGCTCACCCGGCCACGTCGTCATCGAGGCTGGCCGGCCAACCGCCGTCCATGCGGTCGGCCAGCCGGTCGGTCAGCGCCGGGGCCAGATCGCCGCGCGCGCCCACCACGACCTGACGCAGCCCGAGCCAGCCGGCGAGCACGGTCAGCTCCCGCGCCAGCTGCTCGGCCGTCTCCGGCGGGGCACCGGCCTCGGCGTACGCGGCGGGGACCCGCAGGGCGCCGGTGGCCCGGTCGGCCTTGAGGTCGACCCGGGCGACGATCCGGTCGCCGAGCAGGAACGGCAGTACGTAGTAGCCGTGCACCCGCTTCCCCGCCGGCACGTAGATCTCGATGCGATACCGGAAGTCGAACAGCCGCTCGGTGCGGGCGCGCTCCCAGACCAGCGGGTCGAACGGGCTGAGCAACGCGCGGGCGGCGACCCGGCGCGGGATGCGCGCGTCCCGGTGCAGATATGCCTGCTGGCCCCACCCGTCGACGGTGACCGGCACCAGTTCGCCGGAGTCGACCAGGGCCTGGACGGCGGGCTTCGACTCCTGGTGCCGCATCCGGTAGTAGTCGCGCAGGCACGCCTCGGTGCCGATCCCGTGCGACACGGCCGCCCGCCGGATCAGCTCGATGTGCGCCTCCTCGGGCGTGGGAACCGGCTGGTCCAGCACGCGCCGGGGGAGCACCCGCTCCGGCAGGTCGTACAGCCGCTCGAACTGCGCGTTGCGGGCCGCCACGGTGATCTCGCCCGCGAAGAACAGGAACTCCAGCGCCTGCTTGACCTCCGACCAGTTCCAGCCCCAGTTGTCGCGCGTGCGCGGCAGGTCCCGGTCGATGTCCCGGGCCGTGACCGGCCCCTGTTCGGCCACGTCGCGCAGCACCGACTCGACCAGTTCCGGCTTGCGCGCGTAGACGGTGCGCGGGCCGGCCCAGGCATTGGTCGTGGCGGTGGCCATCCGGTGCCGCATGTACGGCCACAGCTCCACCGGCATGAACGCTGCGACGTGCGCCCAGTACTCGACCAGCCGGCGCGGGGCGGCGCCGGACGCGCGGTCCAGCAGCGCGGTGTTGTACGGGCCCATCCGGCTGAACAGCGGCATGTAGTGGGCGCGCTGCAGCACGTTCACCGAGTCGATCTGCAAGACGCCGGTGCGGGCCAGGGTGCGGCTCAGGGTGCGCATCGTCGGCGGGTTGTGCCGCCGGTCCAGGAACCCCTGCGCGGCGAGCGTGATCCGGCGGGCCTGGGCCGGGCTGAGATCTGCCACGCCCTCACCCTAGGCGAGGGCCGCTGCGCGGCTCGACGGCTTTGCGGCGGCCTGTCGGGCGGCGGGGCGTTGCGGGGTCAGGGCGCAGTTGTCAGCCGGATCACGGACATGCCGAGCGCCAGCCGACCTGACAACTCGACCGGCCGGCCGAACAGCGGTC
>CAZNCE010000143.1:0-7191 GCA_964571285.1 uncultured Nocardioidaceae bacterium | reverse complement strand
GCCGACCTGACAACTCGACCGGCCGGCCGAACAGCGGTCGCCCGGTCAGCCGTCCGGCAGCTCCAGCAGCTTCTCGCGGACGGCGTACATCACGGCCTCCATCCGGGAGTGCAACTGCAGCTTCTCCAAGATGTTGCGGACATGGTTCTTCACGGTGTTCTCGCTGATGAACAGCGTCGCCGCGATGTCGCGGTTGTTCATGCCTCGCGCCACCAGCTTGAGCACCTCGAGCTCGCGGTCGGTCAGCCGCGGCGCCGTGGTGGCGTCCTCGTGGCGGGCCGCGGACAGGTCCTTGAACTCCTGCAGCAGCTTGACCGCCATCGATGGGCTGATCAGCGACTGGCCGTCGGCGACCACCCGCACCGCCTGAGCGACCTCGTCCGTGGACGAGTCCTTGAGCAGGTAGCCGGAGGCGCCGTTCTTCACCGCGTCGTAGAGGTCGCCCTCCTCGTCGCTGTCGGTCAGCATGATGATCTTGGCCGACGGGACCTCCTGCTTGACCGCGCCGCAGGCCCGGATCCCCGAGACCTTCGGCATCCGTACGTCCATCAAGATCACGTCAGGGACGGTCTGCGCGGCGACCTCGGTGGCCTCGTCGCCATCGCCCGCCTCACCCACGACGTCGATGTCGTCCTCGGCGTTCAGCAACAGGATGAGGCCCCGGCGGAACAGTTCCTGGTCGTCAACGACGACCACCCGGATGGGCTCGGTCGACAGTTCGTGGAACTCGGCCGGGCCACGATCCACCGTCATGGCCGCATCATGGCACGGCGCCGACCACCCCGCTGCAGGCAGTGGTGCCTCATGGCACCCACCGCCGGTACGTGGGTCCGGACGACGGCCGCTCAGTCGGCCGCATCGACCAACGAGATCACCCCGTAGTCGTAGCCGCGCCGCCGGTAGACGACGCTCGGACGCTCGGTCTCCTTGTCCACGAACAGGAAGAAGTCGTGGCCGACCAACTCCATCTCGTACAGCGCCTGGTCCAGGGTCATCGGCGCCGCCCGGTGGGTCTTCTCGCGGACCACGAGCGGCCCGTCGCCGTCGACGTCGATCCGCCCGGTACGGCGCTGCCGCTCGTCGTCGGCGTCGTCTTGGGCGACCACGACGCCGTTCGTGATGGCGTCCCCGTGGGTCGGCAGCCCGGAGGTCGCTTCGGCGACCGAGAGCGGCCGGCGGTTGCCGTGGTGGACGCGGCGGCGGTCGGCGGCCTTGCGCAGCCGAGCCTGCAGCCGGTCCAGCGCCAGGTCGAGTGCCCCCATCTTGTCGGCGGCGGCCGCCTCGGCACGCATCACCGGTCCACGGGAGCGCACCGTGAGCTCGACCCGGATCGCCCGGTCGGCCAACCTCGGGTTGCGCTCCTTGGTGACGACCACATCGACCCGCATGACCTTTTGGTCGTACTTCTCCAGGCGGCTGAGCTTGTCCTCGACGTGCTGACGGTACCGGTCCGTCACCTCACAGCGACGACCCTTGACCACGACGTCCACGTGGGCCTCCTTCCGGCTCCTCCCGAGCATGCACAACGGCACCCGGACCCGGCTCGACCGATCGGGGCCTCGTCGTGGGAGACCCTGCAGATCGATCCGCGCGGGCGGGTGCCATATAGCGACGCTAGTCGGCATCGGGCGGAAGCGGTAGCCACCGCACGGCCGGTGAGACCCAATTTCACCGGAGGTCGGGCAGCCGTCGCCGGGTCGACGCCACGGTGGCTACCGCGCGGGCGCGCAGACCCGCCTCCGCCAGGGCGCGGACGGCCTCGGCGGCCGTCGCACCGGTGGTCAGGATGTCGTCGCACACCACCGTCAGCGGACCGGCGCCGGGCGTCACCGGCAGCCGGCGCGAAGCCCGCACCGCGAACGCCCCGGACAGGTTCTGCAGCCGTGCCGCCGCGTCCAGGCCGGCCTGGTCCTGCGGCGACCGCGCCTGCCGCAGCAGCGGGTGCACGGCCACCGGGTAACCCTGCCGCCGCAGCACGCGGGCCGCCGCGCGGGCCATCCGCAGCACCGGGTCGTGGCCGCGCCGCCGAACGACCGCACCGGTGCTCGGCACCGGCACCAGCACGGTGCCGGCCTCGCGGTCGGCCACCAGTCGCACCGCATCGGCCAGCAGCGTGCCGAGCGGCGCGGCCAGCGCGTAGCGGCCGTGCTCCTTGTGTGCCAGCAGGGCTCGGCGCAGCTCGCCGTCGTACTCACCGGCGCTGACCAGGACCGGCAGCCCGGGCGGCTCGGGCGTGGGGCGGCGCTCCCCGGCACGGCCGCCCAGCCGGCAGCGGCAGTCGTCGCACAGCGCGCGGCCGGGGTTCCCGCACCCGGCGCACGCCGACCCCAGCAGCAGGTCCAGCGCGGCGTCGGTCAGCTCGGCGATCAGGGCGGTCACCCGTCCACCCTGGCCGAGGGACGGTGCACGTTCCGGCGGGTGCTGTATTCCGGTGGACGACACCGGCCAAGAGCCGATGACGTGGATGCAAGCCGGCCCGGGCTACTCCACGTACGACGGCTTGCGGATCGGCGCGTCGGAACTCTCTGACACCAGTGGCGTCCATGAGTCCTCGTCCTGCACGTACAACGTGCCGTCGGCGCTCGCGACCACAGTGGGCGCCTCCTGGGTCGGAGTGCTCGCCAGCCGGACCGGCTCGAAATCCGCGAGCGAGGAGCTGATCAGCTGGGACCCGTCGATGTCGATGGTGAGCAGTTGCGGACGGGCCGGCCCGCGGCGAGCGATGATCGCCAGCTCGGTGGGGCTGGACCAGCCCACGTCGCGGAGGTCGGTCAGCTTCACCCGAGGCGCCCGGATCTCCCGCCAGGCGGTGATCGCCAACGGGACCTCCGGGTCGGTGCTGCGGTCCACCCGGCCGAGCAGCAGCCGCGAGTCGGCCCCGGTGCCGTCGACCACCGCCATCCGCATGCCGTCGCGAGACAGCGAGAAGTGCGTGATCTCGTCCGGCGAGTTCTTGCCGTCTCCGAGGTCGACCGGTTGGGCGCCCTGCTCGGTGACGGTGTAGAGAACTTGCCCCTGCGGTGTCTCGTCGACCACCCACAGCAGCCCGAAGTAGTCCCACTGCGGCCGCTGCACCGCGGTCAGGTCCAGCCACTGCACCAGGCCGCGGCCGATGTCGGTCGGCGTGTTCACCGCCAGCCGGCCACCGGGCAGCACCGCGGCGACCCGGCGGCCGTCGCGGTCGACGGCGAACTCGCTGATCCCGAGCCCGCCCGTACCGGCGGGCCCGGGGAACCGTTCCACGCCGCCGTCGACGATCGTCACCAGACGGCCCTTGCGCAGCGCGAACAGGCCACGGGCGGCGGCGATGTCGGCCGGGTCGAAGCCGGCTCCGGTCCCGACGTCCAGGACGTCCCCGCTCTGGTTCTCCCCCAGCGTCAGCGCCGCGCCGTCGGACACGGCCTCGATACCGCGCACCTCCGGGATCTGCTGCAGCGTCCACGCCAACTGCACACCGAGCAGATGGCGCTGCTCCTCGCCGTACGACAGCACCTCGGGGTCGAGCGGCACCCGGGCGATCCCCCGCCGGCTCACCGGCACCGACAGACCGGGGTCGGTGCTGGCCGGGACGTAGCTGGTCAGCTCCCCGTTGAGCCACTTGGTCGGCCCGTTGACCAGGCCGCGGACCAGCAGGGTCGCGGTCTGGTCGCCGACCGGCAGGTACACCGGGTCGGGGACCAGGATCCGCGACGTCGGGTCGAAGAAGTACAGCGAGTACTGGTGGTAGTAGCCCTCGAAGAAGTCCTGGCGGATCACCAGCCCCGGGAACGGGTCGTCGATGCGCCACTGGCCGTCGACCTGCACCAGGTGCAGGTCCCTCCGCAGCTTCTGCTGATCGAGGCCGGCCGAGCGCCAGGAGCCGCGCCGATCGAGGCTGCCCAGCGTGGTCACCGAGATCGACACCTCGCCGCCCGGCCGCGTCGTCACCTGGGGGAACCCGGAGTAGACCACGGTCTTGGCACCCGGGTCCCACCGGCTGGCCGCACCCTCGGTCAGGAACTCGCGGACCAGCCGGGGATCCGGCGGGTACGCGCGCATCGCGTTCACGTAGCCGCGCACGATGTCGGCCGGTGCGGCGTCCTTGATCGGGCCGTTGGGCAGATGACGCGGCTTGCTGGTGGTGGTCTCCTGGGCGGTGCCCAGCCCGTCGTGCACCGGCCCGCTGTCGGGAATGGACACGCACGAGGCGAGCAGCCCCACGAGGGCGAGCAGGACGGCTGCGGCGGCGGGGCGACGTGGCAGCATCAGCGTCCCCCGTCCGTGCCGGGTCGGGCGGCGGCCCGGTCGCCCGTGGTCCCGCTGAGTGACGCGACGTCGGTGGCCGCGTCGGTCGGCGGACTGCCGACCTGGTCGATGGCCGGCTCCGCGGCGGGCGACCGATCGTCGCGTTCCCGGTCGGCAGCCAACTGGCTCCCGGCGGCCCGGTCGGCGGACGTCCGGCCGGTGGAGGGCAGATCCGCGGCGCCGGCCGGACCGGCGGCGGCCGGCACCGACGCGTCCGCGTCCACGGGTCGCATCGGCAGCGGGGACCCGCGCAGCGGGCCGCCGGCCTGGCGGGGCAGGGTGAGCCGGAAGTAGGCCCCGTCGCCCGGCCACCCCCACGCCTCCAGCCAGCCGCCGTGCAGCCGGGCGTCCTCCCGGGCGATGGCCAGCCCGAGGCCGGTGCCGCCGGTGCTGCGGGCACGGGCCAGGTCGGCGCGCCAGAACCGGTTGAACACCCGGGTCGCCTGGTCGGGGGTCAGCCCGACGCCGTGGTCGCGCACCGCGAGCGCGGACGCCTCGTCATCGGCGCCGAGGCTGATCACGACGTCCCGGCCCTCGCCGTGGTCGATGGCGTTGTTCACCAGGTTGCGCACGATCCGCTCGATCCGCCGGACGTCACCGTAGGCGACACAGGCGCGGTCGGGCTCGCGCACCAGCACCCGGCAGCCGCGCCGGTCAGCCAGTGACCTGGTGCTCTCCACGACCTGCCGGGCGACCTCGCTGAGGTCGACCCGCTCCACGTCCAGCGCAGCCACCCCGGCGTCGAACCGGCTGATCTCGAGCAGGTCCGACAACAGATCCTCGAACCGGCCCAACTCGTTCTGCAGCAACTCGGCCGACCGGGCGGTGGATCCGTCGAACCGCTCCCGCGCCTCGTACAGCACGTCGGCGGCCATCCGCACCGTCGTGAGCGGGGTGCGCAGCTCATGCGACACATCGGACACGAACCGCCGCTGCACCCGAGACAGCTCCTCAAGCTGCTCGATCTGGCTCTGCAGGTTGCCGGCCATCTGGTTGAACGACATGCCGAGCCGGGCGATGTCGTCCTCGCCGCGCACCTGCATCCGCTCCTGCAGCCGGCCCGACGCCAGCCGCTCGGCGATCCGGCGCGCCAGCCGGACCGGCGTCACCACCTGGCGGGTCACCACGTACGCGACGCCCGCGACCAGCACGACGAGCAGCGAGCCGGCGGTGAGCATCGCGCGACGAACCACGTTGAGCGTGTCCTGCTGCTCCTGCATCGGGAAGATGTAGGTCAGGGTGTAGGTGCCGGTGTCGGTGGCGGACTCGAGCTGCCGGCTGACCGCCAGCGCCGGCACCGAGTGCTCGGACTGCGGCATCCCCGGGGCGGCGGTGCTGCGCACGCGGGTGTAGGTCCAGTGGCTGTGCTGCGGGTCGCTCGCGACCGCCTGCAGCAGCGGTTTCGGCACGCTCCCCGGGTCGACGTCGGGTGAGGTGAGGGTGCCCACCGGTCCGACCATCACCAGCCGGTAGAACTCGGTGGCCCGGCCCTTGTCGTCGAGCCGGCGGAACAGGTCGATCACCAGCTGGGTCGCCTCCTGGCTCGCCGGGTCGGCCGCGTCCAGGGTCGCCTGCGCATCGACGAAGCCGCTCTCGGCCTCCTGCAGCGAGGTCTGCTGCTTGGTTTCGATCACGCCGTCGGTGACCTGCCGCAGCAGCATCCAACCCACCAGCAGCACGACCGCGGTGGACAGCAGCAGGGTGAGCATCACGACCCGGGCTCGCAGCGAGCGGCGCCAGGCCCGGGCCAGGCTGCGGAACGGCGTCACCAGCCAGGCGATCGGCGGACGTCGGGTCAACGGTCGGCCCGCGGCCCCGGTGGTGCTCATGGCCGGCTCAGCCCGCACCGGCCTTGTAGCCGACCCCGCGGACCGTCAGCACGATCGTGGGGGACTCCGGGTCCTGCTCCACCTTCGCCCGCAGCCGTTGCACATGCACGTTCACCAGCCGGGTGTCCGCGGCGTGCCGGTAGCCCCACACCTGCTCGAGCAGCACCTCGCGGGTGAACACCTGCCAGGGTTTGCGGGCCAGGCACACCAGCAGGTCGAACTCCAGCGGGGTGAGGCTGATCGGATCCTCGCCGCGGCGCACCGTGTGGCCCGCGACATCGATGGACAGGTCGCCGATGGTCAGCGTCTCCGGCTTCGGCTCCTCGAACTGCCGGACCCTGGCCCGGATCCGCGCCACCAGCTCCTTGGGCTTGAACGGCTTGACGACATAGTCGTCCGCACCCGACTCGAGCCCCAGCACCACGTCGACGGTGTCGTGTTTGGCGGTGAGCATGATGATCGGCACCACCGACTCGGCCCGGATCTCCCGGCACACGTCGATGCCGTCCTTGCCGGGCAGCATCAGGTCGAGCAGCACGAGCTCCGGCCGGTGCTCGCGAACCGCGTCCAGCGCCTGGTCTCCGGTCGGGCAGGTCACCGGATCGAAGCCCTCGTTGCGCAACACGATCGTGAGCATCTCCGCCAGCGCCGCGTCGTCGTCGACGACCAGGATCTTGCCCCTGCTCGTCGGTCCGGTCGCGTGCCCGGCCAGATGGCCGGTCACGGGGCCAGTGTCCACTCCTACTCCTCGTCCGTGGTCGTCTCGGCGCTGTTCGGGTCGGCGTCAGTAGCGGTAGTGCTCCGGCTTGTACGGTCCCTCGACCGGCACGCCGAGGTAGTCGGCCTGCGCTGGGCTGAGCTCGGTGAGCTTGGCTCCGAGCGCTCCCAGGTGCAGCCGGGCCACCTCCTCGTCCAGGTGCTTGGGCAGGGTGTGCACGCCAAGCGGGTAGTCGGCCGCCTTGGTGAACAGCTCGATCTGGGCCAGCACCTGGTTGGTGAACGAGTTGCTCATCACGAACGACGGGTGGCCGGTGGCGTTGCCCAGGTTCAGCAGGCGGCCCTCGGACAGCACGAGGAT
>CAZNCE010000142.1:0-9537 GCA_964571285.1 uncultured Nocardioidaceae bacterium | reverse complement strand
GTCGTACGCGACGCACGGCGTGCCGATGATCCCGGTCTACATCTTCTACTCGATGGTCGGGTTCCAGCGCACCGGCGACTGGATGTACGGCATGGCCGACCAGCGCTCGCGCGGCTTCCTGATCGGCGCCACCGCCGGCCGCACCACGCTGACCGGCGAGGGCCTGCAGCACGCCGACGGGCATTCCCCGCTGATCGCGCTGACCAACCCGGCGGTCGTGCACTACGACCCGGCGTTCGCGTTCGAGATCAGCCACATCGTGCAGGACGGCCTGCGGCGGATGTACGGCAGCTCGGACGAGTTTCCGTACGGCGAGGACCTGATCTACTACCTGACGGTCTACAACGAGCCGATGGCGCAGCCCGCGGAGCCGGAAGACCTGGACGTGGAGGGCCTGCTCAAGGGCCTGTACCTCTACCAGCCGGCGGAGGACCCGGGCGACCGGCCGCGCATCCAGCTGCTGACCTCAGGCGTGGGCATGCCGTGGGCGCTGCGCGCCCAGCAGTTGCTCCGCGACGAGTGGGGCGTCGCCGCCGACGTCTGGTCGGTCACCTCGTGGAACGAGCTGGCTCGGGAGGCGGTCGCCACCGACCGCTACAACCGGAACAACCCCAGCGACACCCCGCGGGTGCCGTATGTCACCGACCGGCTGGCCGACCGGCCGGGGCCGGTGGTCGCGGTCAGCGACTTCATGCGGGCGGTGCAGGACCAGATCGCGCAGTGGGTGCCAGGTGACTGGTCGTCGCTGGGCACCGACGGCTTCGGCTTCAGCGATACCCGGCCGGCGGCCCGGCGCTACTTCCAGGTGGATGCCGAGTCGATCACGGTGGCCGCGCTGCAGGCGCTCGCCAAGCGGGGTGAGGTCAAGCAGGAGGCGGTTGCTGAGGCGTTGGACCGATACCGCATCGACGACCCCACGGCCGTGGCGCACATCCAACAGGAGGGCGGCGACGCCTGACCCGCGGAGGACGCCGGGCCGCGGTCGCTAGGCGCCCAGGCGGGTGACGTCAGCGGTCCCCGGGCCGGTGCCGTCCGGCCCGCGGGACAGCAGCCCCCGCCAGTGGTCGCGGTCGTACTCCGCCGCGGGGTTGTCCCGCACGAACGCACGCAGGATCGACACCACTCGCCGGGGGTGATCGCGGTGCGGGAAGTGCCCGCAGTCGGCCAGCACCTCGATCCGGGCGCGGGGCGCGATCCGGGCGGCGGTGTCGGCGTGCCGGACCGGGATGACGAAGTCGTCCGCGCCCCAGACGATGCACAGCGGCATCCGCTCGGTCAGGTAGGCCCGGTCGGCCATCGTGACGACCTGGCCGCGCCAGTCGATGATCGAGGAGACGACCTGCCGGAACGCCGCGCGGGTGGCCGGGTCGGCCAAGTGCTGGTACATGTCGGCCAGCTCGCCGAGGTCGCGCGAGTACGTCAGCGGGCAGTGCCGCAGCGCCCGCATCATCAGCACGCCGGGCAGCCGTACCGGCGGCAGCGTCAGCGCGTCCAGCCAGACACCGGCGAACGGCAGCGTCACCGCGCGTAGCAGCGGGATGACCTCGGGGCCGAGCCCGCCCGGCGACAGCAGCATCAACCGCTCGGTGCGCTCCGGGAACTGGTAGGCGAACTGCATCGCCACGCCCCCGCCGAGGCTGTGCCCGACCACCGTGACGGTGTCGATGCCCAGCACGGTGAGCAGGTCGCGCATCCCGTTGGCGTAGCCGCCGATGCTGTAGTCACCCCGCGGCTTGTCCGAGCGTCCGTGCCCCAGCAGGTCCGGTGCGATCACGGTGAAGTGCCGGGCCAGCCGCGGCAACACCGGGTCCCAGGAGTGATGGTCGTTGCCCAGTCCGTGCACCAGGAGCAGCGCGGGTCCCTGGCCCGCCAGCACGTACGCCCGCTCGTGACCGTGAATCCGCACGGTCCGCAGGTCGTACCGACGCCGCATGCGACCCTCCCGCCTGCTGGTAGACCCCGGGCTGGCAACCGTTGGATGCTACCCGCGCGTAACCGGGATCATCACACGACACCCGCGGAAATCCCGACGGATCGCCCGAATCCGGCGAAACGACCGACCCGACGGGCCGTTCGGCCGATCAGTCCGCCGCCCAGGCCAGCAGATCATCCACCGGATAGGTGTTCACCACCCGCTCCGCGGGGATCCCCAGCTCGACGGCACGGGCGCAGCCGTGGTCGAGGAAATCCAACTGGCCGGGCGCATGCGCGTCGGTGTCGATCGCGAACCGACAGCCGGTCTCCATCGCCAGCCGGAGCAGTCGCGTCGGCGGATCCCGGCGTTCGGGTCGCGAGTTGACCTCCACCGCTACCTCGAACCGGCGGCATGCCTCGAAGACCACCTCCGCCTCGAACGTGCTCTCCGGCCGCAGACCGCGGCTGCCCCTGATCAGCCGGCCGGTGCAGTGGCCGAGGACGTCGACCAGTGGGTTGGCCACCGCGGCGACCATCCGGCCCGTCATCTGCTCGGAGTCCATCCGCAGTTTGGAGTGCACCGACGCCACCACGATGTCGAGTCCGGCCAGCAGCTCCGGCTCCTGGTCGAGCCCGCCGTCCTCGAGGATGTCCACCTCGATGCCGGTGAGGATCCGGAACGGCGCCAGCTCGTCGTTCAGCCGCGCCACCTCGGCCAGCTGGGAGCGGAGCCGGTCGGCGGACAACCCGTTGGCCACCGTCAGCCGCGGCGAGTGGTCGGTGAGCGCCAGGTAGTCGTGACCGGCCGCGATCGCGGCCTCGGCCATCTCCCGGATCGGGCTGCCGCCGTCGGACCACTCGGAGTGCGTGTGCAGGTCACCCCGCAAGAGCTCGCGCATCGGCCCGCCGCCCTCAGCCAGCACCGCCGGCGCCCGCTCCTCCAGGGCGACCAGGTAGCCCGGTCGCGTTCCGTCCGCAGCCTCGGTGATCACTTGCCCGGTGGTCTTGCCGACGCCGGGCAGGTCGGTGAGCGAACCGTCGCGCAACCGCGACTCGAGCTCGCCTGCGGGCAGCCCCTCCAACGTCCAGGCCGCCTTGCGGAACGCCCGTACCTTGTGCGTCGGCGCCAGCTCGCGCTCGAGCAGGAACGCGATCTGCTTCAGTGCCGCCACCGCTTCCACGGTTGGTGAGGCTACCCGCACGCTGCGGTGAACTAGGCTCGGTCCGTGGACACGGAGCCGGCCGCCGGCGCGGCCACGCTGCGCCGGCTGGAGGAGTCGGTCGGCGTGATCGCCGCCGCGGCGATCGACCGCCTGGAGGTCGAACTCCCCTGGTTCCGTCAGCTCCGCCCCGAGGACCGCGCCTGGATCGGGCTGATCGTGCAGGCCGGGGTCCGCTCGTTCATCGCCTGGCTGCGGCACCCGTCCGGCCGCGCGATCACCGTCGAGGTGTTCGGCAGCGCGCCGCAGAAGCTCACCCGCGTCATCACGCTGCAGCAGACCGTGCAGATGGTGCGTACCAGCATCGACGTGATCGAGGGCGTCATCGAGCAGGTGGTCGAGCCGACCGACGTGCCGTCGCTGCGCGAGGCGGTGATGCGGTACGGCCGCGAGGTGGCCTTCGGCACCGCGGAGGTGTATGCCCGAGCCGCCGAGAACCGGGGCGCCTGGGACGCCCGGCTGGAGGCCCTGGTGGTCGACTCCGTGCTGCGTGGCGAGGCCGACGAGGCGGTGCGCTCGCGGGCGGCGGCGCTCGGTTGGGCGTCCCCCGGCCGGACGCTCGTGGTGGTCGGTCACACCCCGGCCCTCGACCCGCTGCCCGGCCGGCGCGAGGAGGTGGACATCGAGGAGGTGCGCCGGGCCGCCAACGACTGCGGGCTGGACGCGCTCTGCTCGGTGCAGGGCGATCGGATGGTGGTGGTCCTGGGCGGTGTGGACGATCCAGACAAAGCAGCTATCGCGATCGTGGCGAAGTTCGGTCCCGGGCCGGTGGTCTACGGCCCGGTGGTGACCGATCTCCCGGCCGCCAGCGCCTCGGCCCGCGCGGCGATCGCGGGGCTGCGCGCGGCCCCCGGCTGGCCCGCCGCACCCCGGCCGGTGTCTAGCGACGACCTGATGCCCGAGCGGGCACTCTCCGGCGACGGCCACGCCCGCCGGCAGCTGGTGCTCGACGTCTACACGCCGCTGGCGGAGGGCGGCCCGGCGATGATGGAGACCGCGACCGCGTTCGCCGACTGCGGCGGCTCGATCGAGGCCACCGCCCGCCGGCTGTACGTCCACCCCAACACCGTCCGCTACCGGCTGAAGCGGATCGCCGACCTGACCGGCCTGGCCCCGACCGACCCCCGGCACGCGTACACGCTCACCGTCGCGCTCACCCTGGGCCGCTTGCGCACGGCGGGTGGCGGCTAGTCAACCGACCGTCCCCGCGGCACCCGGGACGCAACCGGTGACGGGATTTGTGGGGTTCCCACAACGACATCCCGACGAAATTCGTGTCGCCCGAGCGCGCACATCCGGCCCGGCATCGGGCAGAGTGGTGTCGTGCTCGTCATCGTCGCTCCCGGACAGGGTGCCCAGGCACCAGGATTCCTGGCTCCGTGGCTCGAGGATCCCCACTTCGCCGATCGCCTGCACTGGTTGTCCGCGGTAGCCGGTCTCGACCTGGAGCACTACGGCACCGAGGCCGACGCCGACACCATCCGCGACACCGCGGTCGCGCAGCCGCTGCTGGTCGGGGCCGGCCTGATCGCCGCCCTGGCGCTGTTCCCGCAGCCCAGTGACGCGTTCGGCAGGGTGAGCGCGGTGGCGGGGCACAGCGTGGGCGAGCTCACCGCCGCCGCCGGTGCGCGAGTGCTCACCGCCGAGCAGGCGATGGTGCTGGTCCGCGAACGCGGCAACGCGATGGCCCAAGCCGCGGCCGCGACGCCGACCGGGATGACCGCGGTGCTGGGCGGGGACCGCGACGAGGTGCTCGCCCAGGTCGAGCGCCACGGACTGACCGCGGCGAACGACAACGGCAAGGGCCAGATCGTGGCGGCCGGGACCAACGAGCAGCTCGCCGCGCTGGCCGACGACCCGCCGGCCAAGGCGCGCCTGGTGCCGCTGTCGGTCGCCGGCGCCTTCCACACCGAGCACATGGCACCCGCGGTGGACGTGCTCGCCCGCTACGCCCGGGCCGTCACCACGCGCGACCCGCGCACCCGGCTGATCAGCAACCGGGACGGGCAGGTGGTGCACGACGGCGCCGAGGTGCTGCAGCGGATCGTGACGCAGGTGCGCAGCCCCGTTCGCTGGGACCTGTGCATGCAGACGATGACCGACCTCGGCGTCACCGGGCTGCTGGAGATGCCGCCCGCGGGCACGCTGACCGGCATCGCGAAGCGATCGATGAAGGGCGTCGAGACGTTCGCCCTGAAGACCCCGGACCAGCTCGACGACGCACGCGCGTTCGTCGACCGGCACGCAGACGACACCGCCGGCACGCTCAACGCCGCACCGACCTGGCGGCTGCTGGTGGCGCCGGCAAAGGGCACGTTCCGCCGTGCCGACGACGTCGACGACGACGGCACCCTCGCCGAGGGCTCCAGCGTCGGTTCGGTCAGCAGCCTGCGCGACTCGTACCCGGTGCTCGCGCCGTACGGCGGCCGGATCCTCGAATGGCTGGTCGAGGACGGCGACCTGGTCTCGCCCGGCCAACCCCTGGTCCGGCTCTACCCGGAGGTATCCGCATGACGTCCAACGGCATCCAGGCGTCGCAGGGCGCGCCCTACGCGCGCATCTACGGTGTCGGCAGCTATCGCCCCTCCAGGGTGATCAGCAACGAGGAGATCTGCACCTGGATCGACTCCTCCGACGAGTGGATCCGGACCCGGTCCGGGATCATCGAACGACGCTGGGCGACCGAGGACGAGACGGTGCTGGCGATGTCGGTGGGCGCCGCCCGGAAGGCGATCGACCGGGCCGGCATCGAACCCGAGGAGATCGGCTGCATCGTCGTCTCGACCGTCAGCCACCTGTTGCAGACGCCGGCCCTGGCCCCGCTGGTCGCCACCGAGATCGGCGCGAACGGCACGGCGGCGTTCGACGTCTCCGCCGCCTGCGCCGGCTTCTGCTACGGCGTCTCGCTCGGCAGCGACATGGTGCGGTCCGGCAGCGCCAAGTACGTGTTGGCGATCGGTGTGGAACGGCTCTCCGACATCACCGACCGCAGCGACCGCTCGACCGCGTTCATCTTCGCCGACGGCGCCGGCGCCGCGATCATCGGGCCCTCCGACGAGCCGGGAATCGGCCCGGTGGTGTGGGGCTCCGACGGCGAGAACTTCGACCTGATCCGGCAGAAGGAGAACTGGCACCAGGCGTTCGAGGCCGGCGCCGCGCACTGGCCGAACCTGCGGATGGACGGCAACCCGGTGTTCCGCTGGGCGTCCTTCACCATGGCCAAGAAGGCCGCGGAGGCCGTGGACCGCGCGGGCATCACGATCGACGAGTTGGACGCGTTCATCCCGCACCAGGCGAACATGCGGATCACCGATGCGATGGCCCGGACGCTGCACATGCCGGAGCGGGTCAAGATCGCCCGCGACATCGCCTACCAGGGCAACACCTCCGCCGCGTCCATCCCGCTGGCGATGGACCGGATGGTGTCCGAAGGCGAGGTCAAGCCCGGCGACAAGGCCCTGCTGATCGCGTTCGGGGCCGGGCTGGTGTTCGCCGCCCAGGTCGTCACGCTGCCCTGATCGACACTCGATCGAGCGCCCGCCCTTGCGCCCGGCCCCGGCCCCGCCCATGCTCGTACCCACCATCGCCCCGACCACCAGTTCACACCCGACCAGAACACACCCCGTCCCCGCCGGCGACGACCGCCGGGCGGGCACCTGATCCGGCCGTCACCAAACACCGAGAAGGAGTGCACATGGCCACCACCGAAGAGATCCGCTCCAGCCTGGCGGAGATCGTCAACGAAGTCGCCGGCATCCCCGCCGAGGACGTCCAGTTGGACAAGTCCTTCAGCGACGACCTCGACGTCGACTCGCTCTCCATGGTCGAGGTCGTCGTGGCCGCCGAGGAGAAGTTCGGCGTGAAGATCCCGGACGACGAGGTGAAGAACCTCAAGACGGTGGGGGACGCCGTCGCCTACATCGAGCAGGCGCAGGCCTGACCGACCTCGGTTGCAGCGTGCGGCCGTACGCACTCAGTACGGCCGGACGCCGCCACCACGACCCTGCACCCGTGGGCGTCGGCACCCATCCTGACCCGACCCACCCTGCATTACGTGAGGACTGACCAGCAGATGACCAGCAAACGCGTCGTCGTGACCGGACTCGGCGCGACGACACCCCTGGGCGGCGACGTCGCCAGCACCTGGGAGGCCATGCTCGCCGGCACCTCCGGCATCAGCACGCTGACCGAGGACTGGGCGCAAGAGCTGCCGGCCCGGATCGCGGCCAAGGCCATGGTCGAGCCCACCGAGGTGCTCGAGCGGGTCAAGGCCCGACGACTCGACCGCTCCGGGCAGCTTGCCCTGGCGGCCGCCCTGGAGGCCTGGCGCGACGCCGGGTTCGCCGACGAGGGCGCCGCTCCCGACCCGCTGCGCACCGGCGTGGCGATCGCCTCTGGCATCGGTGGGGTGCAGACTCTCCTCGGCAACTACGACAAGCTCAACCAGAGCGGGCCGCGCCGGGTATCGCCGCTGGCGATCCCGATGCTGATGCCCAACGGTCCGGCGGCCAGCGTCGGGCTCGCGGTCGGCGCGAAGGCGGGTGTCCACACACCCGTTTCCGCCTGCGCCTCCGGCAACGAGTCGATCGCGCTCGGCGTCGACATGATCCGCCTCGGGCGGGCCGACGTGGTCGTGGTCGGTGGCACGGAGGCGGCGATCACCGCCCTTCCGCTGGCCGCGTTCGGCCAGATGATGGCGCTGTCCAAGCGCAACGACGAACCGGAGAAGGCGTCCCGGCCGTGGGATCGCGACCGCGACGGGTTCGTCCTCGGTGAGGGCGCCGGAGTGCTCGTGATCGAGTCGGCCGCCCACGCGGAGGCGCGTGGGGCACGGGTGTATGCGGAACTGGCCGGGGCCGGGATCTCGGCCGACAGCCACGACATCGCCCAGCCCGACCCGACCGGCGACGGCGCCACCCGGGCGATGGAGATCGCGCTGGTCGAGAGCGACCTGCAGGCCTCCGACATCCGGCACATCAACGCGCACGCGACGTCCACGCCGCTGGGCGACGTGGCCGAGATCCAGGCGATCCGGAACGCGCTCGGCAAGGCCGCCGACAACGTGGTGCTCACCTCGACCAAGTCGATGACCGGGCACCTGCTCGGGGCGGCCGGGGCCCTGGAGTCGATCGCCACCGTGCTGGCGCTGCGCGACCGGATCATCCCGCCGACGATCAACCTGGACAACCTGGACGAGGCCGTGCAGATGGACATCGCCACGGAGCCCCGCAAGCTGCCCGACGGCCCGCTGGCGGCGTTGAACAACTCGTTCGGCTTCGGCGGTCACAACGTCGCGGTCGCCTTCCGTACCCGCTGACCGAAGGGACTCGCCGATGCCCGACGCGGCGCAGCAGCCGAAGCCGCCGCGCGAGAGCGACCCGCGCAACCCGCACCGGCGGCTCGCGGCGTTGTTCGACCCGGGCAGCGGGCAGCCGATCAGCGCGGACGACGGCTCCGGCATGCTGGCCGCGGTCGGCACGGTCAACGGCAACCCGGTGGTCGCGTTCTGCTCCGACGCCACCGTCAAGGGCGGGGCGATGGGCCACCAGGGCTGCACGGTGGTCGTCGACGCCTATCGGCGGGCGATCGCCGACCAGGTGCCGATCGTCGGGCTGTGGCATTCCGGCGGTGCTCGGCTGGCCGAGGGGGTCCGGTCGCTGCACGGCGTCGGCGAGATCTTCCATGCGATGACGCACGCGTCCGGCACGATCCCGCAGATCTCGGTCGTGTTGGGGCCGGCCGCCGGGGGTGCTGCGTACGGGCCGGCGCTGACCGACGTGGTGATCCTGGGCCCCGAGGGGCGGATCTTCGTCACCGGGCCGGACGTGGTGCGGTCGGTCACCGGCGAGGACGTGGACATGCTGCGGCTGGGCGGGCCCGAGCCGCACGGCCGGCGCTCCGGCGTCGTGCACCTGCTGGCCGACAGCGAGGCCACCGCCCTGCAGCAGGCGCGGAGCCTGGCGACGCTGCTCGCCGACCAGGGCAAGCTCGACCCGTCCGCGGTGGAGGACGTCGACCTGTCGCAGGTGATGCCGGAGTCACCCAAGCGTGCCTACGACGTGCACCCGCTGGTGCAGCAGGTGCTGGACGACGACACGATGCTGGAACTGCACGCCCGATGGGCGCCGAACATCTGCACCGCGTTCGGCCGGTTCGGCGGGCGCACCGTCGGGGTGATCGCGAACAACCCGCTGCGGTTGGGCGGCTGCCTCGATTCGTTGTCGGCGGAGAAGGCAGCCCGCTTCGTCCGGCTCTGTGACGCGTTCGGCGTCCCGATGATCGTGCTCGTGGACGTGCCCGGCTACCTGCCGGGCGTCGGCCAGGAGTGGGACGGCGTCGTACGGCGCGGCGCCAAGCAGCTGCACGCGGGAGCCGAGTGGGGGGTGCCGCGGGTGGCGCGGGG
>CAZNCE010000141.1:0-9599 GCA_964571285.1 uncultured Nocardioidaceae bacterium | reverse complement strand
GTTGGCCGGCCCTGCACTTGTTTCACGTTCTGGTGAAAGACGACGTGTGTGGTTCGGCCGGGTGTGTTCGTGTTTCACGTTCTGGTGAAAGACGACGTGTGTGGTTCGGCCGGGTGTGTTCGTGTTTCACGTTTTGGTGAAAGACGACGCGCGAAACAGCCCCGGGGAAGGGCCGGTGCCCAGATGCCGAACCCCCCGGCTTGCGTGGGTCGTTCCTGAGGCCATGGACCTGCCGCCGAGACCGCACTCGTGCACACCCCATGCACCGGCCGTCGCAGATGCACGCGATTGGGGGTGCTCAAGACATTCCGGAGTCAGCGTGGCGCGTTCGGGGGCCGGTCCGACCCAGGATGGCGCGTTCGGGCTGGCTTTCCGGGCTGAGAGTGACCCTGAACGCGCCACGCTGCGGTCAGCCGACGCCGAAACGCGCCACGGTGGGCCAGGGCCGGGCGCCGGACCACCACGCTGCATTCGGCCGGCTCGGAGACTGCTCGCCAGCACCGCACCGAGTCCGATTTCGCGCATCACAGCGGCGGTTTCGTCCGGCAGCATGAGCACCGTCTCGAACAGAAGGTAAAGACTCGGCGCCAGGCTGTCCATCGGCGACGGCCGGACTTACTCTCGTCCAGGCGAGACCACGTCGCACCAGCCACCGACGGGCGGTGGCGATCCCGCGGCCTCGGGGGAGGTGGCGTTTCGTGTCCGGTCGATCTCTCAAACTGGCAGCGGTAGCCGCGGCGTTCGCAACCAGCATCGCTTTGGTGGTGCCCCTCGGTGGTTCGGCTGCCGGATCCCCACAGTCGCCCCGAGCGTTGACGGGAGCCATGACGAGCGCCTCAAGCGCCAGCACCGCCAGTCCGACCAGCGGCTCAGACAGCGCCCACCCCGCCGACCAGCCCGGGCGCGTGGTGACCCTCCCCACCGGTGATCGGGTGCGGGTCAGCGTCGGCGTTGACGGGCGACCTCGCGCCGGCCTGCTCCCGCGGCGCGGCGACCGGGACGTCGTCTACTCGTTCCGCCTCGGCAGTGACCTCTACGTGGTGCCGCGGCGGGCGGCGGGCGAGGCGCAACGGGACCTGGCCAGCTTCAACGTCACCGCGCTGGCCGGCCTGTCGACCCCCACACCGCCCACCGTGCACCCGCAGTTCCCCATGCACACGTTGACTCTGAAGGGGATCGACAACAGGGGACGGCCCGACACGGGCGACCTGATCGTCCTGGTCAACGTGGACAACATGCGCAAGTACAACGAGCTGCTGCTGTTCGACCGCGGCATCGCCAAGGTCAGTGTCCCGGCCGGTCACTACTCCGCATTCGGCTACTTCTTCGCGAACAGGGGTGGCCTCCGCGGCGTCATGTTGCCGCAGTTCACGGTCGACAAGGACCGGAGCGTCACCGTCGACGCCCGAGCCGCGACCACACGCGTCACGATAACGACGCCACGTCCGGCCCGTTCGGTGGCCCAGTCCGTGACCCTGGCTCGCGGGGACCGGCGCGGCCAGGTCGCGGAGTTCGACGCCGGCGGTTTCGAATCGTCCTCAGCGGTGCACGTGCAGCCGGTTGCGCGCGCACCCCGGGTCGGCGAGCTGTACTACGCCGTCTACCAGCGGGCGTTCTCTCGGGCGGCGGTGGAGCCGGCCTACAGCTACGACCTGGAGTTCCCCAGCGTCGGGACGATCCCAGCGGACCAGCGCTTCGTCGTGGCGGACCGGGATCTGGCCAGAGCCGACGCGACGTACACGTCGACACGCAAGCGGCAGCTCGCGCTGGATGCTCGCTTCGCGGCACTGCCCTGGCAGACGCTGGTGTTCGCCGACTTCCTCCAGATGCGCACTCCGCTGCAGCGCCAGGAGTACTACACCGCTCGCCCGGACGTGTCGTGGCAGGGCGACCTCGTCACCGTCCTCCGGCTGCCCAGCCTGGACCTGCTCGGCGAGTACCTGGGCGCGGCGCGCACCTATCGGCCGGGGGAGACCTCGGCCACGCGTTGGGGCAACGGTCAGCCGATCACACCGGTCCTGGAAGAGGGCCAGCTATTCCCGGGGCTCACGATCTGCCCCGCCTGCGCCGACGGCCGGCGGCTCCACCTCTTCGTGTTCCCGTTCGGTGACGCCGACCAGCACTTCGGCTACCCCGACTTCTTCGCGGCCAAGGGGCTGGACGAATCCGTGCGGTACGGGGTGTACGCCGACGGCGTGCTCGTGGACCGCGGCAGGTCGATGCTCGACACGACGGTTCGGCTACCACGGGGTACGCAGCGCTACCGGATCGCCTACAACGTGGTGCGCCGGTCGGCCGAGTTCACCCAGTCGACGTCGGTGCGCACGTCCTGGTCGCTGCCGGCCGACGCCGAGGGGGGAGCGCCCCCGGCCGACTGGGCCTGCAGCAGCCAGTGGAAGCCGCCCGAGACGTGCACCGTGCTGCCGCTGATGACCAGCCGGTACGAGCTGGGCGCCGACGCGCTGGGTCGGCTCCAGCCCGGACACCACGTCGCGACCGTGGCGATCGGCCATCTGCACGGCGCCACGGGCGTGGACGTCAACCGGCTGCAGGCGAAGCTGTCGTTCGACGACGGCGCAACCTGGACCACAGCCCGGGTCAGATCCCGTGGAGCCGGGCACTACGCGGTGGCGTTCACGCTCCCCAAGCGAGCGCAGACGAACGGGTTCGGCGCGCTGCGCGTCAACGCCGAGGACGCCGTCGGTGGCACGTTCTCCCAGACCATCCTGCGCGCCTTCGCGGTCGCGCGCTGAACCGCACGACGACTGGGCAACAGGAGGAGAACATGATCCGCAGGTCGGCCCGCAGGGCGCGATTCACAGGGATCGCCGTGGCGCTCACCCTCGCCGCCGCTCTCGGCGCGTCGACGGCACCCGCCCTGGCGCGGCCGGGCGCCAACCCCGCCGCCGATCCGCCGCGGGCACAACGGGTCTGCAGCGACAGCAGCGCTCCGCTGCACGCCCGGTGTCTCAGCCTGATCCGCACCGACCGATCGGCGCGGGCGATGGGTGTGCTGGCCAATCGTGGGGCGGCACTGCCCGCAGGCTTCGGCCCGGCCGACCTGGACGCCGCCTACCATCTGCCCGCCGGTGGCGGTGCGGGGCAGACGGTAGCGGTGGTGAGTGCGTTCGACTACCCGACCGCGGAAGCCGATCTGGCCACCTACCGCGCCACGTACGGGCTGCCTCCGTGCACGACGGCCAACGGCTGCTTCAGAAAGCTCAACCAGGACGGAGAGGCGGGCAACTACCCGAGAGTCAACCGGGGGTGGGCCCTGGAAAGCGCACTGGATCTCGACATGGTCTCCGCGGCCTGTCCGGACTGCCGGATCATCCTGGTCGAAGGCAAGAACCCGTTGTTGCGCAACCTAGCCAAGGCAGTGGATACCGCGGTGGCCGCCGGGGCCGACGTCGTGACCAACAGCTACGGGATCGACGAGTTCAACGGCATGGCCCGGTTCGCCCGGCACTACCGCCATCCGGGGGTGGCGGTGCTCGCCTCATCAGGTGACGACGGGTTCACCGCCGCGTCGTTCCCGGCGGTTGCCCGCGGCGTGACCGCGGTCGGCGGCACCAGCCTCTACACCGCACGAAACCGCCGCGGCTGGACGGAGACCGCCTGGTCGGGCGCGGGCAGCGGCTGCTCGGCCTATGTGGCCAAGCCCGCCTATCAGCGCGACCGGCACTGCCAGATGCGAACCACCTCCGATGTCTCGGCCGTGGCGGACCCGCAGACCGGCGTCGCGGTCTATGACTCCCTGCCCAACCCGTACGGCATCGAGCCCGGCTGGCTGATCCTTGGTGGCACCAGCGCCTCGAGCCCGTACGTCGCCGGCCTGGTCGCCCGCGCCGACAGCCCGGACACGTTCAAGACCAGGCGGCTCTACCACCACAAGCGTCGCCTGTACGACGTGGTGGGCGGCTCCAACGGCTTCTGCGGCGGCGACTACTTGTGCACCGCGAAGAAGGGGTACGACGGCCCCACCGGGCTGGGGACGCCACACGGCCTGCGTGCCTTCTGAGCGACCCCGAACCCGCCGGGACGGCGGCGTGCGGTGCGGCCGGCCACCGGTTGCGGTGCGTGCCGCTCGGGACCACCATGGGGAGACACGCTTCACTGCGGCTGATCCAGGGTTCCGCGTGGCTGCTGCCCGCCTCGCTGGTGCGGTGATGGCCGAGGCGTGGTGGCGAAGGGAGGTACGCGGTGACCGAGGGCTGGTGGGCCCTGGTCGTGCTGGCGTCCATCCAGGTGGTCGACGCAGCCCTGTGCTGGCGCCCGGTGGCCTTCGTCCGCGACTGCCTGCTCGACGTGCGCTTCCCGCGGCGGTTCTGGCCGATCCTGACGCCGCTCAAACTGGCGGCCGCGGCCGGGCTCATCCTGGGGATCTGGGTGGAGCCGCTGGCAGTGCTCACCTGTGCCGCGCTGGTCGGGTACTTCCTGGTGGCCATCGGCATGCACCTGCGGGCTCGGGACCTCGGCCGCAACCTGTTCGTCAACGCAACCGGCATGCTGGTCGTGTCCGCCGGCACGCTGGGCTACGTCGCCGCGTGACGCCGCGTTTTGCGCCGTACCGGGGACGAGGGGTGTTCGGTCAGCCGGCCTCAGTCGAAGCGTTGGTCGGCACGAACTCGACGATCGACCGGCGCTGGGCGCTCGTCACGGTGCCGCGGGACAGCCCGGCCGCGCGCGCGAGATCGGTCAGGTCCTCGAGACTGCGCTCCCGACCGCCGCAGTAGGCGAGCATCCGCAGGTCCATCTCGGTGTTGACCGTGCTGGCGTCCTCGGTGTCCTCGATCACCAGCACCCTGCCCTCGGGGCGGGCAGCGTCGGCGCAGTTGGCCAGGATGCGGCCGGCGGCGTCGTCGTCCCAGTCATGGATGACCCGGGAGAGGATGTAACCACCCGCCCCGGCAGGCAGCGGTTCGAAGAAGCTGCCGGTGCGGGCGCTGCCCCGGTCGGTCAGGCCTGCCGTCGCCAGGGCACGGGCGGCGGTGGCGGCCGGCGCCGCCAGGTCGAGCACGATGCCGCGCAGAGTAGGATGTGCGCGCAGCAGCGCGATCAGCAGCGAAGCGTTTCCGCCGCCGACGTCGACGACGTGGCCGAGCGCGGCCCAGTCGTACGCCGCGGCGACCGACGGCGCTTCGGCGGTTCCCTGCTGTCCCATCAACGCCGTGTAGGACGCCGCGCGGCCGGGATGCTCGGCGAGATCCTCCCAGAACGACAGCCCGAAATGCTTGGTGAACGCGGACTCGCCGGTGCGGACCTGGTGTAGCAGTTCCACCAGGCACAGGTCACCGTGCCCGATCGCGCCGTCCAGGTCGAGGGACGCTCGCACTCGTCCGGGATGGTCGTCGCGTAGCCACTGCCCGGAGTCGGTCAATGCGTAGCTCCCGGCCTCGTCGCGCAGCAGAAAGCCGGCGGTGGTCAGATGATCCAGTACTCGGATCAGCGGGTCACGCGCGACGTCGAGCTGCGCGGCGAGCTCCGGACCCGACGTCACGCCGGCGGTGATCGCGTCCGCGATCTTCAGCGTGGCCGCCACCCTCAGCGCCATCGGCGTGACCAGGTCGGCCGCCGGCCACAGTGGGCCGCCCCAGGCGTCGTCTTGCTCGGTCACCGGAGCCTCCTCCGCGTTCGGGTCGGGCTGACATCCCCGAACTTACGCGCCCGATTTTTCTTGTGCTCGGTGTGCCGCGCTGACACGATGCGTTCGGTTGCGAATCGAGAGCGAGGTCCCATGAGCGCGTCGAGTAGCAAGACCCGGGTACGCCGGTGGGTGGCCGCCGGAGCAGGAGTCAGCACCGCGGTGGCCCTGCTATCCACGGCGCCGCTGGCTGCGGCCGCCCCTGAGGTGACACCGAGCAGCGACCTGTTCTTCTCCGAGTACGTCGAGGGCTCGTCGAACAACAAGGCGCTGGAGATCTACAACGGCACCGGTGCATCCGTGGACCTGGCCGCCGGGGACTACGCCATCGCGATCTACTTCAACGGGGCGACCACACCCACCACGTTCGACCTGACCGGCACTGTGGCCGATGGGGACGTGTTCGTGTTCGCCCACGCCGACGCCGCTCAGGTGGTTCTGAACCAGGCCGACCAGACCACCGGTGCGGGACTCTTCAACGGCGACGACGCCATCGCGCTCATGCATGGGTCCGACCAAGTGGACGTGATCGGCCAGATCGGCTTCGACCCGGGTTCACAGTGGGGGACCGGCGAGGCCGCAACCCAGAACAACACGATGCGCCGCAAGTCCTTCGTCACCGACGGCGACCCGGACGGCAGCGACGCCTTCAACCCGGCCGTGGAGTGGAACGGCTATCAGACCGATGTCTTCAACGGACTCGGCACACACAACGTCACGCCGCCAACGATCGGGGAGTGCGGGGACGACTACACCCCGATTCCGGCCATCCAGGGCAGCGGAGCGGACGCCGCGATCACCGGCACGGTGGAGACCGAAGGGGTCGTCGTCGGCGACTACGAGGGGCCGAGCCCGGCGCTGCGCGGCTTTTACGTGCAGGACCCCACCGGCGACGGCGACGCCGCCACCTCGGACGCGATCTTCGTCTTCAACGGGAACACCGACAGCGTGTCGTTGGGCGACCGGGTGCGGATTCACGGCAACGCCGGGGAGTTCCAGGGACAAACCCAGATCAGCGACACCATCGACGGCATCGCGGTGTGCGGCAGCGATGCGACCGTGCCGCCGACGCCGGTGCAACTACCGTTCGCGGACGCAGCCGAGCCCGAGCGCTACGAGGGCATGCTGGTGACGCTGCCGCAGACGCTGACCGTCACCGAGCACTTCCAGCTCGGCCGGTTCGGGCAGGTGCTGCTGTCGTCCGATGGCCGACTCGCGCAGCCGACCAATGTGGTCGAGCCTGGGGATCCTGCGGGCGAACTGCAGGCTGCGAACGACCTGAACCAGATCCTGGTCGACGACGCGCTGAACAACCAGAACCCCGACCCGATCCGGTTCGCGCGCGGTGGCCAGCCCCTGTCCGCCCAGAACACGCTCCGCGGCGGCGACACCGCCACCGGGATAGTGGGCGTGATGACCTACACCTGGGCCGGCAACAGCGCCAGCCCCAACGCGTACCGGGTGCGTCCGGTGAACGCGCTCGGTGGGTCGGTGGACTTCGAGGTCGGCAACCCGCGGCCCGCGGCGCCCGACCCGGTCGGCGGCGACCTGCGGGTGGCCAGCTTCAACGTGCTCAACTACTTCAACACCTTCGGTGACGACTGCTCCGGCGGCGTCTCCGGCGAGCCGATGGAGTGCCGCGGCGCGGATGGCCCGGTCGAGCTGGAGCGCCAGGCCGACAAGATCGTGTCCGCGTTGAGCGGGTTGGACGCCGACGTGGTCGGGGTGATCGAGATCGAGAACGACGGGTACGGCCCGGATTCGGCGATCGCCGACCTGACCGACCGGCTGAACGCGGCGACGGCCCCGGGGACGTACGCGTTCATCGACGCCGACGCGGGCACCGGCCAGGTGGACGCGCTCGGGGCAGACGCGATCAAGGTTGGCCTGCTGTACAAGCCCGCCGCGGTCACTCCGGTCGGCACCACCGCAGCGTTGAACACCGAGTCGTTCGTCAATGGCGTGACCGACTCGCCGAAGAACCGGCCGGCGCTGGCGCAGACGTTCCAGGACGACGACGGCGGTCGGGTCACGGTTGTGGTCAACCACCTCAAGTCCAAGGGCTCGGACTGCGAGCCCGCCGACCCGGACACCGGCGACGGCCAGGGCAACTGCAACCTGACCCGGGTGGCGGCCGCCAACGAGCTGGCGCAGTGGCTGGCCGGCGACCCGACCGGCGTCGACGACGCCGACGCGCTGGTGATGGGCGACCTGAACTCCTATGCGATGGAAGACCCGATCACCGCGCTGCGCGATGCCGGTTTCACCAACCTGGTCAGGGAATTCGAGGGGCCGGACGCGTACTCGTACGTCTTCGACGGACAGTGGGGCTATCTGGACCACGCCCTGGCCTCGGCGTCGCTGGCCGGGCAGGTCACCGGCGCCACCACCTGGCACATCAACGCGGACGAGCCGTCGGTGCTGGACTACAACACCGACTTCAAGTCGCCCGGCCAGGTGGAGAGCCTGTACGCCCCGGGCCCGTACCGTTCTTCGGACCACGACCCGGTGCTGGTCGGGCTGGACCTGACGGTGGGCAAACGGGTCACATCGGCCTGGGTGACCGGCGCCGGGATCTACCGGCAGCCGGGCGACGGACTGGTGCCGTTCGGGGTGTCGGTGAAGTACACGCCCTATCGCGAGCGGCCGACCGGAGTGGTCACGGCATGGGTGCCGGACACCGGCCTGCTGATCTCCACCCGACTGGACTGGCTGACCACGGATGTGGAGCGCGGCACGGCGAAGTTCACCGGTAGCGCCACGGTGATCGGCCGGGGCGGAGACTACCGGCTGACCGGCTGGGTGCACGACGGCGGGCGGTCCGACACGCTGCGGCTGCTGGTCACCGACGCTTCCGGGGCGGTGGTCTACGACAGCGGCGAGCGGCCGGTGCTGAGCGGCAACCTGAAGCTGCACGGCTGAGCTGGGCCGGCATCGACTGCGATCGGCGGTAAACGTCAGGTCGCGCGTGGCAACGCCACGATCGCGACGATGACGGCCTCATCCCGTCGACTACGCACGAGCTCGAAGTAGCCGCAGCGCTCATCGGCTGGGCACCAAGCGATGCCCTTCCCATGGGGACGCACCAGTTGCCGCCGGCCGAGAAGCGCTGCCGCAGGGTCGTTAAGGAGTGTCCACAGCCGGTCGCCATCGCCCACGGTGCTGAGCGCAGCCGTCACCCGCCTGCGCTCGGAACCGTCGTGGACATGCAGGGCCGCGACCAACCCGTCCAGGAATGCCTTGACTGATGCGGCGATGTCACCCTTCCATGCCGACCCGAGTTCGGCCCTGATCCCGAATTCACCGTCGTAGGACTTTTCCCGGTAGGGCGATTCCAGGGCAGGGGGTAGTTGTTGGCGCAATGCCGCCCACCAGTGCGCCGCGGACCTTCGCGTCGGAGCCTCAATGAGTCGCACTTTCGCGAAGAGTTGATCGGACGGTGCGGTCACCGTGGCCGGATCCGTGCTGGCGTACCTAACGTGGTGGAGCTGATCGGTGCTCGGCGTGCGCCGACAGATGATGCCTTGGCGGGCCAGATGGGCGTAACAGCCGCTGCCGAGGTTGTAGAGGAGGACGTTCTCAAGGTCGGCGAACTCATCATCGGGCGTGGCGTACTCGGCGTACAGGATGCTAGTTGGCTCGGCCGTCATGGCGCGGAGTTCAGACCTGAGTTCGTTGCGGTACTCGCGCTGCCAGCCCGTCGGCTCGAAGGGCAGCCGCTTCGTGCTCCAGGCCCGGAGGCATTGCTCCTCACGCGTCACCGAGTAGAACTTCTGTGGCACGCGCCCATGATGCAGCGCAACGTTGTTGTATCGGTAGGTGCGGTCCCCCAGCCGGGCCGCCGATCCCGACGACATCCTGTGCTACCCGATCCGGCTGACCGACGACGAGCGTTCGCGCGGTCACCCGTGAGGGTGTGATTGCCGCGGGGACGAGCGGGTGGCAGCTGGCGGCC
>CAZNCE010000140.1:0-9681 GCA_964571285.1 uncultured Nocardioidaceae bacterium | reverse complement strand
CCGCCCGCCGCGGCGACCATTCCGATGACTACGTGATCGGCGAGGATCGCGCCGCTCGGTACTTCGACCACTTCGAGCCGCCATCGCCGGACGAGGGACCGCTGATCGTCGTGTCGTAGCCCGGGACGAGCAGCCTCGGATCCGCTGGAGGATCAGCACGGCCGACGGGAATCAGCGTCTGGTCTCGTATCTGCTGAGGACCACACCGTCTGGAAACGTCCGGGTCTCCACCAGCTTCAGGTTCACCCAGTTGTCCAGCGTCGTGAAGAACGGCGTACCGCCGCCCACCAGGACCGGTGCGGTCACCAGGACGTACTCGTCGATCAGGCCGGCCCGCATGGCTGCCGCGGCGAGTGTGGCGCCGCCGATGTCCATGGGGCCGCCGCCCTCGGCCTTGAGCCTGGTGATCTCGGCGACCGCGTCCCCGTTGACCAGCCTGGTGTTCCAGTCGACGGTGCTGGTCGTCGAGGAGAACACCACCTTCGGCATGTCCCGCCACCGTTGAGCGAACTCGATCTCCGCCGGTGTGGCGCCGGGCTGTTGGTGGGCGGTCGGCCAGTGAGAACTCATCGTCTCCCACAATCTGCGCCCGTACAGCGCCAGGGCCGTCGCCCCGACCCGGTCGGACCACCACTGGAACAGCTCGTCGCTGGGCACGCTCCAGCCGATGTCGTCGCCGGGCGCGGCGATGTAGCCGTCCAGGCTCAGGTTCATGGCGAAGGTGAGTCTGCGCATGGCATCAGCCTTTCGTGAGTCGGCACTTCCGGGTACAGACCTGCGCGGCGCGGAGAATCATCGGTCCGGCCACCGGCCAGCTGACTGCAGCGGCGACCGTTCCCGGCCACCGGTGTCAGACAACGATGGGCACGAGCATCGGCGGCTGGAGCCTCAGTCGTGGCATGCGCCGATAAGGCACATTATGTCAACTACTGGGCCTGCGTATTGCATCAGATGAATCAGCGGGCAAGCAGCGCTCCGCTACCCCGTCGGCCCCGCAAGTGAGATTCAGGGGCGAACCTTAGGAGACGGCCTCGAGAGCGAAGAAGATGAACCCGATGAAACGGGTGGGGTCGGATTCGCTCGGCGGCAGCAGCTCAGGCGGCGTATCGGGCGACACGGGCGGCTCGCTGATCGCCAAGATCCTAAAGCCCGCGGCGCTGAACGATTCCGACATCGCGCTCAGCGACCGGTACCAGATCGTAAGTGTCGCGGAGACGCCGTCGAAGTCGTACTCCTCCTCGTTCGGCACAGTCGCGAAGTAGTTCACCTCGGGGTACATCACCGGTGGGATGACCGGGTGGTTGACCACCACGACCAGCCGACCGCCTGGCTTCAGCACCCGGCGCAGCTCCACCAGCGGCCGCGACCAGTCCTCGAGGTAGTGCAGCACGAGCACGGCCAACGCGTCGTCGAACGCCTCGTCGTCGTACGGAAGCGGCTGGGTCAGGTCGGCCACCTGCAGGTCGGCCTCGTCTCCGAGCCGCTCCCGGGCAAGCCGGATCATCGCGGGACTCGCGTCGAACCCGGCCACGCTCGCGCCCCGCTCCTTCAAGTCGGCGAGGAGCGGCCCGGAACCACAGCCAGCGTCCAAGATCCGACGCCCGGCGACGTTACCGAGCAAGTCCAGCACCGCCGGCCGGGCGTACCACCTGTTGAACAGGCCGTTCTCGTTCGCCCTCGCGTACTCGTCAGCGAAGGCGTCGTAGTGGTCCGGTTGCTGCTCGGCGGTCCGCGTTTCGGAGGTCATGTCGCGCCACTGTGCCAGTTCGCATGGGGATGGCGCAGTGGGCGTGGACGACGCCGTTCCTACACATCGCCCCAGACGACCGGATCTGCCGCGTTGAGGTCGGATCGAGCGATCGAATACGCCCGGACTTGATACGCAGGTTGTCCAGTACTGACTCCGAAGGCATCAGGTGGATCGGCAGACGAGCTCCCCCATCCGCTCTTCGCCGCCGGCGTGCCCGTACTTCGCGATGCACTGAAGCATGGGGTTATCCCCCGGTCATCGATTTGACGTCCCGACCGACGAGGCCGTCGGGCTGATAGAGCGTCACTCGTACCGACCATTCGAGCCCGGGCGCCTCAGCCAGCACCTGGATGATGACGCAGCGCTCGACGATCTCACGCCGGATCGACCGTCTTCACCATGACGCAGTTCTTCAGCCCCTTGGGCCGGTCGTAGGTGAAGCCGAGCCGTTCGTAGAGTCGACGGGTGCCGTTGTAGAGGAACGACGACGACATCTTCTTGGTCTGGTTCGTGAGATCGTGGGGATAGCTCTCGACCCGGCCACCGCCGGCCTGCGCGATCAGGTCGAGCGCGCCGGTGATCGCCAGCTCCGTCACGCCCCGCCGTCGGTAGCGCCTGTCGACGAACACGCAGGTGATTCGGTAGTCGGGATCGGCAGTCTTGGTGGCGTCGTATTGCTTGCGGTGATGGATCGTGGGCAACTCGGCCGGGGTGCCGTACTCGGCCCACGCGATAGCCTCGTCACCGTCCATCACCAGGGCTGCGTGCGCCCTCCCCTGCTCGACGTAGCCCTTCTTCAGCGCTCGGTTCGCCTCCGCGCCCTGACCGCGCTCGGGTCCGTCCGGGTGGAACCAGATGCACCAGCAGCCCCCGAAGATGCCGTTGTGCCGCTGCACCAGCGCATCGAACGCGGGCCAGGTCTCGGGGCTGAGCGGCGCGATCGTGTACGACGTCTCGGTGGGCATGCGGTTCAGTCCTTCGTCGCGGCGGATGTGTCGACGCAGAGCACTCCCCTGTTGCCGTCCTGGTCGGCGATGACGGTGAGTGATGGCGCCTCGCTGTCGTCGACCACGGTCCCGCCCGCGGCGACAGCGGCGGCGACCCGCGCTGCTCGACCGCTTCCGGCGCCACGTAGACCTCGACGTGGAACCGCTGCCCCGAGGCCCCGTCCTCGGCTGCGTCGCCGAACCACAGGTTCGGCACCCTGCCCATGGCGTCCCGGATCTCGTCGCCGGGTGAGCCGTGGCCCCGGGCCCCGGCGTTCCCGGTCAGCAGGGCGGCCCACACCGGGGCGATGGTCGCGGAGTCCGCCGTGTCCAGGCCGAGCTCGATCATGCTGACCGAGACCGGGTCCGCGTCGACCTCGTGGTCGGCGGCGATCTCGGTGATCCGCCGGGCGAGATCGACGTCCTGCTGGGTCACCCACTGGACGACGTGTTCGGTCCCCTCGCCGTCGCGGTAGATGGCGTCGTCGCTGACCAGTTTGAGGTCGACGTATCCCTTTCCTATCGACACACTCGGGTGGTGCCCCAGCGTGTCGCCCGCCTCTCCCACCGCGGCGACGAACCGGGCCGCAGAGCCGAAGTCGTCGACCAGGTAGCGGGCATGCAGCCCCTGAGCCAGCTTGCGCCAGTCCGCCAGCGTGGCCTCGGCGATCTGTTCCCCCCATCAACATGTCCATGGCCGGCGACCCTATCGGTGACTCGTCCCGCGCCACGCTCGTCCGCGTTGCCGATGCCGCAACCCTCGCCGGCTACGGCACCGATGTCGACGGGTGACCCGAGGCTGATCGGTTACTCCGGGCACGCCATCAGGCCGGGTGCAGGGCCTGGCTCAGCACCACCAGCGTCGTGTCGTCGACGCGGTAGAAGGCCCACTTCCCGCGCTGCTCGCGGGTCACCAGTCCGGCGTCGGTCAGCTGCTTCATGTGGTGCGACACCGTGGGTTGGGACAGCCCCACCGGGTCGGTCAGGTCGCAGATACAGGCTTCCTGGCCGGGATGGGCCGCGATCAACGACAACAGCCGTACCCGCGTGGGATCACCGAGCGCCTTGAACATCCGCGCCAGCTGCTCGGCAGCCTCGGCGCTGAGGGTGCCGCCGACGACCGGTGAGCAGCAGGCGCTCAGCTCGTCGGTGAGCAGTGGCAACGAGGCGGGCATACGATCAGTCTGGCACACATTGACAATCATCGATTGATCGAGCATCGTCTACGCATAGACGTTCATCGATGGATGGGATCCTGACAATGTCCGACCCGCTTCGTGAAGAGGTGCGCATCCGCTACGCCCAAGCCGCCGTTGCGGTGACTGACGGTGCGTCCCCTGCAGAGCTCCAACTCGTCGGCGACTGCGCGTCGAGCTCGTGTTGCGGCAGACAGCCGGAGGCCCTGGACGAGTCCTTCGGCGCCGGGCTGTATGACGATGACCAGACCGGGCAACTCCCCGCCGAGGCGCTAGCGGCAAGCCTGGGATGCGGCAACCCGACCGCGGTCGCCGACCTGCACGCCGGTGAGCGGGTGCTCGACCTCGGCTCCGGCGGTGGCATCGACGTGCTGCTCTCGGCGCGCCGGGTCGGGGACACCGGATTCGCTTATGGCGTGGACATGACCGACGAGATGCTCGACCTGGCCCGAGCCAACGCCGAGCAGGCCGGTGCGATCAACGTGGAGTTCCTGAAGGGAACCATCGAGGACGTCCCCCTGCCAGACGCCTCGGTCGACGTGGTGATCTCGAACTGCGTCATCAACCTGTCGACCGACAAGCCGGCCGTGCTGGCCGAGATGTTCCGGGTGCTGACCCCTGGTGGGCGGATCGGGATCTCGGACGTGGTCGCCGAGGACCACCTCGACCAGACCGACCGGGCCGAGCGCGGCTCCTATGTGGGTTGTATCGCGGGCGCGCTGTCCCGGGGCGAGTACCTGTTCGGGCTCGCCGAGGCGGGCTTCGTCGACGCCAGTGTCGAGTTCACCCACGAGGCCGTGCCGGGCATGCACGGCGCCATCATCAAGGCCACCAAGCCCGCCGGGCAGCAGTAAGGGACCGAACGCGGCCAGACCTCGCCAGCCCATGCGCGTGTGCCCCGGAGCTGATGTAGGGAGCCGATCTGGTCGTCACCGTCCGTTGCGTCCGCGACGACATCAAGCGCCGCGTCGAGGCGCTGGTGAACTGCTCGACGCGCCACCGCGGTCTTGAGCGTTCCGGGATCGCTGGCAGTGCTACGGACGCGTTGTCTCCCGATCGTGGTCGACGGCCGTTGGTGGCAAGCGGTCAGTGGCCGCCGACCATCGCCCACTCGCCGGCGAGGACGCCATAGACCAGGGTGTCGGTCCACTCCCCCTTGCTGAACCAGTTCTGCCGCAGCTGGGCTTCCTGGGTCATCCCCAGGCGCTCACACAGCCGCGCGGAGGCGGTGTTGCGGGCGTCCATCTGCGCCTCCACCCGATGCAGGCCGTAGTGCACGAAGGCGACGTCGATCAGCGCCCGCGCGGCCTCCGTGGCGTACCCCTGCCCGTGGCACCCGGGGTGGAACACCCAGCCGATCTCGGCGATCGACGTGGGCGGCCCCTTGAGTTGCAGCACCAGGTCGCCGATCACCCGGCCGTCCAGCTCGGCGACCAGGGCGAGCCTGTCCCCCGGCTGCTGCGGGTCGATCAACGGCTTGCGCTCGCGCACCACCCGCTCGGCGTCGCTGCGGGTGAAGGGCTCGCCCAGCAGATAGCGGGCGACGTTGGGGTCGCCGTAGTAGGCCAGCGTCGCGTCCACGTCGTCGTCGCGGTACGACCGCAGAACCAGCCGGGCGGTGCGCAGCGGGAGCGTCGGGGTCTGCACGCGTCCACGGTACGGAAGGGCCTAGCCTCGGGGCCATGCCGATTCCCGAGTACGTGCTCGAGCTGCGGCGGCACGTGGGCCATCAGCGGCTGTGGCTGCCGGGGGTGACCGCCGTGGTCGTCCGCGATGACGAGATCCTGCTGGTCCGGCGCGCCGACAACGGGAACTGGGCACCGGTGACCGGCATCGTCGATCCCGGTGAGCACCCAGCGGTGGCGGCGCGCCGGGAGGTGCTGGAAGAGGCCGGCGTCCAGGTTCGGGTCGACCGGTTGGCCCAAGTCGGCGTGACCGACCTGATCGTGCACGCCAACGGCGACCACGCGGTCTACCTCGACCACACGTTCCGGTGCACGTGGGTCTCCGGCGAGGCGTACGTCGCCGACGACGAGTCGACGGCTGTCGGCTGGTTCCGGCGCGACGACCTGCCGGAGCTGAGGCCGGAACTGCTGGCGCGCATCGATGGCGCGCTCGCCGACGAGGTGGCGACCCGGTTCCACGGCTGAGCGCTCTCGGCCGGGCCCGAAACGCATTGACCCGTTCGGCTCGGCGGCGGTGAGATGGACGCCATGTCGACAGCCCAGTCGCCCGGCCCATCCGCTACCGGTGATGACGGTCCACTGCCCGAGCGCCAGTTCGTCTGGCAGGACATGTTCGCCGCACCGGAGGACGACCCGCGGACCGAGACCGGAACCGACGAGCGTTCGGTGCTCACCGACTATCTACGCAACTACCGGCTGACGCTGCAGCTGAAGTGCGCGGACCTGGACGCCGAGCAGCTCGCCCGCCGGTCGGTCCCACCGTCGAACCTGTCGCTGCTCGGCCTGGTACGCCACCTGGCCGCGGTCGAGCAGAGCTGGTTCCGGATCCGGATGGCCGGTGAGGACGTACCCCGCCACTTCGCGGACGACGCCGGCGACGACCCTCACTTCGACGGCGCTGTCGGCGACCCAGCCGTCGTGGCGGACGCATGGCGCCGGTGGCGGGAGGAGGTGGCGTTCGCCGAGCGGTTCGTGGACCAGGCCGACGACCTGGGCTTGGTGGGTGCCAGCGGGCACGTGCTCCGGGACATCCTGGTGCACATGATCGAGGAGTACGCCCGGCATGTCGGACACGCGGACTTCCTGCGGGAGCGGATCGACGGCAAAGTCGGCCAATAGCCCGTCCAGCGTGGCGGTCAGCGCTGCTCGTTGACGAACACCGCCGCCGTGTGCGGCTCCAGGGCCCGGAAGATGTGCGGCGCATCCGCTGGATAGCAGATGTAGTCGCCCGGACCCAGCTCCACCGGGTCGTCCACCGGCCCCAGCTCCGCGCGGCCGTACGCGATCACGACGTGCTCGACGGTCCCAGCGGGGTGCGGATCGGACCGCCGCGGCTCCCCCGGCTCGGCCCGGATCAGGTAGAGGTCGCGCCGTTCCCGACCCGACCCCGGCGCCAGCAGCGTCGCCTCGTAGTTGGCCTGCTCGGACCGGATCACGGTCCCCTCCCCTGCCCGGATCACCCGGATCGCGGACCGCGGCGGGTCGACCAGCCGGCTGAACGGCACGCCCAGGGCGGTGGCCAATGCCCACAGCGTCTCGACGCTGGGATTGCCGGCGCCGGACTCGAGCTGGGACAGCGTGGACTTGGCCACCCCGGCTCGCTTCGCCAGTTCGCTGAGCGACAACCGGGCGCGCGTGCGCTCGTGCCGGATGGCCGCCGCGACCAGCACGATCGGGCTGTCCTGCTCCGTCACGCCGTCCCCCTTCCGGTCGATGAAACGGTACGATCATTCGCTTTGACGAACACCTGTCCACGTGCCAGCATAGTGCACATGCGTTCGTTATGGCGAACATTGGACCCTGGGGCGGCGCGGGACGTGCTGCTGGTGTGCCTGGCCGACGCCATCGTCGGACTCTCCTTCGGGGCCATCGCGGTAGCCGGAGGCGAACCTGACTGGTCGCCGATCGCGATGTCGGTCCTGGTGTTCGCCGGCGGCGCGCAGTTCGCCGCTCTCGGGGTCGTCCTGGCCGGTGGCAGCGTGGTAGCTGCGGTCGCGGCCGGACTCGTGCTGAACGCCCGGCTGCTGCCGTTCGGCTTCGCCGTCGCCGACGTGTTGCGCGGACCGCGCTGGCGCCGGCTGCTCGGGGCGCACTTCGTGGTGGACGAGTCAGTGGCGTTCACGGTCGGCCGGGACGACCCGACACAGCGCCGCGCCGTGTTCTGGGCCTGCGGTCTGGCGCTGTTCGTGCTCTGGAACCTGTCGGTCGTCGTCGGAGGGTTCGTCGGCGGCTTGCTCTCCGACCCGGGGGCACTCGGCCTCGACGCCCTGTTCCCCACCGTTCTGCTCGCGCTGGTGTTGCCGGCACTGCGCGCCGCTCGTACCCGCCGCTCGGCGCTGATCGGCGCGGTGGTCGCCGTGGGGACGACACCGTTCCTGCCCGCGGGCCTGCCGGTGCTGCTGTCGCTGGTGGGCGTGCTCGCAACCTGGCGGTCCGGAACTCCGGCCAAGCCAGCGACGGCGAAGGCGGTCGCGGCATGACCCTGCTCGGCATCGTGATCCTGGCGGCGGGCACGTACGCGTTCCGCGTCGCCGGGCCGCTGCTCACCGATCGGGTCCGCATGCCCGAGCATGTCCAGGAGCGGGTCAACACCGCGGCCACGACCCTGCTGGTGGCGCTGATCGCGACCTCGACGCTGACCGAGGCGCAGGACTTCGCCGGCTGGTCCCGGCTCGCGGGTGTTGCCGTCGGCGGCCTGCTGGCGCTGCGGCGGCTGCCGTTCCCGGTGGTGGTGCTGGCCGCGGCGCTCACCGCCGCGTTGCTACGCCTCGCCGGTGTGCCGTAGCTCGGCACCACCCCGAACGGTCGCACCTCCGGTGAGCTACGTGTTCCCGCGTGCCCAATACTCCGATCACCTCGACCTGCGATGGGCCACGGTCACGGTGGCCGCGCAGGTCGCGGAGTTGCCGGTGGCATCGGTTCCCCGGTAAGTGAGCGTGTAGACCCGCGCGCCCGGGTGGTGGCGTTCCGCGCGTAGCCGGCCGGTCGTGTCGGAGGTGCCGATGTCGAAGTTCCGAATGTCGCGGCCGGACGGCTGGCTGCTGGTCGCCGAGATCAGCGTGAATGGGCCTGGTCCGGACAGGTCGTCGGCGGTGTGCACGGAGACGACCACCGGCACGAGGCGGTGGTTGGGCGGCCACAGGTTGCTGGGGTCGGCGGCGCAGGTGACCACCGGGGCGGTCTTGTCGATGCTGATGCCGCGCACGCTCGCCTGTGCCTCGTTGCCGGCGTTGTCCGTGCAGGTGCCGCTCACCCGTTGGTCGGCGCCCTCGGCGCTGAGCGTGGTGGGTGCGGACGCGTGCGCCACGCCGGAGAGTGCGTCGGTGCAGGTGAAGGTCACCGTAACGTCCTGGCCGGTCCAGGTTCCTGGTTCGTACGGTGCTCCGTCGGCCGTGGTCGCGGAGACCTGCAACTGCGGCGCGGTCCGGTCGATGTTCACGAGCGCCGTGCCGTATCCCACGTTCCCGGCGCGGTCGCGGACCGATTCGGACGTCAGCAGGCCGGAGCCCTCGCCCGAGACCGTGCTGTCCGCTGGGCACGGTTCGGCGAGACCCGAGCCGCCCTGATCGGAGCAACTCCAGCTCACCGTGACGTCCGCGTCGAACCAGCCGAAGGTGCTGGATCGCTGCGAGATCGAGGCGATGATCGCGGGCGCGGTCTTGTCGATGTTGATACCGCTGACGGTGTCGGGCGTGCCGTCGGCGGTCTTGGAGCTGGAGTTGCCGGCAAGGTCGACGCAGGTGCCGGTAGCGGACTGGTTCGCACCTTCGGTGGTGACGCGCACGACCTCGAGCGGAAGGGCTGGCCCGGACACTTCGTCCTTGCAGTTCCACCTGACTTCGACGTTGCTGTTGTTCCAACCGTCGGCATTGGGTGGTGTTCGGGCATCGAAGGTGGCGAAGGGATCTGTGCGGTCGACGTTGATTCCGGTCTGGGTGTTCGTCGTCACGTTGCCGGCCAGGTCTTCGCAGCTGCCGGTCGCGGACTGGTTGTGTCCCTCGGTTGCGACCAGCGCCTTCGCGATCGGCGTCAGCACGCCACCGGAATCGGTGCAGTCCCACGTC
>CAZNCE010000139.1:0-9803 GCA_964571285.1 uncultured Nocardioidaceae bacterium | reverse complement strand
GACATACCGGTGGACGAGCTCGCCGCACGCGTCCTCAGCGTCGTTTCGGAGCAGAAGGCCACCTGGACCAAGTGGAACCTGATCGCTGAGGCCGAGCGGCAGCTGCGCCCGTACCGGTTCGCCACCACGCGGCAACGAGAAGATGCGACCACCCTGGTGGTACACCGGGCGACTGCGCCAGACCTGTCGGTGTCCCTGGCAGTGCCCGAGCCGGCGGCGGTACCCGCGCCGCTGTGCCGGGCCAGCGGCGAAAGCGTGCTCACCCAGCACGGCACCGACCGGTTCACCACCCAGCGCATCCTCGACGCGGAACAAGCGCTCCTCGATGCCGCTCAACAGCCGACCAGGTACGGGCTGGACCCCGACCTGGTCGCGGTACTGATCGCCTCGTACCAGCAACGCCACAACGTCACTCTCGACCAGGGGCAGCGTGACCTGATCCAAGCCTTCACCGCCGACCCGCGCCGCCTCATCGTCGGGATCGGCCCGGCCGGAGCCGGGAAGACCACGGCCATGGCAGCGGTCGCGGAGGCCTGGACGGCCACCGGCCGGCGTGTCGTGCCGCTCGCCCCCTCGGCTGCGGCCGCCGACGTGCTCGGCGACGAATTGGGCTGCCGCGCCGAGAACCTGCACAAGTTCCAGCACGCCCACATTCAGGGCAAGCCCGACGACCCGTGGTTCATCCTGCAACCCGGCGACATGGTGCTCGTCGACGAGGCCGGCATGGCCGGCACCCTGCGGCTGGACTGGCTCACCACGTACGCCCGCGAACGCGGCGCGATCGTCCGGCTGCTCGGCGACCCGTCACAGGTGTCGGCAGTCGAGGCCGGAGGTGCACTGCGGCTGCTCGTGCACGACATCGGCGCAGCACAGCTGACCGACCTGCATCGCTTCCGCGACCCGGACGAAGCGGCCGCCACACTTCAGCTTCGCGACGGGAACCCTGCCGGCCTGGACTTCTACTTCGCCAACGGCCGGGTACGCTCCGGGGCCGCTGACGAGATGCTCGAAGCCGCCTACGACGCCTGGGCGGCCGACACCCGCGCAGGTCGCTCCAGCCTGCTGATCGCGGCCAGCACACACGACGTTGCGGCGCTGAATGCACGCGCCCGTCTAGAGCGAATCCACGCCGGCCAGGTCAGTCAGGCCGGTGTAGACCTGGCCGACGGCAACCGCGCCGGCGTAGGCGACAGGGTGGTCACCCGCAAGAACCGCCGCGACCTCCTTGTGGGCGACGGCCAAGACTTCGTCAAGAACGGCGACACCTGGACCGTCGTCCGCCAACACCGCAACGGCGACCTCACGCTTCGCCACAACAACCGCGCGACCGTCCGACTCCCCGCCGATTACGTCGCGGACTCCATCGAACTCAGCTACGCCACCACCACCGCACGCGTCCAAGGCGCAACCGTCGACACGGCACATGTGCTCGTCGACGAGTCCCTAACCCGGGAGTCGCTGTACGTCGGCGCTACCCGCGGCCGCGACGGCGCCTACCTCTACGCGGCTACCGACCGGCTCCTCGGCCTGGAGGCGGAGTGGCCCCCCGCATCGTCTGCGCCGGCACGCCTCGTCCTCGAAGACATCCTCAAGCGTGAAGCAGCCGAACGATCCGCAACCGAGGTGCAACGCGACAACCAGATCGAGGCTGCCCGGGTCTCTCGGCTCCGCACCACGTACGAGTTGGCCGTCCGCACCGCGCTTCGAGATCGCTACACGCCGATTGCCCGAGCCGCTCTACCCGTCGAGGTCTTCCGACTGGCCGTCGGCGAGCCGAACTTCGAGCGTCTCGCGCTTGCCCTCGCTTCGGCCGAGGCCGCAGGCCACGAACCAGCGCCACTGCTCACACACATCGCTAGCAACGGAGACCTGGGCTGCGCCGACGACCTATCCGACGTGCTGCAGCGTGAACTCAGCACGTCCGCCAATCCTCGGACCAGTGACCCGTTCTCGCACGCAAGTGACAGGTCACCGCTTAACGATCCGCGTGTGATCACGCTGTGCGGACCTGAGTGGGCCGAATACCTTGAACACTGTCAACACGCAATCGAGGCCGCCGCCGGAACCACGCTGGTCAACCAGGCTGACCTGTCCGTCAGGCCCCAGCAGCATTCGTCTCCGAAGCAGGAAACCCAAAGACCAAGTGGCGCAATCCGGAGCGACAGTTCGCCGCGCAGTGTTTCCACCTCGAGGTGAGAAGCTCGCTCAGCCGACCCTTAAGTCCCGATTCATCAGCGCGCACCTGGGCGACGGCGTCCGGATCGGTGTCGCTGGGGGCGAATGCGTCGCACAACCGGGTAAGCTCGGCCAGCGCGATCAGGAACCTCAAGGCGACCGCGACAGCCGGGGGACCTGGCCGAAGGTGCACACCCGCAGGAATCAGCCTAACACTCGTCGAGGACTGTCCGGTCGACGTCGAGACCGGCGAGCTGCTGGCGGTGGTCACGATCGTCACGGGCAACGGCGGACCATTCCGGTCGTTCCGGTTCGCGGCGTTCATCGAGCTTCACCCCGAGCTGGCGCATGTGCGGACCCGGGTGAAGACGCCGGGGCAGAACGGCTCACGCGAGCGTGGCTTCGGCACCTTGAAGTACGAGCGGCTCTACATCGACGAGATCGACGACGCCGTCATGCTCGCCAAGCACGCCGAGGAGTACCGCATCGAGTACAACGAGATCAGGCCGCACGAGGCCATCGCCTGGAACCGGCCCAAGCAGGTGCACCTAGGCCTGGCCGACCCCACCATCCCAACATTTCAAACCGAGAAATCCTGCCAACTCCTTGACGCGGGACAGGAGGAGACAAGGTGTAGCCCCCGCAGCCGCTTGCGGCGAGGAGAAACGACCTTGACGCCGACCAGCGGGGGACCCACCCCTCGACAGCGAGGAACGCCGAGGCCATGAAGTAGAAGGCCGAAACTAACCTTCCTCAGTCGTCCTCGCCAAAGCAGACGCCCGTCATCACCGCCGAGCGAAACCTGAACCGAGCCAGGTCCGCGCGCAGCTGCGCCAGATCGTAGCCCTCGCCACCCACGAACCGAGCAAGCGAGTTCGCCAGCGCCTCGCCATCGGGACCACCGAGCCAGTCCCGAACAAAGCCGAGCAGTTCAACCAACTCAGCGCCATCGCTGCTATCGAGCCGTACCTCACCAGCAGTCACATAGGCAGTATCACCCGAAGTCGCCACGCAGCTTCGCTGGAAATGACTCGCCGACCAACCGCTCGACGAGAGGTCGTGTTGCGACCACCGCCAGAATCCGCCCTAGGCTCTGCGGAACAGTTGACCACCCACACCGGTGGCAGCGTCGGACACGGCGACGGTAAAGAACCGCAACTTCTCGGCATCTACGCGAGAGTTCGGGGCCGTGACCGAGATCGCCGCTGGCGGGTCCATCGAGCCCGGAACGCGACAGGCGATTGCGGTAACGCCATCGTCACTCCACGATTGGATGTGCACCGAGTCGTCCTTGGTGAGAGCGGCACCAGTGGCCGTCCCTTCCAGCGGGATGGTGCGGCCTGCCCAGCCGGCAACGCAAAGCAACCGGGTGCTCTCGACTTGCTCGATGTAGAGGGCCGTGTCGCGATCCCGGATGATCAGATTCGCTGTCTCCTCGGTCTGGTCACGGAGGTAGAAGAGGAACGGTCTGGCGACTTCTCGCATCCTCTCGATGTGCTCAACCCTCGAGGCCAGCGCAACTACACCGAAGCCCAAGCTGAGGTCGCCACTGCCGGAGCGACTTAGGTAGTGCCTCGTTTCAAGGTGCGTGACGACGCGCTCCAAACGCGACATGGGTAGCCCAGTTGCGGCGGCGAGTTGACTCAGGCTCATCGACTGGCGCCGCCGATCGAACTGGTCTAACACCTGCATGCCGTCTGCCATCGAAGGTGCCACGTCGGCCGCATCCTTTACCCACGGGCCGAGTGACCAGGTCTGATCCGCCGGCGAATAGGACGCGAAGCCCCAGTCCCGGAGCACGTTCAACAACTGGTGGGTGCTCGACTTCGGGACCGTTGTGACGCGTGAGATCACCTTGGCGGTGAGACCTGGATGTTCGGCGAGCAGCGCCAGCACCGCCAGCGGCCTGGCGGCTCCTCTCACTGCCTTGTCGGGCGCCATCAGTCTACTATCTCAGACTTCCAAATTTTTGGTGAGGCACCTTGCGGGTTGGATCTGACATGTCAGATTCCCCTGCATAGCCAAGGAGGCACCAACTATGCGATGCTCGGCTGGAAACGCTTGAGTCTGTTGTTTCAGACTAGGTCTACCAGGGAGTAGGGCCGCTAATGAGACGCAAGGCGACCATGACACTGGCGGGCGCTGTCGCTCTCGCGCTCACTGTGGTCATCGCTGGTTGTGCGGTCAGCGAGCGACCGTCTCGGGAGGACAGTGACAAAGGCACCGGACTGCCAGCAGAAATTGCGAAGAGCGGAGTGCTGCGTCTGGGGACCGACCCTTCCTATCCCCCCTGCGAGTTCGTGAAGCCAGGGAGCACGACGATCATCGGCTTCGAGCCGGATCTGTGGAACGCCCTGGGCGAAGAGCTGGGTGTGAAGGTTGAGGTCACTTCAACCCAGTTTGCCGGGCTCATCCCCGGCGTGGAGGCCCAGCGCTTCGACGTGGCCATGGAGTGCATCTCCGACACACCGGAGCGCGAGAAGCGGGTCACCTTTGTCGACTACATGTACGGCGCAGGAGGAGTCGTTACGTTGGAGGACAATCCTGCTGGTGTGTCCGACGATCCGCTTTCGCTGTGCGGCCTGAGGACGGCATATCAGACCGGGACAGTCTATGGCGGCTGGATCAAGGACATCTTGAACCCGAATTGCGAGAAGGCCGATAGGGAGCCCATCGCATCGAAGGAGTTGCCGGGTGTCGGTGAGATCCAGTTGGCATTGAGATCCGGCCGCATCGACTTTGTTCTGGCCGATGCTGCCGCAGCCGCCTACGAGTCTGAGCAAAGTGAGGTGCGGCTCGCGTTGTTCACGCCCGAGATCCTCCCGCGGGTCTACATGGGCATCGTCGTCCGGAAGCAGGACGATGCACTGGCAAATGCGCTCCTTGAGGGGTTGCAGCAGGTCTTTGCATCGGGTGAGTACCACAAGATCTTGAAGAAGTGGAACGTCGAAGACCTCGCTCTCGACGCTCCTGGCATAAATCTGCAGGCGTCTGACCCGTTGCCTGGAGTCAGCTGACGCGGTGCCCTATTGCCCACGCACATCCGTGTGGGTCACTACAGGAGGAGGAACAGTGCCAGACGTCGACTGGGTGGCGATCGAGTTTCCCGACATCGGGACAAGGCTCGAGGCGCGCATGCAGTGGGAGACCAATTCAGTGCTGTGCGAGGCGTTCGTGAGTCAACTGCCTTTGGAGACCCTGATGCTGCACGCTATGTCCTCTGGGGAGGAGATGTACGCGCCGACGACAGTGGTCGGTGTGTTCAGCGCAGCACAGCGACCGCTGACCCGCTACGAGCGGGGAAGCGTCACCCTGATGACCGACAACTACAAGACCATGGACATCTACTACGGCGAGATCTCTGAGCCGTTGCCTGGCCCCGAGCCGATCGCGATCGTTCGCGCGGAGGACCTCGAGGCCCTGAGCGCTGCCGGTCGACAGGTCTGGTACGCGAACTACCTGACTCATGAGCCAGTGCGTGTGAAGATCACTGTCCTGCGGTGACGGTGTTTTCGGATCCGACCCTTCGCGAAGAGAGACGACCCAATGAAGAACACTTCAACTGTGACTGAGCTGATTTCCCGCATCGACGCGGAGACGCAACGTGTCTGGTTAGCCGAGCCGGAGGAGGTTCGGGCGCTGCGGCTTGGCATCTTTCCTTCAGGAGCAGGAACCCACGATCAGTATTTCTCGAACATGGTGTTCGTGAACGGGGACATGCGCGCCCTCTCCAGTTGGATAACTCCGGCGGTGATCCTGCGAGCACTGGATGACGACCGATTCTCGCTCGACCAGTGCACTGACCTGTTCGCCTGGACGAATCTGGTGAACGCCGACTTCCTCGCCTACTGCGGGTTCGTCACGTACGCGTCGTTCGTTCACGAGATCGTGGCGGCGTTCGATCAGATCGAGTCCAAGGAGAACCTGTCGAAGCTCCTCGCTTCGTGGTACCGCTACGCGAGCCGAATGTACTTCTGGGTTCACCAGGTGTTCCCGTGGTCGCTCGGGTCGGCGTTCCCGCGTCCCTCCGAGGACGACCTGGACTTCATGAGGCGTCACGCTCAGTCATCGGCGGTCCGCGAGCACTTCGAGAAGTACGGCGCGAGGCTGGCCGAGTTCGCTCAGGGCAACTGACCCGATTTGTGCTTCTGCGTCAGGTCGAGAGGGTGGTGATGTGACACACGCACCGCACAGGGCGCAGCATTACGTCCGGTCTGAGCCAATCGAGGCCGGCGGTCAGACGCCGAGGATCACAGTCCACCAGCGCCGTCCGACGCGGCGCTGGGTTCTCTCAATCGTGCTCGTGGCGTTCGTTGCGACTCTACTGCTGGCGGCGGCCTTCAACGACAACCTGCGATGGTCGGTGGTCTGGACCTACTTCGTCTCGCCACCGATCCTGCATGGCCTTCTCGTGACGCTCGAGCTCAGTGTCATCGCGATGGTGATCGGGATCGTGCTAGGCGTCCTCCTCGCGCTGGCGGCTCGTAGTCCGGTGTTGGTGCTCAGATGGTTCGCGGCTGGCTACATCTGGCTGTTCCGGGGGGTGCCACTTCTTGTGCAACTCTTGTTCTGGTTCAACATCGGCATCCTCGTGCCGCGGATCAGTTTCGACATCCCGTTGACGAACCTTTGGTTCGACATGAGTGCCAACGCTGTCATTTCCGGCTTCACCGCATCGATCATGGGCTTGGGGCTGAACGAGGGTGCCTATATGGCCGAGATCGTCCGCGCGGGACTCATTGCCGTGCCCACCGGACAGCGAGACGCGGCCCTGAGCATCGGGATGTCGCCCGGTAGAGCAATGCGCTACATCGTGCTGCCCCAGACGATTCGCGTTGTCATTCCACCGACCGGAAACGAGTTCATTGGCCTGGTCAAGTCCAGCGCAATGGTTGCTGTGATTGGCGGTGGCGATCTGCTCTACCGAGCGCAAATCATCTACGGCCAGAACTTCGAGGTGATCCCGCTGTTGTTGGTGGCGAGTATTTGGTACCTGGTGATTACGTCGATAGCGACCCTACTGCAGGCACATGTGGAGAAGCGGTTGTCGGACGACGTGTATCGCCCAGCTCGAATCCGAGGGCAGCGAAGCCGCTGGTTCTCCGCGGGACGTGGAGGGGGATGAGATGGCCGCAATTGTCGAAGCGCGCGGGGTCCACAAGTGGCTGGGCTCGACGCATGTGTTGCGGGGGGTCGACCTGATAGTCGAGAAGGGCGACGTCGTGTGCATCCTAGGGCCATCCGGATCGGGGAAGACGACCTTGCTGCGATGCTTGAACCACTTGGAGACGATCCACGCCGGCGCGATCAGACTTGACGGCGAGATGGTCGGCTACGAGGAGCGTGGCGACCGGCTCTATGAGCGCCCGGCCAAGGAGGTGGCGCGTTTCCGGCAGCGGATAGGGATGGTTTTCCAGCAGTTCAATCTGTTCCCCCACCTGACCGCCATGGAGAACGTGATGGTCGGCCCGGTTCGGGTGAAGGGCCTGTCCCGATCGGCTGCCCGGGCGTGGGCACTAGATCAGTTGACGGCGGTTGGCCTCGCCCAACGCGCGGACGCTTACCCGCGACAGCTGTCGGGTGGACAGCAGCAAAGAGTCGCGATCGCCCGGGCACTTGCGATGGAACCCGAGGTTATGCTGTTTGACGAGCCGACGAGCGCACTCGATCCGGAGCTGGTCGGAGAGGTGCTCTCGACTATGCGCGCCCTTGCAGCCTCGGGGATGACGATGATCGTCGTTACCCACGAACTGCGTTTCGCTCGCGAGGCCGCCGACTTTGTCCAGATCATGGACACCGGAGTCGTTGTCGAGGCGGGCGCAGCAGACGAGGTGCTGAACGCCCCGCGGCACGAACGGACAGCACAGTTCCTTAGCCATGTTGGCGTAGCGCCGACGAGGGTCCGCGAGCCGGTTCGGGGTGGCGGAGAGGGACAGACTCGATGAACGCAGAGACATCCACTGATTCCGCTGCGACCGCCCTCCTCGCCGGACGGGTCGCTCTGGTCTGTGGAGCGACGGGACTGATCGGGTCAGCGATCGCCAGAGCGTTCGCAACGCACGGCGCGCGGGTTGTCGTTCAGTACCACCGTTCGGAGGCACGTGCCCGAGAACTCGCCCAAGCATTGGGTCTCGACCTTTCCGACCAGGTATTCCGCGCAGACCTCACAGGCGAGGCGGAGACTCGTGACCTGCTAGGTCGGGTCGAGGCCCGCAATGGCCGTGTCTCTGTGGTAGCCAACTGCATCCACGGCGCTGCGGAGCCCAAGCCCGCGGCCGACCTGGATTGGTCGGACTGGGCCGTCCACTTCGACGCCCTGCGGGCTCACGTGAACCTTTGCCGGGCGGCAATCCTGCAGCTAAGGCGGGGGGGTGGAGCGCTGGTCTTTGTCTCTGGGGCGCTCGCGGTTCGATACCACGAGGGATGCGCGGCGTACTCGACCGTCAAGGCAGGGCTGGAGGCCTACTCTCGCACGCTCGCACTCGAGGAAGGGAAGGCTGGGGTGACCGTGAACATCATCAGTCCAGGGCTGGTTCGCAATCCTGCCGTGGCAGAACCGCCCACGGTGGCCGGGTTCGAGAAGTTGGACGCCATGAGCAGGGCGCGCCTGGCATTGCCGACCGAGCCTGACGCTGACGACATTGCCTCCGCCGCAGTGTTCCTGGCGTCGGCGATGGGAGCGCAGGTGACCGGACAGACCATCTTCCTGACCGGTGGTGAGGTGATGCGTCCATGAGCTTGGTCCCTTCACTGCCGTTGGCTGGTCGCGTGGCGCTCGTTACAGGAGCCGCCGAACGTGTGGGACGGATCACCGCGACAAATCTGGCCGCCGCCGGGGCTGACATCCTGGTGAACCATCTGGGGACGCCTGGAGCCGCCACATCCACGCGCCTCGAGATCGAGGGTCTGGGCCGGCGCTGCGCGGTGATTGAAGCCGATATCAGCGACCCGGCCGCCTGTCGCGAGCTTGTCACGCATACTGTCGATGTCCTCGGCCGGCTCGACATACTCGTCAACAACGCTTCCACCTTCGTCGAGCGGCCGCTTCTGGAGGTCACTGAGGATGACTTCGACGCCGCCTTCGCCGTGAACATCAAAGGGCCGTTCTTTCTGTCCCAGGCCGCTGCATGCGTCATGCTGGAGCAGGGTGGAGGCAAGATCATCGCTATGATCGGCGAGTCGTACCACGAAAGTTGGCCGAACTTCGCCGCGCACTGCTGTTCGAAGGTGGCCCTAGCGAAACTCGTGCAAGTGCTTGCGGTCGCCCTGGCACCGACTGTGCAGTGCATCGGTGTGGCACCGGCTAGTGTGCTCCCGCCTGAGTCGGGCAGCGACCGTACCCTCGCAAAGAGCCGTGGCGAACAGTGGCACGACCCGGAATCGGTGCTCGGCCGTCTCCGAGCCGGTACGCCGGCAGACGTCGCTGAACTGATCACCTACCTGGCTGGCAGCACGCCGTACCTGACCGGCACTGTGATCACGATTGACGGCGGAAAGTCGGCGGTCTAGATCCCCTAGCGTGAGGAGCGAAAGGCCGGGTCATTTTCCACTGATCAACGGTGAAGTCGGAAACTTCCAGGTCAGCAACGCGGCGCCGTCTTCGAGGCGCACCATGGTGCGCGAAGATT
>CAZNCE010000138.1:0-9803 GCA_964571285.1 uncultured Nocardioidaceae bacterium | reverse complement strand
TGCCGGTCCGGACTCTGACCTACGCGCTGGTAGTCGCGCTGCTCGTGCTTGCCCCCTACCTCGCGCTGCACGGATGACGCGATGCGTCTGCACCGCTGCGCGTGGAGGAAGTCCGCTTCGTCGTGACCACGTAACCAGGCGTGGCCCAAGCCAGCGTGGCGCGTTCAGCCGGTCGCCATCCCCACCGTGGCGAGTTCCGGGTCGTTCGCGGACCCGATAGTCAACCGGAACGCGCCACGCTGGGCCGGCCCGGTGAACACCAGCCACGGGCGGCCCCCGTCAACGATGGTCCCCGACTGCGCTCAGCAGTGCCTCGGGGTCAGACGCAGCCGCTGAGCACGGCTACGGCGTATGGCACGTGGACCGCGAAGCCGAGGATCCCGAGCGTGGCCAGGCAGGAGGTCGTGGCGGCGACCGAGATGACACCGGACAGGCCCGACCCCGGCTGGACCAGGTGTCGGACCCGGTCCGGGCCGAGCGCATGCAGCGCACCGTGCAGCGACGAGTCGTCGGATCGACGAGCGTGCTGCCCGAGGGTGAGCAATGCGCTGGCCAGCGCCGGAGTGCCGGCGCGGCGACGTGCGACGTCGTCGGCCGCGATCTCCAGATAGTGCCCGAGTGCGTCGGCGGCGGCGGCCAGCACAGGCACCCATCGCAATTGACTGGTCAGGCTGGCCACGACTGCAGTGATGAGGTGGTGGTGCTGTCGCAGGTGCGCGTCCTCGTGCGCCAGCACCGCGGCCGCCTCCCCGGTGGTCAGCAGGTCGAGTGCACCGGTTGAGATGACCGTGCCGCCGCGCCGACGGGGCAACGTGAGCGCGAACGGATTCGGATCGTCGGCGACCAGCACCGAGTAGCCGTGCAATCGACGTGGCGTGCTGCCTGCTCGCAGGCGTCTCGCCGTACGGCGAGTCCCGACCCTTCGACGCTGCAACTGAACGATGATCGAGACGGCCAGCCAGGTCGCGGCGATCGCCGGCAGCACCAGCAGGGCGACGACCACCGGGACGCCGGTGTCCAGCAATGCGGATCCGGACGGGTTGGCTGCGGCCAGACATCGTTGGCAAACCGCCCCCGAAGCACCCGGCAGGATCGCCGGCCCGGTCACGATCCAGGCCAGCATCGGCCCCAGCGCGAGCAACGCGAGCACCCAGGCGACGATGCTGCCGACCAACAACCCGACGGCCAGCCTCGGTAGCCGCGTCAATGCCGGCGCTGCCTGCCGCAGCACTCGCGGGCCGGCCAGCGCGGCCAGAGCCAGCACGGCGAACAGCGTCGATGCCTGGAGCGCGATGGTCACGAGGACTCCTGCTCGTCGCGGCGCCGAAGGTATTCGCGCAGCAGGTCCAGGTCGCTGTCGGGCATGCCGTCCATGAAGTGCAGGATCGAGGCCCCCCGGTCGCGGCTGGTGGCGAGTGCGTGGCTCATCACCGACGCCACCTGCTCCTCCCGGCCGATCCGCGCCGCGTACCGGGTCGAGTGCTTCTCCTTGTGTGAGGTGACCAGCCCCTTGCGATGCAGGTTGGTCAGCACCGTGGCGATGGTGGTGTAGGCAGGGTCACCGGGCAACCGACCGATGATGCCTCGGATCGTGGACGGGCCGTGATCCCACAGCACGTCCATCACCCGCGCCTCCAGCGACCCCAGTCGGGGCGGCTCGCCGGTCAGTGCATCGTCCGCACTCATCGGATCGGCTCCCCGACCCCGGCCGCCGGCATCGGGCAGGCGACCTGCCCGCGGAGTCGCCACACCAGCGCGACGCCGACCAGGACCAGCCCGGCGACTGCCAGAACCGGCTGCAGGGGTGCGAACCAGGTGATCGCCCCGGAGTAGCCCAACGCCAGCAGCGCGAGCTTGTTGCAGACCGGACAGCCGACCGAGAACCACGCCAGCACGCCTCCGGCGATGCCGAACCGACCCGTCCGCCGCTCCGCTGCGTCGCTGCCGAGGGGACCGCTGTCATCGGAGTCGCCGTCGTGGTCGCTGGCCCCGGCAGCGCGGGAGCCGCGTGCATAGGTGGCGACCAGCATGCCGGCCAGCACCGAGGTCACCACCCACACCGGGTAGTTCCACCACACCGGCGGGATGTCACGAGCAAAGAGCGAATTCGGGATCAGCACCGTGGCCAACCCCAGCAGCAGACCGAGCACGACCGCCGCCGTGCTGGCGATCAACAGTTGCCTGGCCGTCCAGTTCCGCAGGCCCCGCGCCGCGAGCACGAGGGTCCGCGGCCATGACGACACGACCCGCCGGAACGACTGCATCTGGCCCATTCTGCCGCATCCCGACTATGAACCATAGTCGACTATGTTGCATAGTAGATCTGCCAGCCGACCGGACGAGAGGTAGCAGACCCGTGGCTTCATCGGAACAGAACCCGACGGATACATCGAGGTCGAAGCCTCGCCGCTCCCGACGGCTACCCGTCATCCTCGGTGTCATCGTGGCGTTCGTCGCCCTCGTGATCGCCGCGGAGGTGTTGCCCGGACAGTCTCCGGCCTCGGCGCCGAGTGAGGCCCCCGCCGCGTCCGCCGCGGACGAAAAGGAGGAGGCCGACCAGCAACCCGCGTACGTTCGCCGGGACGCCGACGACCCGATGGCGATCGGCGACGTGGACGCGCCCGTGGTCCTGTCCGAGTGGATCGATCTGCGCTGTCCGTTCTGCGCGCTGTTCAGCCGGGAAACGCTGCCGACGTTGATCGAGGAGTACGTGGATACCGGCCGAGTGCGGATCGAGTTCCACGACGTCGCGTTCTTCGGCCCCCAGTCCGAGGATGCAGCCGTCGCGGCTCGGGCGGCGGCCAAGCAGGACAGGTTCGTGGAGTTCGTAACCGCCGTCTACGACGCAGCCCCCGAACGCGGGCATCCCGACCTGACCCGCGACGTGCTCATCGACTTCGCCGAGCAGGCGGGCGTGCCGGACGTGGACCAGTTCATCGCGGACCTCGACGACACCGAACTTCGCGCTGACGCACGGGCGAGCACGCAGTCGGCGCAACAGCTCGGCGTCACGGCAGTGCCGTTCTTCGTCGCTGGCGGCACCGCGGTGTCGGGCGCCCAGCCCACGGGAACCTTCCGGGACTTCCTCGACCAGGCCCTCGCCAAGGCGGAGTGAGGGCGGATGGAGATCGGGCTGCTCGGGGCCTTCCTCGGCGGGGTCCTGACCCTGCTGAGCCCCTGTTCCGTCATGCTCCTGCCCGCCTTCTTCTCGTACGCCTTCGCCAGCCCCAGCGCGTTGCTCGCACGCACCGGCGTGTTCTACCTCGGGCTGGTCACCAGCCTGGTGCCACTCGGGGTGCTCGCCGGGACCCTGGGTGCGTTCGTGAACGAACATCGCTTCACGCTGGTCACCGTCGCCTCGATCGTGGTGATCGCGTTGGGCCTGATCATGCTGGCGAACATCCCCATCCCGTTCCTCCCGCGTGGCAGGGCTGCAGAGGGCACGTCCACCACGGCGGTGTACGCGCTCGGCACCGTGTACGGCCTCGCAGGGGTCTGCGCCGGCCCGCTGCTCGGCGCGGTGCTGTCGGTCGCCGCGATCTCCGGCGACGCGTTGCGTGGAGGGATCATCCTGCTCGTCTTCGCCGCCGGGATGACCCTGCCGCTGCTGGTCCTGGCACTGGCATGGGGGCGGTTCCCGTTCGTGCAGCGCCTGGTCCGGCCACGTGAGGTCACGATCGGCCGGTGGCGCAACACCTGGACCGGGGTCATCGGGGGCGCGCTGACCCTGGCTGTCGGAGTCCTGCTGCTGGTCACCGCCGGCACCACCGAGCTGACCGGCATCCTGGGGGCGGCCGACCAGGCCGCGGTCGAAGGCGCCGTCCTGGACGGCACCAGTCGGGTGCCCGACCTGCTCGTCGTGGGCGTCACGCTGATCGTGGCAGTGGCCGGCTGGCTCTTCGTCCGCACCAGCGGGAAAAGGACCGCGGACTCCGGAGGTACAACCCGGCCCGTCGTCAGCAGGCGACCCGATAACGACGCCTGATCGCTGAGCCATTGCAGGGACTATGCGTCGCGCGCGATCGACACCAACTGTGCGGCCGGTCCCCGCAGGCGTCGCGGACCGGGCCAGACCGCCGTCAGCGGCCGGGTCACCGGTGTCTGGAGCGGAACCTGCAGCAGTTCGCCGGAGGCGAGCTGGCCGCGAACCGCGAGCCGACTCAATGCCGCCGGGGCCTGTCCGGAAGCCACGGCAACCCGGACTGCGGCGTTGCTGTAGAGCACCTGAGCCGGTTCGACCGGCGTGAGGTCCGTCAGCAGCGCGTCGAGCGTCTCCCGGGTACCCGATCCGGGCTCGCGGACCACGAGCGGAGTGTGGGCGAGCTCTTGGCGTGTCACCTTGGTACGCCGCTGGGCCCACGGGTGGTCCGGGGCGACCACCACGACCAGCTCGTCATGGTGCACCACCGCCGCGTTGAGCCCGCTCGGCAGTTCCGGTGTCTCCACGAAACCCAGCTGCAGGGCACCTTCGCGGATCCCGTCCAACACCTGAACGGAGTTGAGCACTCGCAGATCCACGCGTACGTGCGAAGCGGCCCGGCGCAGCTGGGCCAGCCAGGCGGGCAGCAGGCAGTCCGCGATCGTCAGGCTGGCACCGATCCGTAACTGTGCCGCCGCATCGGCCGCGGGACGTACCAGGTCGTTGAAGCGCCGCGCGGCGTCGAGCACCTCACGTGCCTGCTCGGTCAGCAGCACGCCAGTGGGGGTCGGAACCGAGCCACGAGGGGTGCGGTCGAGCAGCGACACACCCGCCCGAGCCTCCAATCCCGCCATCACGCGGCTGGCATTGGGCTGGGCCATCCCCACCCTGCGCGCCCCGGCACCGACGCTGCCCTCCTCCACGATGGCCACCAACAGCTCCAGCGCCTGCAGGCTCGGCCACGCCCCGCTCATATCAACAGCATATGCCCGGATGCCGGATCGACGTCTACCGCGGCGGTCCGGAGGTTGGCAACGTCGCTCCTGTGTCCGCTTCCACCCAGACCCGCCTCCAGCCGGCTCCGTCGTACCCCCGGTCGTGGCTCCGCCATCTCCCCGGCCTCCTGCTGTGCGCGGCCGCGGTTGCCGTCTCGATGACCGTCAACCGGTTCGTCCCAGGTCTCAGCGCCCTGATCGTCGCCATCGTGCTGGGGATCGGAGTGGCCAACCTCGTCGACCTGCCCGAGACGCTGTCCCCGGGGATCACCTTCGCCGCCAAGAAGCTGCTGCGGCTGGGGATCGTCTTCCTCGGTCTGAAGCTGGTGCTGTCGGACATCGTGGGGCTCGGCGCCCCGATGCTGCTGGTGATCGTCTGCGTCGTGGCGGGCGGCATCTTGGGCACCGTGCTGATGGGGCGGCTGCTGAAGCTGCCACCCGCTCAGGCCCTGCTCATCGGCTGCGGATTCTCCATCTGCGGCGCCGCAGCCGTGGCCGGCGTGGAGGGAGTCAGCGATGCCGAGGAGGAGGACGTGGTGACCGCGGTGGCGCTGGTGGTGATCTTCGGGACGCTGATGATCCCGCTGGTCCCCTTGCTGGGGCCGCTCCTGGGCATGAACGCCGAGCTGAACGGGCTGTGGGCGGGCGCGTCGATCCACGAGATCGCCCAGGTGGTCGCCGCGGGCGGCGTCATCGGTGGTGGGGCGCTGGCAGTGGCCGTGCTGGTGAAGCTCGCCCGGATCCTGATGCTGGCACCGGTCGTCGCGGTGCTGAACGTGCGTCAGCGCAGGCGCCGCACCCACGCCGCCGCGCAGGCCGGTCGGCCAGCCATCGTCCCGCTGTTCATCGTGGGCTTCTTGGGCATGGTGGTGCTGCGCTCCACCATTGAGCTGCCCACCGGCGTGCTGGCTGCCGGGAACCTGCTGCAGACCGCCCTGCTTGCTGCCGCCATGTTCGGGCTCGGCTGCGGTGTGCGGATCTCCAACCTGGTCCGGGTCGGGATCCGGCCCTTCCTGCTGGCCGCCGCCGCGACGGCATGGGTGGCCACGATCGGCCTGGTGGGCGTGGAACTCACCCAGCTCGCGGGCTAACCAGATCCACGGGGCTGCTCCGGAACGTACGAACTAGTAGTTACAATCGCCTCGTGACGGCTCGCGAGCGACTCATCGACGCCACAGCCGGCCTGCTCTGGGAGCGCGGCTACTCGGCCACCAGCCCCGCGATGATCCTTCGACGGTCCGGAGTCGGCCAGGGGAGCATGTACCACCACTTCGAGGGCAAGTCCGACCTCGCGCGGGCAGCCATCCAGCAACTGGCCGAGCAGCTGCGCGAGGAGATCCGCCAGATCGACCAACCCGAGCGGTCGCGTCGGGCCCGGGTCGAGGCGTATCTCGCGATGGAGCGCCAGCCGTTGCGCGGATGCCGGCTCGGTCGACTCACCAACGACCCCGACATCGTGGACAGCGCCGCGTTGCGCAACGCGGTTGGCGAGTTCTTCGGCTGGGTCCGAGGCTGGCTGGCCGAGCACCTGCGCGCCGGGCAGCTGGAGGGCGAGTTCGTGCCGGCCTTCGACCCGGAGGAGCTGGCCGCAGTGATCGTGGCGACAGTCCAGGGAGGCTACGTCATGGCACGTGCCGAGCACGACGAATCCCGGTTCGACTCGGCGATGGGTGGGTTGCGCTCGACCCTGGCGTCCCTGAGCCGACGAGAGAATGCGCGCTCAAGAGGACAGGCTGAGCAGTCCGGAAGGGAAGGGCCCGAATGATCTCGCACACCGATCGTCGCTTCGGGGCGGCGGCGCGCAACCGCGTTCGTGAGGCGCGTCAGCCTGGTGATGCAGGTGCCATGGCCGCGCTCGAGACCTTCTACTACGCGTTCAACCATCGGGATCCGGGCGCGCTGGCCGAGGTCATCGCCGATCACCCGCTCGCGCAGCTGAACAACCCGTTGGGAGGGATCCTGCGTGGCGGGTCCGCGATCGTCGACCTCTACACCGAGAAGATCTTTCGTGGCCGCGTCCTGGTCCAGGTGGAGTTCTACGACTTCGTGCAGTACCTGGGCGGGGACCATGCCGTGTTCGCCGGACGGGAACGAGGCACCTACACCGTCGCCGGCGCGGAGCCGACGGCGCTTGACATTCGTACCTCCCGCTACTTCCGATACGACGACCAGCGCGGCCGGTGGGTGCAATTCCACCACCATGGCAGCATCGACGACCCCCAGGAGTTGGGGACGTATCAGCGCGCAGCGCTGGCCACGTAAGGGCCGCAGGTCCTCCCTCAGCGCCGGGCAGCCGGTCGACGTGGTGGCTGTGAGGCGCTCGCCGCCCAGAGCACCTCGAACAGGTTGCTCTGCATCTGCGCGTACTCCGCGCTCTCGATCATCAAAGCGAAGTTCTCCGCAGACGAGGAGATCATCGCCACCGCGTCTTCACCGATGACCATGGTCATCGTGAAGACATAGTCGGCGGGCGCGTAACGAGTCCGGCGCAAGTCCGTGTCGCTGGTGGGCCAACCGTGCTCGAAGTCCTTCTTCGGCGAGCGGATCACGTGCAACCAGAGGCCCCGCGACTTCCGGCCCGCGATGTACTCGTCCATGGCCTCCGTGCCGGGAACGGTAAGCAGGTCACGCATGCTGAGAATCCCACGAAGTGGAGAAGGCCACTCCAGGGTCTGGAACAGCGCGGTTCTAATGCCGGCAGTTCCCTCCAGATAGCGGGCCCTGGGCTGGGCGCCCGATTTGGCGTGCATGGCACGGAGCTGGGGCACCAACTCATCCAACTGACGCTTGCGCTGATGCCACTCGTCGAGGAACTGCTGAGGGTCCGTGGCCTGCAACTCCGCGCGCCCCCGGCCGCCCATCGGGGCCGTCTCGGTCAGCGACAGCAGGCCGCGGTGCACGAGTCGCTTCATGATGTCGTACGCGTTGGTCCTGTTGATGTCGATCCGCTCCGCGACCTGAGCAACCGTCGGCCGATCCATAGCAAGAACGGCGAGGTAGAACTTCGCCTCCTTCGGCTCCAGGCCGATGTCCACCAGCTGGTTCCACATACCTGCATTCTATGTTGTCGAGAAGTGTCGACAACATAACCTCATTCGCACTGCGCTCGATGACCCTTGACTAAAGGAATTCAATGGTCGTACGGTGCGGTACTCATCGGAGGATTCGGAATGCTGTCGATGTCTCTCGACAGCAGAGAGCCTCGATATCGGACAAACAGGCCCGAAGGAGGGCTGCCATGGTCGCCGGCCGACTTCCCCGCGTCCGCGTCGCAGCGGTGCAGGCCGCACCGGTGTTCCTCGACCGTGAAGCAACGGTTGACAAGGTGGAGACGCTGGTCGCCGAGGCCGCGGACAACGGCGCTGAACTCGTCGTGTTCGGCGAGTCCTTCATCGCGGGTTTCCCAATCTGGAACGGCGTATTGCCGCCGGTCGACCAGCATGAGTTGCACGAGCGGTTGATCTTGGAGTCTGTGATCGTGCCCGGTCCCGACGTCGACCGGCTCGCGTCGATCGCCCGGCGCTACGGTGTTGTGCTGTCGGTCGGTGTGAACGAGCGGAACGCCGCAAGTCTGGGGCAGTGCTGGAACGCCAACCTCGTATTCGATGCGTCCGGGCAACTGGTGAACCATCGGCGGAAGCTGGTTGCCACTTGGTACGAACGCCTCACGTGGTCCCACGGTGACGCCCACGACCTGAAGCCTATGCCGTTGGGTGGCTGGAATCTGGGGGCGTTGATCTGCGGCGAGAACACCAACACGTTGGCGCGCTACGCGCTGCTCGCCCAGGGCGAGCGGCTGCACCTGGCAACGTATCCCCCGAGCTGGCCATTCGATCAGCGCGTCGGCGAGCCGGACTACGACCTCGAGGACTCGATCAGGATCCGCAGCGCCGCGCATTCCTTTGAAGGCAAGGTCTTCAGCGTGGTGGCGGCGTCGGCCCTGGACGACGACGCGGTCCAAGCGGTCGCTCAGGGCGATGAGCGCGTGGACAAGCTGCTGCGCGCCAACCCGACAGCATCCCTGATCGTCGGACCGCGTGGCGAGACCATCGCGGGTCCGTTGGTCGGCACCGCGGGAATCCTCTACGCCGACGTCGACCTCAACGACGAGATCGTGCTGAAGCAAGCTCACGACATCGTCGGTACCTATAACCGGGCCGACATCTTCCAGCTGACCGTCAACGTGGCCCGCCCCAAGGCCGTATCGGTGCACGGGGAGACGCTCGACAGTGGGAGTGCACCCGAGCCAAGTCGAATCGAGCAGGCCGGCGACGACGCCGGCGAGCGAATCCTGTTCGCTCAGTGATCCGCAGACCTACTCAGGAGTGGGCTGATATGACAGTGCACGACGAGCAGCGCCCGGCGACCGGCCAGATCGGCCCGACAGCGAGTCAGGACGTACGTGCGCGTCACGCCGTCCGTGCCGCGTTCCTCGGCTTCTTCGTCGACATGTACGACGTGTACCTGCCGATCGCCGCGCTCGCGCCCGCGCTGGTCTTCTTCGTCCCCGAGGATCTGGGTGCCACCACGCGGGCCACGATCTTCTTCATGATCTTCGCGGTGACTCTGATCGGGCGCCCCGTCGGCGCGGTGATCTTCGGTCACTTCGGCGACACGATCGGCCGCCGACGCACCACCTTGATCTCGGTCGCCGGGTTCACCGTGGCCACCCTGCTCATCACGCTGCTCCCGGGCTACGCGACCTGGGGGATGGCCTCCGTGGCGCTGCTGATCGCGCTGCGCTTCATCGACGGCGTGTTCATCGGTGGGGAGTACACCGCGGCGAACCCGTTGGCGATGGAGTATGCGGACAAGCACAAGCGGGGTCTGTACGGGTCGATCATCCACATCGGATACCCAGGAGCACTTCTCGCGATCAGCGCCCTGAC
>CAZNCE010000137.1:0-9847 GCA_964571285.1 uncultured Nocardioidaceae bacterium | reverse complement strand
ACGACACGCGGCCGCCAGACCGGACGGCGGCTGGCCGCTGACAAATGTCACGGTCAGGATCGGCGGACTGTCGTGGGTGCGCGGGGCGGTTCAGCCGGACGCTGGGGACATGCAGACATCCACGCGCCCGACCCGCGAGATCACCCAGACCATCCCCCCGCACCGCGGCCGACGCACCACACCGGCGCCCGGGCACCAGATCGCGCTGCGCGGACTGGTCAAGTCGTTCGGGAGCGTGCACGCGGTCCGCGGTATCGACCTGACCATCCACCGCGGCGAGACCGTCGCCCTGCTCGGCCCGAACGGCGCGGGCAAGTCCACCACAGTGGACCTGCTGCTCGGCCTGACCAGACCCGACGAGGGTGACGTGAGCCTGTTCGGCCGCAGCCCCGCGCAGGCGATCGCGAACGGCCTGGTCGGGGCGATGTTCCAGACCGGCGGCCTGATCCGGGACCTGTCCGTCCGCGAGCTGCTCAGTCTGCTGGCCGGCCTCTACCCCGCGCCGTTCGGCGTGGACGAGGTGCTGGAGCGGGCCGGCATCACCGAGTTGGCCGGCCGCCGTACCCAGCGGCTGTCCGGCGGCGAGAGCCAGCGGGTACGGTTCGCGGCCGCCCTGGTCAGCAACCCGGACCTGATCGTCCTGGACGAGCCCACCGTTGCCCTGGACGTCGAGGGACGGCTTCGGTTCTGGACGGCGATGCGCGCCTTCGCCGACAGCGGCCGGACGGTGCTGTTCGCCACCCATTACCTGGAGGAGGCGGACGAGTTCGCGGACCGGATCGTGCTGATGGCGCGCGGTCGGCTGGTGGCCGACGGCCCGGCCACCGAGATCAAGGCCCGGGTCGGGGGCCGGATCATCCGGCTGACCGCTCCGGGAACCGGGGCTGCCGAGATGGAGGATCTACCCGGCGTCACCAGCGCGGAGGTACGCGGGGACGCGGTCACGCTGTCGTGCACCGACTCCGACAAGGCCATCCGGGAGGTGGTCCGCCGGTTCCCACGGGCCCGCGACTTCGAGATCCGCGGCGCCGGGCTGGAGGACGCGTTCCTCGCACTCACCACTCCCCACGACAACCCAGCCGACGAACCGACCGGAGCACAGCGATGACCACCAGCACCCTGAGCAACACCACGGGCAACACCACAACCAGCACCCGGCCACGCACGAGGCTGGGCGGCACGATCTCGAGCACGATCACCTTCACCCGTTACGAACTGGTCCGCACCCTGCGCAACCGCCAGTTCTTCTTCTTCACCCTGGCCTTCCCGCTGGTGATGTACCTCGTCCTGGGCGGCAGCCAGGACGGCGACGTCGCCCCGGGCGTCCCGCTCGCCGCGTACCTGATGGTCGGCATGGCCGGCTGGGGCGCGATGATGGCGGTGCTCGCCGGCGGCAGCCGGATCTCGGCCGAACGGTCCATCGGGTGGGTACGCGCGCTGCGGCTCACCCCGCTCAGCACCACCGGCTACGTCACCGCCAAGGTCGCCACCAGCTACGTGATCGCGTTGCTCAGCCTGGCCGCGCTGTACATCGCCGGCACCGTGCTGGGGGTACGGCTGGACGCCGCCCAGTGGCTGTCCATGACCGGGTTGATCCTCGTCGCGTTGGTGCCGCTGGCCGTGCTCGGCATCCTGATCGGGCACCTGGTCTCCCCCGACTCGCTGGGCCCGACGATGGGCGGGGTCGGGGCGCTGCTGGCCTTCCTCGGCGGGGCCTGGTTCCCGGTGGCGGGCTGGCTGCACACGATCGGCCAGTACCTCCCGTCGTACTGGCTGACCCAGGCCGGGCAGGCCGCGATGGCGCACCACGGCTGGCCGCTGCAGGGCTGGCTGGTGGTGGGCGGCTGGACGGTGGGGCTCGCCGTGCTGGCGGCCGCGGCATACCGGCGCGGCAGCCAGCGGGCGTGAGCACCGGTCGGGTGGCAGGAGCCCGCGGACCGCACCCGGGACCACGACCACCTGGACCGCGACCCCGGGACAGCGCCAGCGGGGACCGAACAAAGCCGGGACCAACGAGCACGAGGACTACCGTGAGTGAGGTGGGAGAACCACGGACGGCGGTCGTCGGCGGACTGTTCCGCCGGCGCATCGCCATGCTGTGGGTCGCGTTGTGGCTGGTCTTCCTGATCTCGCCGTTGGAGGTGATCTGGGAGCAGCCGCCGGGGGCTGGCAAGGCTCTCGCGGTGGCGGCGCTGGTGCTGTTCGGCGTGGTGTACGTGCTGCTGTTCGCGGTGAGCGTGGAGAGTCGCCGGGCCGCCCTGCCGTCGACACCGTCCGCGCGCTGGTGGGCCTGGGCCGGACTGGGCGCGATGGTCGGGATCGCGGCTCCGGTGGTCCCGGCAGCCGGCTCATCCAGCCTGGTCCTGGTGGTCTACCTCGCCGCGGCCAGCGTGTTCTCGCTGCCGCCACGGCTCGGCATCGCATTGGTGGTGCTGCTGGCCGCCGGCACGGAGGTGGCCGCCCGGACCGTACCCGGGTGGAGCGGGGAGCGGTGGGGGATGTCGCTGACCGTGCTGTTCGCCGGCGCCGCCGTCTGGGGGATCCGGCAGGCGGCCCAGCGGCAGTCCCAACTGGTGCGCACCAAGGAGCGCATGGCCGAGTTGGCGGTGCAGGAGGAGCGGTCGCGGATCTCCCGGGACCTGCACGACATCCTCGGCCATTCGCTGACCGTGATCACGGTGAAGGCCGAGCTTGCCGGCCGGCTGGTCGAGCACGGCTCCGACCGGGCCGGGTCGGAGATCGCCGACATCGAGCGGCTGGCCCGGGACGCGCTGGCCGACGTGCGCGCCGCCATCGACGCGCAGCACCGGGTGACGCTGCCGGGCGAGCTGAGCAGCGCCCGGGCGGCGCTGACCGCTGCGGGCATCGACGCCGAGATCCCGGGGGCTGCCGACGACGTGCCCACCCGCTATCGCGAGGTGTTCGCCTGGGCGGTCCGCGAGGGTGTCACCAACGTGGTACGGCACAGCGGGGCGCGGCGCTGCGTGGTAACGCTGACCGCGGCGTCGGTGCAGGTGGACGACGACGGTGCCGGGCCGGGGACGGCACCGTCGTCGGCCCCCGGGCACGGGTTGAGCGGGCTACGGCAGCGCGCCGAGGGCGCGGGCGCCCGGGTGTGGACCGGCCGGTCCCGGCTCGGCGGCTTCCGGCTGGAGGTGGTCGCGGCGCTTGAGCCTGGCGGGCCGGCGTCCGGTCGCCGATCCGGCCGGGTCCCCGACGTGGCGGCCACGCCCGGGGCTGCGGCGCGCCCCGATGCCGTACCCGGGGTGGACCGGTGACCGGCGACACCTCCGGACCGGGCCGCGCGGATCGGATCCGGCTGCTGCTCGCCGACGACCAGGCCCTGGTGCGCGGGGCGCTGTCCGCCCTGCTCGACATGGAGGCCGACCTGACCGTGGTGGCCGAGGTGGCGCGCGGCGACGAGGTGGTCGCCGCCGCCCGCGGCAGCCGGCCGGACGTGGCGCTGCTGGACGTGGAGATGCCCGGGCTGGACGGGATCGCGGCGACCGCCGAACTCCGCGCGGCGCTGCCGTCGTGCCGGGTGCTGATGGTGACCACGTTCGGCCGGCCGGGCTATCTGCGGCGGGCGCTGCGGGCCGGCGCGGCGGGGTTCGTGGTCAAGGACACCCCGGCCACCCAGCTGGCCGACGCGGTGCGGCGGGTGCACAGCGGGCTGCGGGTGGTGGACCCGGCGCTGGCCGCGGAGTCGCTGACCCGTGGCGAGTCGCCGCTGACCGAACGTGAGACGCAGGTGCTGCGGGCCGCACGTGGCGGCGGCACGATCTCCGACATCGCCCGCCACCTGGCACTGTCCGAGGGCACGGTGCGCAACCACCTGTCGTCCGCCATCGGCAAGACCGGCGCGCGGACCCGTGCCGAGGCAGCCCTGCTCGCCGAGGACAGCGGCTGGCTGCTCGAGTAGCGGGTTTCGGCGACCGGGCGGGATCACGACGATCCCGGTGCGTCGCGGTGCGGGTACGGTGCAGGCGTGCAGTTCCTCCATGACCGCAGGCCCGACTACGACCTGACCTACAGCGACGTGTTCATGGTGCCGTCGCGGTCCGACGTCAGCTCCCGGCTGGACGTGGACCTGACCCCGCCGGACGGGACCGGGGCCACGCTGCCCCTGGTCGTGGCCAACATGACCGCGGTGTCGGGCCGCCGGATGGCCGAGACGGTGGCCCGTCGCGGGGCGGTGGCGATCCTGCCGCAGGACATCCCCGCAGACGTGGTCGGGACCGCGGTCCGCCGGGTGAAGGACGCCCACCCGGTCTACGACACCCCGATCACCGTGCTGCCGGGCGACACCGTCGGTGAGGCGATGGCGCTGATCCCCAAGCGCTCCCACGGGGCGGCGATCGTGGTCGAGGACGACCAGCGCCTGGTCGGCGTGCTCACCGAGCGCGACGGCGCCGGGGTGGACCGGTTCGCTCAGGTGCACGAGGTGATGAGCACCGACATCACCACAGTGAAGACCGGCGTCGACCTGCGCGAGGCCTTCGACCTGATGAGCGACCGGCACCTCGGTCTCGTCCCCGTCGTCGACGGTGATCGGCTGGCCGGGGTCCTCACCCGTCGGGGCGCGCTGCGCTCCACGCTTTACACTCCCGCACTCGACCCCGCCGGCCGGCTGCAGGTCGGCGCGGCGATCGGCATCAACGGGGACGTCGCGGGCAAGGCCCGGGCCCTGCTCGGCCACGGCGTCGACCTGCTGGTCGTCGACACCGCGCACGGGCACCAGGAGCGGATGCTGCAGGTGTTGCCGCAGATCTGCGCCGAGCGTGATCGCGCCGCCGAGTCCACCGGCCGCCGCATCCCGGTCGCCGCCGGCAACGTGGTGTCCGCCGGTGGGGTACGCGACCTGGTCGGTGCCGGCGCGGACGTGGTCAAGGTCGGCGTGGGTCCGGGCGCGATGTGCACCACCCGGATGGCCACCGGCGTGGGCCGACCGCAGTTCTCCGCGGTGGTCGAGTGCGCCGAGGCGGCCACTGAGCTGGGCACCAGCATCTGGGCCGACGGCGGGGTCCGGCATCCGCGCGACGTGGCGCTCGCCCTGGCCGGCGGGGCGGCCTCGGTGATGATCGGCTCCTGGTTCGCGGGCACGTACGAGAGCCCGGGCGACCTGGCGCACGACACCGAGGGCCGGATCTACAAGGAGTCCTTCGGCATGGCGTCGGCCCGGGCGGTGAGCAACCGGACCCGCGACGCCGCCGGGTTCGACCGGGCCCGGCTGGCGCTGTTCGAAGAGGGCATCAGCAGTTCCCGGATGTACCTCGACCCACAGCGCCCCGGGGTCGAGGACCTGATCGACACGATCGTGGCCGGGGTGCGCAGTGCCTGCACATACGCCGGCGCCCGCTCGGTGAACGAGCTGTACGAGCGCGCCGTCGTCGGAGTGCAGGGCGCGGCCGGCTACGAAGAGGGCCGCCCGGTGCACGCCTCCTGGAGCTGACGCCGCGCCGCTGACCACGGCAGGTCGCCGCTCGACGCGACGCCGCCATACCGCGACGCACGCGGCTCAGGCCCGTTCCAGCAGCTCCCGCAGCAGCGCCAGCGTGGGCTGACCCGGCTCCGCGCCGATCCGCGCCAGCCGCTGCTCGGCCACCGCCCGGCGCTCACCGCCCAACGGGTCATCGGTCGAGGTGGCCAGCTCCATTGCCCGCCCCGGTGTCTCCGCCACGTCGCACACGGCGAGCAGCTCGTCCATCGCGCGGACCGTCCGCTCGTCGCGGTAGTGCTGCATGTCGGAGTGGTCCAGCACCACCCGTCCGCCCAGCAGCAGGAAGTCCGAGGCGATGCTGCTCATCTCGGTCAGCACGACATCGAAGGTGTGCAGCACCTCGTACAGGTCGGTGTTCGGGCTGTGCACTTGCAGCATGCCCGCCGCCTTGCGGACCTCCGGCGCGGTCCACGGGTGCAGCCGCAGCCACACCTCCGCGTCGGTCCCCGACGCCACGTCGTCGTACGCGCGGATGCGTTCGACCAGGTTGGCCTGTCCGCGCTCGGTCTCCGGGTACGTCGGAGCCACCAGCACCCGCGGTGGGCCCTGGCGGTTGCCGCCCAGGCGGGATCGCCGGGCAAGCGGCTGCACCATCCGGAAGTTCACGTCGTGCACGATCCGGCCGGGGGCGAACTCCAGCAACCGCACCGGCTCGTCCTCCGGCTCGCACACCAGCGCGTCGAAGCCCAGCGACGTGGTCACCAGGTCGGCGAACTCGAACATGCCCGGCGCCACCCAGGCAGCCTGCATGCCGAACTCCTTGCTGAAGCCGGCCGACCGGCCGTGCCACAGCTGCACCTTGGTAGAGCCCGCCAACAGCGCCCGCCGGGTCAGGTCGGGGAACCGGCGCCACCAGTTGTGGTGCTCGTAGACGCTGACCGCCGCGGTGAGCGCCGCGGTCCAGACCTCGGCGTTGCCAGGGGCGGTCTGCCAGTGCAGCGACGGCACCCCGGCCCGGCGCCAGCGCCGTTCGGAGTCTTCGTCGCGGCTCAGCACCATGACCCGCTCCGGGCCGAACTCGCGCAGCGCCGCCGCAGCCAGCGAGGTCAGGTTGCCGTACTCGTGCTCGGACTCGACGAAACAGATCCGCGACTGCTTGGGGATCAGTCGGGAAGCCTCCGACAACATCATCGCCTCGGCGACGACATCGGTCTTCAGCCGCAGCTCCTGCAGCTCGGTCTCCAGTGCGGCCACGCGGGCCTCGACGCCCGGTCCGTTCACCGTCCGGCCCCGTCCCACGCACGCGGCCGGGAACGGCCGGCCCAGGCGGGTTCGCTGCGTTCGTTCATCTGCCACCTCGGATCCCGTTGTTCTCGCAACCTATCGGACCCGGTCTATGGTCAGGAGACATGGCCGCAGAGCCGCTGTGCGTGCTGGTGGTCGACGACGAGCCGCCGGCCCGCGACGAGATCGCGTACCTGCTGGCCCAGGACGAACGCACCGGCGAGATCCTGGCCAGCGGCTCGGGAGCCGACGCGCTCCGGGTGCTCGAGGAGCGTCCGGTGGACGCGATCTTCGTGGACATCGCGATGCCCGGGTTCTCCGGGATGGACCTGGCCCGAGTCGTCGCCCGCTTCCGCGTCCCGCCGTCGGTGGTGTTCATCACCGCCCACGACGACCACGCGGTCGAGGCGTTCGACGTGCAGGCGGTCGACTACGTGCTGAAACCGGTGCGTGAGGAGCGGCTACGCGAGGCGGTGCGCCGGGTGGTGGATGCGCTCGGCGCCGGCGCCCCGGAGCCGGACGAGACGATCGCGGTGGAGCTCGGGGGCGTCACCCGGTTCGTCAACCGACGCGACATCCGCTACGTCGAGGCCCAGGGCGACTACGCCCGGCTGCACACGCATCGCGGCAGCCACCTGGTCCGGATCCCGCTCGCGACCCTGGAGCAGCGGTGGGAGGAACACGGTTTCCTGCGGATCCACCGCAGCCTGCTGGTCAACACCGCACACGTGGACGAGATCCGCGCCGACCACGGCCGCTTCACCGTGGTGGTGGACGGCGCCGAGCTGCGCGCCGCACGCCGGCACAGCGCCCGGTTGCGGGAGCTGATCGCCCCACCGACGGGGCGGGAGCACCGGAACGGGGAGGGCAGCCCGTGAGCCAGCCGCATCCGCAGCGGGTACGGGTGACCAGCCCACGCATCCGGGCGACCCCACCGCGTGCCTTGGAGACCACCCGCGAGATCGACGACCAGACACCGCTCGGCGCGGTCTACATGCGGTCGCTGTTGCGCTCGCAACTGCGACTCGGCCTGCTGGTGGTGCTGGTCCTGGCGGTCACCCTGGGCGGGCTGCCGCTGCTGTTCTGGCTGGTGCCGGAGAGCGCCGAGGTCCGGGTCGCGGGAGTGCAGCTGCCGTGGCTGCTGCTGGGCGTGCTCGTCTATCCGTGCCTGGTCGGTCTCGGCTGGTTCTACGTCCGCCAGTCCGAGCGCAACGAACGCGACTTCACCGACCTGGTCGAACGCCGGTGACCCCGTTCGCCGGCATCGTCGCGATCGTGCTGGTCACCGGGGTGACGGTGGCGATCGGCGCGTTCGGACTCCGCGTGTCCCGCACGACCAGCGACTTCTACGTCGCGTCCCGGACGGTGGCTCCGGCGGTGAACGCGTCGGCGATCAGCGGGGAGTATCTGTCGGCCGCCTCCTTCCTGGGGATTGCCGGGCTGATCCTGGCCAAAGGCGCCGACATGCTGTGGTATCCGGTCGGCTGGACCGCCGGCTACCTGGTGCTGTTGGTCCTGGTCGCCGCCCCGCTACGCCGCTCCGGCGCGTACACCCTGCCCGACTTCGCCCAGCTGCGGCTGGAGTCGCTGCCGGCCCGTCGCACCGCCAGCGCCTTGGTGGTGCTGATCGGCGTGCTCTACCTGGTGCCGCAGTTCCAGGGCGCCGGGCTGACCCTGCGGACGCTGGTCGGCGCCCCGCCGTGGGTCGGTGCCACCGTGGTCGCGGTCGTGGTGCTGGTCAACGTGCTGTCCGGCGGGATGCGCAGCATCACCCTGGTGCAGGCGTTCCAGTTCTGGCTCAAGCTGTTCGCGCTGCTGACGCCGCTGTTCTTCTTGTTGGCTCGGGCGGATCCGGCACAACGGGCGCCCGTGGGCGGCCCCGGCTGGGCCGACCCGATGACCAGCGACCACGCCCTCTACCTGACGTACTCGCTGATCCTCGCGACGTTCCTCGGCACCATGGGCCTGCCGCACGTCGTCGTGCGCTTCTACACCAACCGGGACGGGCGCGCGGCCCGCCGGACCACGGTCGTGGTGCTCGCGCTGCTGGGGACCTTCTACCTGCTCCCGCCGGTGTACGGGGTGCTGGGCCGCTGGTACGCGCCCGACCTGGTCACCAGCGGACGGACTGACTCGGTGGTGCTGGAGCTGCCGCAGCGGATCCTCGACGGCGCGGCGGGAGACCTGTTCACGGCGTTGCTCGGCGCGGGCGCGTTCGCGGCCTTCCTGTCCACCTCGTCCGGGCTGGTGGTGTCTGTGGCCGGGGTGGTCAGCCAGGATCTGGTCAATCGCCGGCTGGAGGGCGTCCGCGCGTTCCGGGTCGCCACCACCGCGGTGGCCGTGCTCACCCTGCTGCTTACCGTCGCGTCGTCAGGGCTGTCGGTGGCGCATGCTGTGGAGTTGGCGTTCGCGGTGGCCGCGTCCACGTTCTGCCCGCTGCTGTTGCTCGGGATCTGGTGGCGCGGCCTGACGCCGCCGGGGGCGATCGCCGGGCTGGTTGTCGGCGGCGGGCTGTCCGCGGCGGCGGTGATCGCGGCCATGTTCGGGTTGACCCCCGGTGGCTGGGTCGGGGCGCTGTTCACCCAGCCGGCGGCGATCACCGTCCCCGCGGCGTTCGCGGTCATGGTGGGAGGGTCGCGGCTGAGCCGTCGCCGGTTGCCTGCGCACGTCGCCCAGACCATGGTCCGGCTGCACACCCCGGAGGAACTCCGGCTGGACCGGGGTCCGTACCACCCCGAGCAGCCGACACCGGTGGCGACCGTTCATCGCACGGATCGACCGTTCGGCGGACCGGATCGAGCCGCTGACCGATGAACTCGGCACGCCTGCCGACGCGCGGCTCCACACCGGTTCCGCCCCTTCGTACCCCTTCCTAGCGTGAGGTCAGCCGGCCACTCGCCGGCGCACCCGACGGACGAAGGAGCTGGACATGAGTGACCAGACACCGGGTTCCCCCCTTCCTCGAGGCGCACATCTCGCCGATCCGGCACCCCTCGGTCTCGGCGCGTTCGCGCTCACCACGATGGTGCTCAGCATCGTCAACGCCGGCCTGGTGCCGGCCACTGTCGAGCCGGTCGTGTTCGGGCTCGCGCTGGCCTACGGGGGCCTCGCGCAGTTGTGCGC
>CAZNCE010000136.1:0-9920 GCA_964571285.1 uncultured Nocardioidaceae bacterium | reverse complement strand
CTCCAGCGACTGCAGCGTCTCGACGTCCAGGTCGTTGGTCGGCTCGTCCAGCAGCAGCAGGTTGCCGCCCATCTTCAACGTCAGCGCAAGATTGAGCCGGTTCCGCTCCCCGCCGGACAGCACGCCCGCCGGCTTCTGCTGATCCGGTCCCTTGAAACCGAACGAGGCGATATAGGCCCGCGACGGCATCTCGAAGCTGGCCACCTTGATGTGGTCCAGGCCGTCGGACACGACCTCCCAGACGGTCTTCTTCGGGTCGATCCCGCCCCGGCCCTGGTCCACATAGGAGATCTGCACCGTCTCGCCGACCTTGAGCGTGCCCGAGTCGGGCTGCTCCTCGCCGACGATCATCCGGAACAGCGTCGACTTGCCGACGCCGTTGGGGCCGACCACGCCGACGATACCGGCCCGCGGCAGGTCGAAGCCCAGCCCATCGAACAGCTCCCGGTCGCCGAAGCTCTTGTGCAGGTTGTCCGCCTCGAGCACCAGGTTGCCGAGCCGGGGACCCGGCGGGATGTTGATCTCGGCCAGGTCGACCTTGCGCGCGCGCTCGGCCTCCGCGGCCAACTCCTCATAGCGGGCCAGCCGGGACCGGCTCTTGGTGGCGCGGGCCTTGGGGTTGGAACGCACCCACTCCAGCTCCCGCTGCAAGATCTTCTGCCGCTTCGCGTCCTTGCGCCCCTCGACCTTGAGCCGCTCCTGCTTGGTCTCCAGGTAGGTCGAGTAGTTGCCCTCGTACGGGTGGGTCTTGCCGCGGTCGAGCTCGAGGATCCACTGCGCGACGTTGTCCAGGAAGTACCGGTCGTGGGTGACCGCGAGCACGCAGCCCGGATACGTCGCCAGGTGCTGTTCCAGCCAGGCGACGGACTCGGCGTCCAGATGGTTGGTGGGCTCGTCGAGCAGCAGCAGGTCCGGCTGCTGCAGCAGCAGCTTGCACAACGCCACCCGTCGGCGCTCGCCGCCGGACAGGTGGTCGACGAGCTCGTCCTGCGGCGGGCAGCGCAGCGCGTCCATGGCCTGGTCGAGGCGGGAATCGAGGTCCCAGGCGTTGGCGTGGTCGAGGTCGGTCTGCAGGTCGCCCATCTCGGCGAGCAATTTGTCGTAGTCGGCGTCCGGATCGGCCAGCTCGGCCGAGATCTGGTTGAAGCGGTCCAGCTTGGCCTTGGTGCCGGCCACCGCCTCCTCGACGTTCTCCAACACCGTCTTGCCCTCGGTCAGCGGGGGTTCCTGCTGCAGCATCCCCACCGACGCCTCGGGGTCGCGGATGGCGTCGCCGTTCGAGGGCTGTTCGAGCCCGGCCATGATCTTCAGCAGCGTGGACTTGCCCGTGCCGTTGGGCCCGACGACACCGATCTTGGCCCCGTGCAGGAACGACAACGTGACGTCGTCGAGGACAACCTTGTCGCCATGGGCCTTGCGCACCCTGCGCAGCGTGAAGACGTAGTCAGCCATATGCCCGAGCCTACGGGCAGCCGACCGCGCCGCCGAACCGGGACGCCCGTCAGGCGGCGCGGCCCTCCGCACCCGCCTTGCGGCTGGCGTCAGCGCTCCCGGTGGCACCGCCCGAGCCACCGGTCCCCGGCGACGCCGCACGAGAGCCGACCACCTCGCCGGTCTGCGGGTCGATGGCCACCGCGCTCCGCTCGGACTCCTCCAGCGCCGCGTTCAGGTCGGCGTCCTGCTCGTGGTCGGTGAAGCTGGGCCGGGTGTTCTTCCGGAACACGCTGGTGCCCCGCGCAAGGTCGTGCGCCACCGTCGTGGCCTCCACGAAACTGCGCTCGCGCGGCTCGCCGTCAGCGGTCTCCCAGCGGCTGGTGCGCATCTTGCCGACCACCACCACCGGGTCCCCGACGTTCAGCGACGACGCGACGTTCTGCGCCAGGAAGCGCCAGCAGCGCACCGACGTCCACACCGTCTCGCCGTCGGTGAACACCCCACCGGTGCGGATCCGCGGCGTGGTCCCCACCCGGAACGTGACCACGTCCCCGCGGACCGTCTCCTGCAGCTTGACCTCCTGTCCGACATAGCCGTGCAGCACCACCTGTACCTCGCTCACCTGCAACCTCCTGTCCAGGCCCGGCTCCGGGCATCCGACGTTGCGGACAGCCTCGCCGGTGCCGGCGACGCTCGGCGTACGCCGAACGCGGACTGTGCGAAACCGGCCCTGGAGGCCTTCCTGGGGACGCAACCCGGCCTGCCGCCCGGGCGGCGGTGCCAGGGCAGAGCAGGTCAGGAGTGCGCCAGAGCCGCGTCGACCTCGGTGGGTGACAGCACGTCGGCCAGCACCATGGCCGAGCACCCGATCACCCCGGACCGGTCGCCCCAGGTCGCGGGCAGGATCTGCAGGTCCCGGGTGGCCAGTGCGGTGGAGCGCGCGTACACCGCCTCGCGCAGCCCGGCCACCAGCGGCTCGTAGGCCAGTGCCATGTCGCCGCCGATCACCAGCGCCTGCGGGTTGAGCAAGTTCACCGAGGTCGCGATCACCTCACCGATCCGACGACCGGCCTCGCGGATCATCCGCACCGCCTCGGTGTCCCCGGACCGCGCCAGGGCCACCACCTCGCGAACGTGGGTGACGGCCCGCCCGGACGCGCGGAGCCGCTGAACCAGCGCACGTCCGGAGGCCAACGACTCCAGGCAGTCCAGCTGCCCGCAATGGCAGTGCACGCCCGGCCCGTCGGCCACCCGGGTGTGCCCGATCTCGCCGGCCGCACCGCGACCGCCGCGCAGTAGCACGCCCCCGGCGACCAGCCCCGCTCCGACTCCTGTGGACGCCTTGACCAGCACGACGTCGGAGTACGTCCGCAGGTGTCCACGCCACTCCGACAAGGCCATCACGTTGGTGTCGTTGTCCAGATAGACCGGCACCGGCCCGAACGGGTCCAGGTACGGCCCGAGCGGCACCGCATCCCAGCCGCTCATCAGCGGCGAGCCGAGGCTGGCCCCACGATCCAGGTCGACATAGCCCGGAATGCTGAGCCCGATGCCACGCACGCTGTCGGCGGGCCGGCCGCTCTCGACGAGCAGCTCACCCAGCTCGGCGGCGATCATCGGCATCAGCCGGTCCGGCCCGAGGTCCACTTCGCGGTCGATGTTGCGTTCCAGCAGCGGTTCACCGGCCAGATCGCAGACGGCCAGCTGGGTGCGACTGCGACCGATCGCGGCGACCAGCACCGCGCCGCCCTCCGCGTTCAGCCGGAGCCGCACCGGCGGTCGGCCACCGGTGGACGGTCCCGGCGATGACTCGACCACCAGGCCGGCCCGGACCAGCGCGGCCAGCCGGGCCGCCACCGCGGTCCGAGACAGGCCGGTCCGGTCACCCAGCTGGGTGCGCGTCGTGGCGATGCCGTCGTGGATCAGCCGGAACACCTCGCCGGCCGAGGGCGGAGCCGCTGATGCGCGGTGCACGCCGGCGGCGCTCGAGCCATCGGACCAGCCATCGGGACCATCGCCGCGGCCCCCGGCGCGAGGCGTACGGTGCGGGCTGCGATGCGGATGCGAGCGGCGGGTCGGCATCGTCGGCTACCCGCTCACCTGGCTGCCGCGATCGCGATCGCGTCCCGGCAGGCACGATAGGCGTTGAGCTCGTCGTCGACCGGCTCCACGACGTGCTGCCGCACCACCTCCGTGATGCCGGCGCGCAGCCTGCGGTCCACCCGCCGGGCACGGCGGCGGGCGCCGATCACCACCACCCCCCGGCAGAGGAGCGCGACCAGCAGTCCTGCCACCACACCGCCGACCAGCAAGACGGTGGGCACCGCGAAGCCGTGCCACTCGGGCGTCGGCGGCTCCGGCAGCCGCAGGTAGCCGAACCCGAACAGCGCGAGCAGCCACAGGCCACCGGCAAGCGCGGCCGCGAGCAGCACCCATTGCAGCAGCCGGACCAACCGCCACCACACCGGGGTACGGCTCACGCCGAGGTCAGTCGAGACCACCGCCCGGTCGAGCGCGTCACCGATGTCGTCCAGCCGTGCCACCGACGCCCGGCGCACCGCGGCGGCCCACGGCCCGGGCAGGTCCGTGGCGGCGTCCTCCACCAGCCGGCGCACCGCGGAGTCCACCCGCGCGCGCTGCACGCGGGTCGGGGCCGGCAGCGAGGCCCGGGCCGCCGACCCGGCCGACCGCAGGGCGTCGTCGCCCAGTGAGCCGGCCGGCGTACCGCCGGACCGGCCGATGTCCAGGTGCAGCCGGCGCAACGGGTCCGGGCGCACCTTGACCAGCCATCGGGTGACCGGCCAGCCGGTGGCCGCCCGAGCGCGAACCGTGGTGGCCCGGCGCACCGCGTCCACCACGACCGGCACCCCGGCCGCGGCGGCGCAGGCGTTCTCCAGTTCGGTCATCGCCGAGCGACTCACCGCCGTTGGCTCGGCCGTACCCGTCCGCTCGCCCAGCGCTCGCGCCGCACCCCGGACGTCGGCGACCAGCCGGGCCGTGGCCGCCCGCTTGGCCCGGACCACCGTGGCGAGGTCGGCGCGCAGCTCGTCCAGCCCGTCGCCGCGGGTCGCCGAGGTGGCCAGCACCGGCACCGAGCCCAGCCCGTCGCGGTCGAGCAGCCGGTGCAGGTCGGCCAGGCAGTCGGCGCGCTGCCGGGCATCCAGCCGGTCGACGTGGTTGAGCACGATCATCATCACGTCGGAATGCGCAGCCAGCGGCTGCAGGTAGCGGCGGTGCAGCACCGCGTCGGCGTACTTCTGCGGATCCACCACCCACACGATCTGGTCCACCAGTGCGACCAGCCGGTCCACCTCGAGGTGGTGCTCCACCTCGGTGGAGTCGTGGTCGGGCAGGTCCAGCAACACCAGGCCAGCCAGCTCGGCCTGGGCGCCGTGGGCGTCCAGCAGGCTGTCCCGGGTGATCCGGTGCCGGCTCGGTATCCGCAGCCAGTCGAGCAGCTCCTCCGCCCCGGACGCCCCCCAGGTGCAGGCCAGCGCCCAGGAGGTGGTCGGTCGGCGTACCCCGACGGCGGCCAGGTCCAGCCCGGCCAGCGCGTTGAACAGCGACGACTTGCCCGACCCGGTCGAGCCGGCCAGCGCGACCACCGTGTGGTCCGGCGCCAACCGCAGTCGCTGACCGGTGCGGCGTACGACGTCGTCGGCCGCGTCCACCAACTCGTCGTCCAGCCGGCCGCGGGCGGCCGCCACGGCCTGCTCCAGCGCGGCCACCCGGTCGCCCACGTCAACCTTGCGGCCGATCGCCTGCTTGATGCCCTCGACCAGCGGCGTCACCGGCCCGCCTCCTCCAGCCGCGCCTGGTCGAGCTCCAAGGCGCTGTCCCGGAGCCGCTGCGCGCCCTCGACGGACACGTCGGTGTCGTCGAGGACGGCGTGGTAGCGGGCGCGTTCGGTCTCGAACAGCGTCTCCACCCGCGCGCGCAGATCCTGGCGCGCCTGGCTCGCCAGCCGGCGGACCGCCTGGTCCCCGAACACCGCCTCCAGCAGCTTCTGGCCGACCACGGCGCTGCCGCCCGCGATGCCCGCCTCGGCGCCGGTGATCCCGGCGGTGTGCACGAACACCACCACCATCAGCGCCACGCTGAGCCCGTTCACGCCGAACGCGAGGTAGCGCGCCTTGGACCGCCGGTCGGCGCCCTCGGAGCGGACCAGTTCGAGCACGCCGTGCTGCCAGTCGCGGACCGAGCGCTCCGCGGCCGCGTTCAGCCCGCGGGAGGCGCGGCTGAGGTCGGTGTCCGACCGGGACAACAGCTGCCGGCCGGCCTCCGTGGCGCGCCAGGCCTCCGCGGACCGCTCCGCCGCCGACTCCGCATGCTCGACCAGCAGCGTCTGCAGGCCGGTCTCGACGGCCTCGCTCACCTGCCGGGTCGCCTGTGGCCGGCCGCGGATGAAGCCGGTGATGCGGTCGCGCAGCCGGCCGACCCGTTCCTCCACCAGCCGCAGCAGCTCGCCGGTGCCGACGAACTCCTGCCAGCGGGCCAGCACCTCGCCGCGCAGCATGGTGCCGTCCTGGGTGGCCTCCTCGACGCTGTCCACCATGCCGCCGTAGATCTGGTCCACATCGGCCCGCAGCCGGGCGACCGTACCCGCCTGGGACAGCGCCTCGTCGGCGACCTGCCGGGCACGGCCGGGCAGCGAGCGGATGGCGCCGTCCAGGGTCTTGCGGACGACCGCGTGACGGGCGGAGGCATCGGCGGCCAGCGCGGACAACCAGTCACGGATCGGGGCGACCGCGTCCTCCGGCAGCAGCCCCTGCCCGTCGACCTCCGCCTCCGGGACGGTGAACAGCGGGGACTCCCCCAACCCACGCGACGACAACAGCCGGGCCAGGTCGGTGCCCACCTCGGCGGCCGCCTCCGGGGGGGTACGGTCCAAGACCACGGCGACCGCGGTGCTGCGCTCGGCCGCGGTACGCAGGAACTCCCACGGCACCTGGTCGGCGTAGCGGGCGGCGGAGGTGACGAACAGCCACAGGTCCGCCGCGGCCAGCAGCTGGCCGGCCAGGACCCGGTTGCGCTCCTCGACCGAGTCGATGTCCGGCGCGTCCAGCACCGCCAGCCCGGGCGGCAGCCGGTCGGAGGCGACCAGGTGCAGCGACCTGCTCGGCTCCCGGTCCGGGTCGGCGGCCGGTTGCTCGGGGGCACCGGTGGTCCGGGCCAGCTCGGGCAGCACCCGCGCCTCCGCGAACCAGTGCGCGTCGTCGGGATGGTGCACCAGCACCGGTGACCGGGTCGTCGGCCGCAGCACCCCCGGTGCGCTTACCTGCTCCCCCACCAGTGAGTTGACCAGCGTGGACTTGCCCGCGCCGGTCGAACCGCCGACCACGGCGAGCAGCGGCGCATCGATCTGCAGCAGCCGCGGCAGCACGTAGTCGTCGAGCTGGTGCACCATGTCGTCCCGCGAGCGGCGGGCCTCGTCCGCGACCGCCCCGTCCAGCGGCAGCCGCACCGACACCAGGGCCTCGCGCAGCCGGACCAGCACGCCGACCAGGTCGACAGGCGCGGTGTCGTGGGCCACGGTTCCCCCTTTCCCGGTGCGGCGGCGCCGGCTACGGCTGGGTCATCGGCATGCCGCCCAGCCACCGCGCACGGCGCCGCATGAGGCCGCTGGGGACACGTTATCCGTTGGAAATCTGCTGGTATGTCCGGCACGACAGTGTCGCGGCCCCGGCGAACCCGGTCAGCGGTGGCGCCGGGACCGGCGCGCGGCGGCCCTCCTTCACCCGGTGGTCACCGGCAGCGGAGGCGGCAGCACGACGTACGGCCGCCAGGCGGCTGCCCGCTGCCTGATCTCGGCCATCCGCGGCCCCGCGTCGGGCGGCGCCGGTCCCCGCATCACCCGGTCGTGCAGGAAGCCCATCTCCGCCATCGCGTGCCGGTACTCGGTGAATGCGCGGGCCCCATCCTGTCCGGCCACCCGGTCGGCGTACACCGCGGCGGCCTGCCGGTAGCGGGGCAGCGCCAGCCATGGGATCTCGGCCGGATGCAGCCAGCCCAGCCGGGCGCAGTCGGCCAGCGCCCGGCGCAGCACCCGCACCTCCCGCCGCCGCTGCCACAGGGCCAGGAACAGCACCAGCAGCAGCGCGGGCAGCATGCCGACCAGGTAGATCGCGACGAACGCCCCCGGCCCACCCAGCATCGCCGCGGCGTTCCAGGTGCCATGGAGGGTGGCCGCGGCGGCGTACCCCAACAGCGGCGGCAGCACCCTGCCGAGGGTGCCGCGTCGCCCCACGGCGATGCCGAACCCGATGCCGGTGAGCGAGGTGAACAGCGGATGGGCCAGTGGGCTGATCACCCCGCGGGCGACGAACAGCGCCGTGGTGGCCTGGATGCCGCCCACGGTGCCGGTGCCGACATCGGTGTAGGCGGTGACGTAGTAGAGGATGTTCTCGGTGAAGGCGAAGCCGATGCCCACCATGCCGGCGTAGACGATGCCGTCGACGATGCCGCCCAGGTGCCGCCGGCGCAGCCAGAAGACGCCCAGCAGGAACAGGCCCTTGGCGAACTCCTCGGCCAGCGGCGCCCACAGATAGCCGGTCTCGGCCATCCCGGAGCCGGTGAGCCGGCTGCCGGCCAACGTGAACACCACGCCGAGGGTGGTGGCGGCGACCGCTCCCCAGGCGAACCCGGTGATCAGATAGCTGCGTGGCTCGGGCTCGTTGCGGTCCAGCCACAGGTAGAACCACAGCAGCATCGGCACCGGCAGGGCGGCCAGCAGGATGCCCAGTCCGGTCGCCCCGGGCGCGCCCAGCCGGATGATCATCCCCGCGACCACGGCCGCGCCGAGCCCCAGCACAACCGTCATCGTGACCAGCAGCCAGGAGAACCGGCGAGCGCCGGGCCGATGCGGCGGCAGCGGCGGCCGCTCCGGCTGCCCGTGCGGCGACGGATGGTACGGCGCACGGCTCGGCTGGGGCCAGGTCATGACGCTCCAGCGTAGGTCCCGGGCGGGCGTCCGCGCCGGGCGCTGTGGACAACTACCCTGGAGGCTGACCGCAGGGCGAGGAGGCGTTGTGTCGGAGCGGACCACGAGGGACCAGTCGGTGAATCAACCCAACACCCGAAGCCACGATCATCAACCGGCCAAGGGATGGGCGGAGCTGATGCGCAAGGGCTGGGCCGATCCGCCGGTCGAGGTGGTCGAGGATCCGGTGGCCCGGTGGGCGGCGGACCGCCGGCAGCGCCTGACCCAGCGATTCCCCGACGAGTTGGTGGTCGTACCCGCCGGTGCGCTCAAGGTCCGCAACAACGACTGTGATTACCGGTTCCGCGTCGACACGGCGCACGTGTGGCTGACCGGCAACCAGGACTCCGACGCGGTGTTCGTACTGGACCATGGCGAGCCGACGCTGTATTTCCGCCCGCGCGCCTCCAGGGACAGCGACGAGTTCTTCCGGGACGCCCGGTACGGCGAGTTCTGGACCGGCCGGCGCCCCTCGCTGACCGAGACCGAGGAGCGGTTGGGCATCCCCTGCCGCCACATCGACGAACTGCCCGCGCTGCTGGCCAAGGCCTCGGACGCGCGGCTGCTGCGGGGCGTCGACCCGGGCGTCGACGCGATGGTGGCCGAGCATCAGGACGAGGACGCCGAGCTGGCCGCGACGCTGTCCGCGATGCGGCTGGTGAAGGACGAGTACGAGGTCGAGCAGATGCAGCTCGCCTGCGACATCACGTTCCGCGGCTTCGACGACGCGTTGGCCGAGTGGGATCGCGTGGTGGAGTACGGCGAACGGTGGCTGGAGGGCACCTTCTGGCGGCGCGCGCGGCTGGAGGGCAACGACACCGGCTACCACTCGATCGTCGGCGGCGGGCCGCACGCGACCGTGCTGCATTGGACCGACAACAGCGGACCGGTCCGGCCCGGTGAGCTGATCCTGCTCGACATGGGCGTCGAGGCGCGCTCGCTCTACACCGCCGACATCACCCGTACCCTGCCGGTGAACGGCACCTTCTCGCCGCTGCAACGCGATCTGTACGAGCTGGTCTTCCGGGCCCAGGAGGCCGGCATGTCGGCGGTGAAGCCGGGGGCAGCGTTCGCGGACTTCCACGACGCCGCGATGGCGGTGCTGGCCGAGGGCCTGCACGGGCTGGGGCTGCTGCCGGTGTCGGTCGAGGAGGCACTGGACCCGGAGAGCCACGTCTACCGCCGGTGGACCATCCACGGCACCGGGCACATGCTCGGGCTGGACGTGCACGACTGCGCCCAGGCCCCGCGCGAGGAGTACCGCGACGGGATCCTGCAGGAGGGCTACCTGCTGACCGTCGAGCCGGGTCTGTACTTCCAGCCCGACGACGAGCTGGTGCCGAGCGAGCTGCGGGGCATCGGGATCCGGATCGAGGACGACCTGCTGGTCACCGCGGACGGACACCGCAACCTGTCCGGCGCGATGCCACGGACGGCCGACGACGTCGAGGCGTGGATGGCCCGGCTGCGCGGCTGACCGTCGCCGGACCCCCCCCGAGTTGTCAGG
>CAZNCE010000135.1:0-10044 GCA_964571285.1 uncultured Nocardioidaceae bacterium | reverse complement strand
CGGTGATGGCCAGGATCGGGATGGAGTCCGCCGAGGCGGAGTACAGGCCGGTGATCATGTCGGTGCCGGCCGGGCCGGAGGTGCCGACGCAGACGCCGATGTTGCCCGGCGCGGCCCGGGTGAAGCCCTCGGCCATGTGCGACGCGGCCTCGACGTGGCGGGCCAGCACGTGCCCGATCCCGCCGTGGTCCTTCATCGCGCTGTAGAACGGGTTGATCGCGGCGCCCGGCAACCCGAAGGTCTGGGTGGCGCCCTCCTTCTCCAGGATCAGGACGGCGGCATCCACCGCTCGCATCCGTGCCATCTCAGGCCTCCTTGCCGCTGGTCGAGTCGTTGGTGGGGTTGTTCTGCGTGCGTCCGGACAGTCGCTCCACGCCGCGCAGCAGGCCGGAGTGGTCCAGCCCGCCGTCGCCGGCGGCCCGGGCGGAGCCCATCAGCTGGGCGACCAGCGAGCCGAGCGGGATGATCACGCCGGCCTCGCGGGCGGCCGCGGTGACGATGCCCATGTCCTTGTGGTGCAGGTCGATCCGGAAGCCGGGCTCGAAGGACCGGGTCAGCATGTTCTGCTTCTTCTGGTTCAGCACCGCCGAGCCGGCCAGGCCGCCGCCCAGCACCTCCAGCGCGGCGGCGGTGTCGACCCCGTACGCCTCGAGGAACACCATCGCCTCGGACACGGCCTGGATGTTCGCCGCCACGATCAGCTGGTTGGCTGCCTTGACCGTCTGGCCGGACCCGCTCGGCCCGACGTGCACAACGGTCTTGCCGACCACGTCGAACAGCGGCTTGGCCTCGTCGAAGTCGGCCTTGTCGCCACCCACCATGATGGACAGCGCGGCATTCTTCGCGCCGGCCTCACCGCCCGACACCGGGGCGTCGAGCAGGCGGAAGCCGCCCTGCCGCGCCGCCTCTGCCAACTCGACCGTGACGTCGGGCCGGATGGTGGAGAAGTCGATCACCAGCGTCCCCGGCTTGGCGTTGGCGAAGACACCGTCCTCACCGGTCAGCACCTCCTGGACATCCGGCGAGTCCGGCACCATCACCGCAACCACGTCGGCGTCGGCGACTGCGGAGGCGATCGAGTCGGCCGCCCGCCCGCCGGCTTCGACCAGCGGCTGCGTCTTGTCCGGCGTGCGGTTGTAGCCGGCCACGGAATGCCCGGCCTTGGCCAGGTGCACCGACATCGGTGCGCCCATGATGCCGAGGCCGATGAATGCGATGTTCGTCATGAGATGTCCTTCGGGTCGGTTCGTTCGTCGTTGGCGCCGACCGGCCTGCGGCGGCCGGTCGGCTGCGGGCCGTGCGGGACGGCCCGCGGCGGGCGCGGCTCGGGCGCCCGGGGGTCAGGCGCCGCGGCGCTCTCGCGGGAGCCAGTTGAAGCTGTCCGCGGAGTCCCCGGACGGCTTGTATTCCAGGCCCACCCAGCCGTCGTAGCCGGCGTCTTGCAGCGCCTCCAGCTGGGCGTCGAGCGGAAGGGCACCGGTGCCCGGCTCGTTGCGCCCCGGGTGGTCGGCGATCTGGACGTGCGCGGTCTGCCCGGTGTGCTCGGCGATCACCTTGTCGACGTTGTCGCCGTTCACTGCCAGGTGGTAGAGGTCGGCAAGGAAGCCGATGTTGTCGACGCCTCCCGCCGACCGGGCCTCGTCGATCACCTGCAACGCGTCGGCAGCGGTGATCAGCGGGTAGCGCGGCGAGCCGCTGACCGATTCCACCAGCACCGTGCCGCCGATCCGGGCGGCCGCCGTGGCGGCGCGGACCAGGTTCTCGGTGCCGAGCTCGCGCTGCTCCTGCGCCGTGACGCCGTCGACCCGGTTGCCGTACAGGGCGTTGAACGCCCGGCAGCCGAGCCGTTCGCCGATCTCCAGGGTGGCCGCGATGTTCTCCCGGAACTCCTCCGAGCGTTGCGGCCAGGAGACCAGGCCGCGGTCGCCCCCGGGCATGTCGCCGGCCGCGAAGTTCAGGCCGACCAACTGCACCCCGGCTTCCTGCACGGCCCGCACGAAGGCGTCCGCCTCGGCGTCGCCGGGCACGGCGGTCGGGAACGGCCACCAGAACTCCACGGCGTCGAACCCAGCTGCCTTCGCGGCGGCCGGACGCTCCAGCAGCGGCAGCTCGGTGAAGAGGATCGAGCAGTTGACCTCATACCGCAGCGTGTGGGACATCAGACCAGTCTCTCTCTCGTATCGCGGAAAACTTTTCTTGTCTCTCGGAACAGTGTAGAGGAAACCACCCGCCGGTGCAGCCCGGGGGCCGGCCCTGGGGATGGCCGCTCATGCGGCCGCGGGCCGGTCCACCCGGGCCGTCCTGCGGACCCGGGGCGGGCCTGCAGGACGTCGCCGGAGGTCGCGCTAGCGCTGTCCCGCGGGCTTGTCGGGCTCGTCCGGCCGGGATCCGTCGGACGTCGTGGACGCGGTCCGCCGGCTGCCGGGCACCGGTCGCTTCTCGCCCCGCAGCTCGTCGTCGAGGGTGTCGCCCAGCTCGTCGTACTCGCTCTCGGCCGCGGCGAACACCGAGGCCCCCGGACGCGTGCCGGCCCGCACCTCGTTGAACAGCAGGTTCATCAGCACGGCCACGATCGCGGTGGCGCTGATGCCGGAGTGCATGATCACCTCGAACCAGTCCGGGAACGCGGTCCAGAAGTCCGGCGCCGCGATCGGGATGATGCCGACGGCAACACCCACCGAGACGATCACCATGTTGAGGTTGTCGTGGTAGTCGACCCGGGACAGGGTCCGGATGCCGCTGGCCGCGACCGAGCCGAACAGCACGATGCCGGCGCCGCCCAGCACGGGGTACGGGATCGCGGCGACGACCGCGCCGACGACCGGCAGCAGGCCGAGGACCAGCAGCACGCCACCGCCCATCGCCACCGCGAACCGGCTCTTGATGCCGGTCAGCGCCACCAGGCCGACGTTCTGGGCGAAGGCGCTGGCCGGGAAGGTGCCGAACAGCGGAGCGATCGTGGTGGAGGCCATGTCGGCGCGCAGGCCGTCGGCCACCCGGCGGGCGTCCACCTTGGTCTCGACGATCTCGCCGATGGCCAGGATGTCCGCGGTCGTCTCGGTCATGATCACGAAGATCACGATCGTCATCGAGATGATCGCGCCGACCTCGAAGGTGGGCGAGCCCAGGTGCAGGATCGGGGGCAGCGCGAACACCTTCGCGTCGCCGACCGCGGAGAAGTCGGCCTTGCCGGCGATCGCCGCGATCACGGTGCCGGCCACCAGGCCGATCAGGATCGACAACCGCGAGATCGCGCCCTGGAACACCCGGCTGATCACCAAGATGATCAACAGCGTGAGACCGGCGTAGCCGATGTTCTCCATCGAGCCCAGATCCTCCGCGCCGGCCCCGCCCATCGACCAGGTGAACGCCACCGGCATCAGCGACAGGCCGATCACGGTGATGATCGTCCCCGTCACCACGGCCGGGAACAGCCGGACCAGCTGCGCGAAGAAGGACGACGCCACCAGGCCGATCAGTCCGGCCACGATGATCGCGCCGAACACCGGTCGGACCCCGCCCTCCTGCGCGATCGCGACCATCGTGGACACGCTCGCGAACGAGATGCCCTGCACGATCGGCAGCCGGCTGCCGAACGGGCCGATGCCCAGCGTCTGCAGCAGCGTCGCCAACCCGCTGATGAACAGACCGGCGGTGACCAGCAGGGCCATGTCGGCCGCCGAGAGGCCGGCCGCTCCGCCGACGATCAACGGCGGAGCGATCACCCCTCCGTACATGGTGAGGATGTGCTGCGTGCCGTAGGCAAGCAGTTGCCAGAAGCCGTACATCTCGTCTTCGGGCCGTCCCCGGTACTTCGGGTTGGCGCCGACCTTCAGCAGTTTCATCTCTCGTCCCCTCGGGAGATCCGGCGGTTCAGCAGAACCCGGGTGTGGCGTGCCAGGCGTTGCCGGCGTCGGAACCGCCCTCGCGGACGACACTGGCCTCGATCAGGCCGTACGGGCGGTCGGCGGCGTAGAACACCTCGTTGGGGTTCTCCACACCGAACGGAGACAGGTCCACCAGGAAGTGGTGCTTGTTCGGCGCCGACAGCTTGACCTCGGCGACCTCGGGGTGCGCCTCGAGCACGGCCTTGCCCATGCCGAACAGGGTCTGCTGCAGCGCGTAGCTGTGGATCTCGGCGAACTGTTCCAACATGATCGCCTTCACCGAGTCGTAGGTCTTGTTCCAGTCCACGTCGGTGTTCTCGTAGCGCCACCGGGCCACCAGCGAGGTCGCCATGATCCGGTCGTCGGTCTCCTGCAGGGTCGTGTACTTGTCCTTCAGGAAGCCGTGGAACTCCGATCCGGTCGACTTCAGCACCACTAGGTCGCTGATCCCGGACACGACATGCGTCTTGCGGTCGGCGCCGCGGCCGTCCATGTTGACCACCGTGGTCCGGAGTCCGCCGCCGGACTGGAAGAACGCGTGGTCGTGGCCCTGGCCGTTGACGGGGATCCGCTCCCACGCCGCCTGCTCCACCTCGATCCGGGCGCCGTCCGCGACGGGGGCGGCCTCCAGGAAGTGGTCGGCCAGGTCCAGTGCGTACTGCTCCGGCGAGCTGACGCCCTTCTCCTTGGCGAAGGAGAACGCAGTGTTCTTCTGCGTGTCGGTCGGCAGCACGTCACCCTGGTCGCCGTCGATGTGCGCCCGGCTGAAGTTGCCGCGCAGCGCGCTGGAGACGGTGAGATCGTGGATCTCGTGTCGCGGGGTGTCGCGGTAGACGCGCACCAGATGGGTGACGGCCTTGCCGTACTGGTTCGGTCCCAAAACGATGCCCATAATTCAGCTCCCTCGGTAGGTGGAATAGGCGAACGGGCTCAACAGCAGGGGTACGTGGTAGTGCTCGGTGGGGTCCGCGACGGTGAAGGTCAGCACCGCCTCGGGGAAGAACGTGTCCCGGCGGGACGCCGCGTAGTAGGCGGCCAGGTCGAAGACCAGTCGGTAGACCCCGGCCTCGATCCGGTCGGGGCCCAGGTCGGCGACCCGGCCGTCGTCGTCGGTCGTGGCCTGCGCGAGCAGCGTGACCGAGTCGTCGACGCGCTCCAGCCGCACCGGCACTGCGGTGCCGGGCCGGCCCAGCGCGGTGTCCAGGACGTGGGTGGTGATGGCGCTCATCCGGCTACGACCTTCCTTAACCGGAGCAGCGCGATCTTGCGCAGCTCCTCGGCGACAACGGACTCCTCGGCGGCCGCGTCGTTGCGCAGCCGCTCGTGCAGCGACGCGAGGACCTGGTCGCTGGAGAGCCCGGTGGCGCAGATCAGGAACACGCGGCCGAACTTCTGCTCGTACGCACGGTTGCCCTCGAGCAGCGCCGCGCGGGTGTCCTCGTCGGGGTTCACTCCGGACTGCTCCTGCCGGGACCAGCCGGCCTCGGTGCTCGGCCCGGAGGCACGCTCCCCGATCCGCGGATGAGCCTGCAGCGCGCGGTCGACGTCGGTCCGAGCGAACCGCCGGGCGGCGGTGTCCGCGGTGGCCATCAGCTTGTCGACGTCGGGATAGGGACGGCCCGCGGTGACCGCGTCCACCCAGGCGGGGACGTCGCAGCAGGCGGTGAGGGCCGGGACGAGCTGCTCTGCCGGTGCGGCGTTGAACTGCTCCAGGTCCACCCCTCCTCCTTTCACGAAGCGGAAATGATCTTTCGTTTCATGAAATGATGAGGGCCAGAATCGGCCACGTCAAGGGGTGCGGTGAAGAAAATTCCGTCGATTTCGACGTGCGGCGCTGGCTGAGCCGGATCCGGACCGCTCCACCGACAGCGCAGCCGGCAGCACGGAGCGGTACCGCGGGCGACCCGGCCGGCGGCCGGTGGGAGGTGGTTGGAGCAGCAGACCTGCTCGGGGTCGCACAGCGACCGCCGGCGGCCTACTGCGAGGCTGCGGAGTCGGCCGGAGCGGACCGGCGGGCCAGCACGGCCAGCCGCTCGAGATCGAGCCCCGTGAGCTCCGCAACCTCCTCGGCCGAGGAGGCGCCGCAGTCGACGCCGCGGAGCACGAACCCGGCCAGCGCGGTCGCCGTGGCCGGCTCGTCCAGGTAGCCGGAGTCGCCCCCGCCGACGTAGGCACGCAGCCTTTTGGTGGCCATGTCCAGGCCCTCGCGGTAGAAGGCGTACGTGGCCAGGTAGCGGGTGGGCAACTGCGCCGGATGCAGGTCCCAGCCCTGGTAGTAGCCGCGTTCCAACGATCGCCGGATGAGCCGGGTGTGCAGTCGCCAGGCGGCCTGCACCTGCTCCGGCTCGCCAACCGGCAACACGTTGGTGGACCCGTCGGAGAGGAAAACGCCGGTGCCTGCGGCCGCCACCTGCATCACGGCCTTGGCATGGTCGGCGGCCGGATGCTCCATGCTCTGGTACTCGGCGGAGATGCCGCAGGAGGCCGAGTAATCGTAGGTCCCGTAGTGCAGGCCGGTACACCTGCCCGCGGAGGCATGCAGCATCCGAGCCACCAGCACGGTGCCGTCCGCCCCCAGGATGGACTGCGGGGTCTCGACCTGGATCTCGAACCGCACCGTGCCCGCGCGCAGCCCGCAGGCGCTCTCGATCCGGGTGCAGGCGTGCACCATCGCCTCCACCTGGTCCACCGACGTCACCTTGGGCAGCGTGACCAGGAAACCGTCGGTCAGGCCGCCCTCCCGGTGGAGGGTCTCCACGAACAGCCAGAGCGTGCGCAGGCCACGGCGCCGGGTCGGAGCCTCGAAGCTCTTGAATCGGATCCCGTGGAAGGGGGTTGCGGTCCCATCGCGGACCGATGCCGCCAACTCCCGGGCGGCCGACCTGACCGTCGCGTCCTCCTCCGCGTCTTCGCGCGGACCGTAGCCGTCCTCGAAGTCGATCCGCAGATCCTCGATCGGCTCGCGGTGCAACTTGGCCTCGATCCGGGCGTACACGTCGGCGCACAGGGCGGGATCCAGCCCGGTGACGCGCGCGAGAGCAGGCCCGTCCGGGGCGTGCGTGTGCAGTACGTCCAGTGCCTGCGCGCCCCAGGACGTGGCGGTGCCGGCGTCGTAGCGGTCGCCGGGCACGTAGACCGTGTGCACCGGTTGCCGCTGGCCGCGATCGCCGGGAAACTGCTCGGTCAGCGCCTGGTCGGCGGGTGCCAGTCGCTGGTCCAGGTCGTCGGTCAGCCGGCTCAGCTCATCGCCGCTCATCGGGGCATCCCGCCGGTCTCGACGCGGCGCAGGCCCCCCGGACGTGCGGTGGGGTACGGACTGGTGACGGCGCTGTGGATGCGGAACGCACCGGGGCTGGCAGGCGGCATGGCGGACCTCACGAAACTGGGGGTGATTCCGACACGCGGATGTTATTGTTTGTATACCGGAAGCACAACCCCACCCCGCCGAACTCGCCGAGTCGTTCATGTTTGAACTTCCGACATACGAAAGCGACAATGTGAACACCGGAAGTCGCGCTTCGGCGGCTGCACGGGACGAGAGGACGAGACCGACGATGGCGATGACCGACGCCCAGCCCGGCGAGTTGGCGACCCCGACGCGCGGCAGCACCGTGCAGTCGGTCGAACGCGCCTTCGGGCTGCTGGAGACCATGGCCGACAACGGCGGCGTCCTGGGCCTGTCCCAGTTGGCGGCCGAGTCCGGCCTGCCGCTGCCCACCATCCACCGGCTGGTGCGCACCCTGGTCGAACTGGGGTACCTGCGCCAGGAACCATCGAGGCGTTACGCGCTCGGGCCCAAGTTGATCCGGCTCGGGGAGAGTTCGTCCGGCCTGCTCAGCGTCTGGGCGCGCCCGCATCTGGAGCGGCTGGTGGACGAGTTCGGCGAGTCCGCCAACCTGGCCCAACTGGACGGGGACGAGATCGTCTACATCGCCCAGGTGCAGTCCCGCCACTCGATGCGGATGTTCACCGAGGTCGGACGCCGCGTGCTGCCGCACTGCACCGCGGTGGGCAAGGCGATCATGGCGGACATGCCCGATGACGAGGTGCACGACATCCTGCGACGAACGGGCATGCCGCGGCACACCGAGAACACGATCACCGACCCCGACGCGTTCTCCCGCCAGTTGCGGTGGTCGGCCGACCACGGCTACGCCGTCGACGAGGGCGAGCAGGAGGTGGGTGTCCGCTGCGTCGCGGTCGCGGTGCCGGACGCGCCGTCCCGGCTGGCCATGTCGGTTTCCGGCCCGGCCACCCGGATGAACGAGCAGCTGATCGCCCGGGCCGTACCCCTGATGCGGGAGGCCGCCAAGGGGCTGGCGGACGACCTGGCCTGACGGTCCTTCGGGGCTGCTCCCACCCTGCCGATGGCGGTGATCGGCACGGTCCTTCGCGCATGGGCTACCTTGACGTCGAGAGACTTTGTCTCCTGCCATCACCGCCGACGAGCCCTGGGGGAACCCGCCCATGTCGAAGATCATCTACACCAAGACCGACGAGGCGCCGATGCTCGCGACGCACTCGTTCCTGCCGATCATCCAGGCGTACGCCTCGACCGCCGGCATCGAGGTGGAGACGCGGGACATCTCGCTGGCCGGCCGCATCCTGGCGCAGTTCCCCGATCGCCTGACCGAGCAGCAGCGGGTCGAGGACGCGCTGGCCGAGCTCGGCGAGCTGACCGGGCGGCCGGAGGCCAACATCATCAAGCTGCCCAACATCAGCGCCTCGATGCCGCAGCTCAAGGCCGCGATCGCCGAGCTGCAGGGCCTGGGCTACGCGCTGCCGGACTACCCGGACGAGCCGCGCACCGACGAGGAGCGGGATGTCCGCGCCCGCTACGACAAGGTGAAGGGCAGCGCGGTCAACCCGGTGTTGCGGCAGGGGAACTCCGACCGGAGGGCCCCCGCGTCCGTGAAGAGCTACGCGCGCAACCACCCCCACTCGATGGGGGCCTGGACGCCCGACTCCAAGACCAACGTGGCACACATGAGCGAACACGACTTCCGCTCCAACGAGAAGTCGGTCGTGCTGAAGGCCGATGACACCCTGAGCGTCCACCTGGTCGCCGCCGACGGCACCGACACCGTCTTGCGGGACGCGATCCCGGTTCTCGCCGGGGAGGTGTTCGACGCCACGGTGATGCAGGTCGGCGCGCTCGAGGAGTTCCTGCGCGCTCAGATCGCCCGCGCGAAGGACGAGAACGTGCTGTTCTCCGTGCACCTCAAGGCCACCATGATGAAGGTGTCCGACCCGATCATCTTCGGCCACGTGGTCCGGGCCTTCCTGCCCGAGCTGTTCACCGAGTACGGCGAGCAGCTGGCCGCGGCCGGACTGAACCCGAACAACGGGCTGGGCTCGATCCTCGGTGGGTTGGACGCGCTGCCGAGCGACGTGCGCGAGCAGGTCGAGGCGACGGTCCGGCGCGGCCTGGAGACCGGGCCTCGGCTGGCGATGGTCGACTCCGACCGGGGCATCACCAACCTGCATGTGCCGAGCGACGTCATCGTGGATGCCTCGATGCCGGCGATGATCCGCAACTCCGGTCACATGTGGGGGCCGGGCGGCGAGGAGGACGACACCCTCGCGGTGATCCCCGACAGCTCCTACGCCGGCATCTATCAGGTCGTGATCGACGACTGCCGGGCGCACGGCGCGTACGACCCGACCACGATGGGCTCGGTGTCGAACGTCGGGCTGATGGCCCAGGCCGCCGAGGAGTACGGCAGCCACGACAAGACGTTCGAGGTCGTGGCGGACGGCACCGTGCAGGTCCGCGACTCGGCCGGCCACACGCTGCTGGAGCACCCGGTGTCGGTCGGAGACATCTGGCGGGCCTGCCAGACCAAGGACGTCCCGATCCGCGACTGGGTCAAGCTCGCGGTGTCGCGGGCCCGGGCGACCGGTGCCCCCGCGGTGTTCTGGCTGGACGAGGACCGGGCACACGACGCAAACCTGATCGCCAAGGTCCGCGAGTACCTCCCCGAGCACGACACCGAGGGACTGCAGATCGAGATCATGTCGCCGATGGACGCCACCGCGTTCTCCCTGGAGCGGATCCGCCGGGGCGAGGACACCATCTCGGTGACCGGCAACGTGCTGCGCGACTACCTCACCGACCTGTTCCCGATCCTCGAGCTCGGCACCAGCGCCAAGATGC
>CAZNCE010000134.1:1696-10067 GCA_964571285.1 uncultured Nocardioidaceae bacterium | reverse complement strand
ACCGCCGGGCCGGCCCCCGCCCCCCCCCCGCCCCCGACGTCACCCGCGTAATCACCCCTCGATTCGTCTGCGGTCGCGCGGGCGTGTCGCGGCGGGCGCCCGCAGACGAATCGGGGGGCGGGCGCGCCGCCGGCGGCGGCGGGAGCGGCGGGCGGCCGAACGGGCCATGGCGGCCGCCCCGATGAACCCGGCGTCGGGGCCCAGCGCGGCGGCGAGCAGCGGCGGCTCCGGGCGGAACCCGCGACCGACGAGGGTACGGCCGAAGGCAGCGCGGGCGGGTGCCAGGAGCAGGTCGCCGGCGGCGGACACCCCGCCGCCGACCACCACGCAACCGGGGTCGAACGCCGCCACCATCCCGGCCAGTCCGACCCCGAGCCATTCCCCGACCTCGCGCAGCAACTCGACCGACAGCGGGTCGCCCCCGACCGCCGCGGCGGTGATCATGGGGCCGTCCAGCCGGTCGACGTCCCCAGCCACGCTGTCGGCCAGCCGGGCGGCGGCGGGGTCCGCGGCCTTGATCCGCCGGCGGGCGCTGCGGACCAGGGCGTTGCCGGAGGCGTACTGCTCCCAGCAGCCGGTGTTCCCGCACTCGCACGGCTCGCCGCCCGGAACCACCTGGATGTGGCCGAACTCGCCGGCCATCCCGTTCGTGCCCCGGTGCACCTTGCCGTCGAGCACCAGCGCACCCCCGATGCCGGTCCCCATGGTCACGCACAACACCTGTCGATAGCCCACGGCCGAGCCGAACTGTGCCTCGGCCAGCGCGGTCACGTTGGCGTCGTTGTCGACCACCACCGGCAGCTTGAGGCGCTGGCGCACCGCGTCCCGCAGCGGCTCGTCGCGCCAGGCCAGGTGGGGGGAGAAGGTCACCACGCTGCGGGTAGCGTCCACGAACCCGGCAGCGCCGATGCCGACGGCCGCGACCGGGTGGTCGGCGCCGAGCTGCGTGACCAGCGCCACGATGGCGTCCTCGACGGCGGGGGCGCTGTGCCCGGGGGTGAGCCGGGTGGCGCGGCCGAGCACCCGCCCGCTCGCGTCCACCACGCCCGCGAGCACCTTGGTGCCGCCGACGTCGACACCGACGGTCAGCGGATCCCAGCGTCCGGTCTTCGGACGGCGGGTACGGGGGCCGGGCACGCCTGCAGGGTATCGCCGGACAAATCCGCCACGATTGAGGGCATGGAGCCGGTGGCCGTCGAACCGATCTCACTTGACCGACTCGTGGCGCTGGTGCCCGACGACCAAGCCGCGGCGCTGGGGGAGTACACCGAGCGAGCGACCACGCTGCTGTCCGGCCGCACGGTGTGGAACGTGAACGCCACCGCGCAAGGCGGTGGGGTGGCCGAGATGCTGCAGTCGCTGCTGGCCTACGTCCGCGGTGCCGGGGTGGACACCAGGTGGCTGGTGCTGCACGGCGACCCGGAGTTCTTCTCGATCACCAAGCGGATCCACAACCTGCTGCACGGCGGGGTCGGCGACGGTGGCCCGCTGGGCGAGGCCGAGGACGCGCACTACCGCGAGGTCCTGGCGCGCAACCTCGCGGCATGTCGCGATCGGGTCCGGCCCGGCGACATCGTGCTGCTGCACGACCCGCAGACCGCCGGGCTGGTGGACGGCCTGCGCGAGACCGGGGCATCGGTGGTCTGGCGCTGCCATGTCGGCAAGGACGAGCGCAATGCCCAGACCGATCTCGCGTGGGGGTTCCTGCGGCCCCATCTGGAGGCCGCGGAGGCGTTCATCTTCTCCCGGGCGGCGTACGCGCCGGACTGGGTGGCCCGGGATTCGTTGTGGGTCATCCCGCCCTCCATCGATCCGTTCAGCGCGAAGAACGAGGACCTGGACCCGGCCACCGTGTTGTCGGTGCTCACCGGGATCGGGCTGATCGGCCGGGAGCCGGTCGACGGCCCAATCACGTACCGGAACCGGGACGGGAGCGAGTCCACCCTGGACGAGCAGCAGCGGTTGCTGCCCGCGGACGTCGCACCCGACCCGGCCGACCGGTTGGTGGTCCAGGTCAGCCGCTGGGACCGGCTGAAGGACATGGCCGGCGTGTTGACCGGCTTCGCCGACCGGATCGACGACTTCCCCGCGGACGTACACCTGATGCTGGTGGGCCCGGACGTGTCCGGGGTGTCGGACGACCCCGAGGGTGCCGAAGTGCTGGCCGAGTGCCAGGCGCTGTGGGCGCGGTATCCCGAGGACGTGCGCCGCCGGGTGCACCTGGTCTGCCTGCCGATGGACTCGGTCGCCGAGAACGCGCTGATGGTGAACGCCCTGCAGCGGCACGCCCACGTGGTGGTGCAGAAGAGTCTGGTGGAGGGGTTCGGGCTGACCGTCACCGAGGCGATGTGGAAGGCGCGGCCGGTGGTCGCCAGCGCGATCGGCGGCATCCGCGACCAGATCGAGGACGGCCGGGACGGGCTGCTGCTCGCCGACCCGACGGACCTGAACGCGTTCGCCGACCTGCTCGTCGCGGTGCTCTCCGACGACAAGCTGGCCGCTCGGCTCGGCGCCAACGCGCGCGAGCGGGTGCTGCGGGAGTTCGTCGGCGCCCGACACCTGATGCAGTACGTCGACCTGTTCACCGCGCTGGACGGCTGACCGGCGGACGGCCCGCGCCTGCTGTGCCCGAGCACGACCATAGGATTCCGCCATGCCGTCGCTGCGGGTGATGACCTACAACATCAACGGGGCGACGGCGCGCCGCGAACTCCGGGCCGTGGTCAGGTCCGTGTCCCCGGACATCCTGGTCTGCAACGAGGCGCCGCAGATGCCGGTGCTGTGGCGACTCGCCTGCGCCAGCCTGGCCCGTGAATGGCAGCTCGAGTACGTCGGCGGCGGCCGCAACGGCGGCCGCAACGTGATCTTCGCGGGCTCGTACGTCGGGGTCAGCCGGGTGCGGGTCCGCCGCATCCCACAGGGGCCGTTCCAGCCGATCCGCGGCGTGGTGTCGGCCCAGCTGCACTACGGCAACCGGGCGTTCGGCGTGGTCGGGTTCCACCTGGGGCTCACCGCGGCGGGCCGGGCCAACGACCTCGATGCCGTGCTCGAGGCGGTGGACTCGTTGGAGGGCCCGGTGATCGTCGCCGGCGATGTGAACGAGGAGCCCGGTGAGGCGTGCTGGCGGCGGCTGGAGGCGGAGGGCTTCATCGACCACGCGCGCGCCCGGGATGTCACCTTCCCGTCCGTGACCCCGATCCGCCGGATCGACGCGCTGCTGGTGCGCGGGGACGGTGTGGAGGTCACCGACCACATCGTCCCGCCGGTCGCCCACGAGCTCGTGTCCCGCGCCAGCGACCACCTGCCGGTGGCGGCCACCCTGCACTGGATCCCGTTGCCCAGGCACGCGCGGCGCGAGGGCGGCGCAGCCGAGAGCGACCGGCGGCCGGGGCCGGCCGGCCGGCTGCCCGCCTAGGACCGGGCGGGCAGGTGCTCGGGCACCAGCTCCTGGGCCAGTTGCTCGAGGAACAGCCCGACGTCTGTGACGATGCCCTGCGCATGCGAGGAGCCGCGGTCGGCCAGCTTGGTCACCGTGGCCGGGTTGATGTCCACGCACACCAGCGGGATGGACGCCGGCAGCAGGTTGCCGGTGCCGACCGAGTGCAGCATGGTCGCTGCCATCAGGCAGTAGCCCACATCGGCGAGCGCCGCGCGCATCGCCCGCTGGCCCTCGATCACGTCGGTGTAGACGTCCGGCAGCGGACCGTCGTCCCGGACCGACCCGACCAGCACGAACTCCTTTCCGTGCTGCACCAGCGCGTGCATGATCCCGCCGGTCAGCACACCGGACTCGACCGCCTTGGCGATCGACCCTTCCCGGCGGATGGTGTTCAGCGCGCGAATGTGGTGCTCGTGCCCGTGCTCCACCCCGGAGCCCTGGGTCAGGTCGATGCCCAACGAGGTGCCGTAGAGCGCGGACTCGATGTCGTGGGTGGCCAGCGCGTTGCCGGCGAACAGCACGTCGACGTACCCGCCCTTGACCAGCGCCACCATTGCGGGAGCAGCGCCGGTGTGCACGATGCCGGGTCCGCCGACCCAGAGCACCTTCCGACCCGCCTGCTTCGCCTGGCGCATGCCGTCCGCGACCCCGCGAACCAGCACCGCCTGGGGCTTCTCGCTGGATACCTGCGAGGCCATGAAACCGAAACCGTCGGTGCGTTCCTGCTGGTCGTCGGGAACCACCACCCGAACCCCTGAAGCGCCGCACACCACCCGCATGCCGGCCACGATGTCGACCATCGGCAGGGTACGGACGGTCGTCGCGGCGCCCTCGCCCTCGACCACGAGGCCGCAGTCCATCTCCGGCTGCTGGACCTCGACCCAGCGGCCCTCCAGCCGTACGTAGGTGGGCAGGTTGGTGGTGGAATAGAAGCCCTCGGGGAACACGCCGTCGAACTCGGCCGTGGCCACCGTGGCCTCGCCCGGGTCGGTCAGGTTCGCGCCCCTGGTCTGCAGCCGCATCAACAGCCGCTGCAGGTCCTCGTCGGAGTCGGCCAGCACCAGCAGCTCCGCGTGGGAGGGGTCCTGCTCGTCGTGGCCGACCTCGAACTTGGTGATCTGGTAGTCACCGCCGTAGCCACGGATGTCGTTGAGGATCAGTGACAGGATGCCGCTGTCGAGCAGGTGCCCGTCGATCCGGATGGTGTCCCGGGCCTGCGCCATCGCCATGCCCACCTTTCGTCGCCTGCGGGTACGGTCCGCTCGGGCCGGTCGACCCGAGCCTGGCCGGCGAAGGAGCCGCTGCCGACGTGGCAGCCCGGTGTCGGTCGACTGGTGCCGGCCGTCGCCGACCGCAGGTCCGGCTAAAGCACGGCTCCGTCGTCCGGGCCGTGACCGTCGCCGGGCGGGTCCTTCATCCGCCAGACGAGGGTGAGCATGCCACCCACGAACGCCAGCACGCACACCACGGTCAGGTCGCGCGGCAACGGCCACATGAGCAGCGTCGATGCGATCAGCAGGACGGGCCCGCCGATCATCCCGCCCCAGGCGAGGCGGGAGATCCAGTCGCCCTTGGGCACCGGTGGGGGATCGGCCGGCACGAAGTGGTCACCGTCGTCGTCGGACTCGCCGCGCCGGGCGTCGGCCGGTGGGCTGTCGGACGCCCCGAGGCCCGGCCACGCGTCCGGGTCGACGTGCCGGGGGCGCCGCGCCGGGTGCCACCGAGGTGCGGTGTGGCCCTGCCACGGTTGCCGGTGCGGGTCCGCGCCCGGCGGGTTCCGGTCGGTCCGCTCGGCGCCGGATCCGCCGGGGCCGTCGTCGGTCCCGTCGTACTCCGGCCCGGGCCGGCGGGGCTCGGTGGTCTCCTCGGCGAATGCGGCCACGATCGACGCCCACGCGTCGTCGTCGACGACCGGGCAGTCGTCGACCACCGAGCGGACGATCCGCCGGGCCTCCTCGATCGCGGACCGATCGGCGTGCACGAGGCCCGGACCCGGCCCGTCGGCGGGGCGGGTGACGTAGGCCGCCACCCCGGCGTCACGCAGCGCCAGCAGCACGTCCGCGGAATGCTCGGGGCGCACCTCGCACACCTCGCCGTAGTGCTCGGCGCTCAGCCCGTTGGTGCGCATCACGGCCCCGTCACCCGTCTCACGCGCCCGTCACTCGCTCGATGAACTTCAGCGACTCAGCGAAGATCGTCGGCGCGTCGTTGTCCAACGTCGCGACGTGGTAGCTGTCGGTCAGCCGGATCTCGGCCATGTCGCGGGAGGACACGCGCCGGAGCAGCAGGTTCCCGGACTTGGGGTCCACCACATGGTCCACCGTGGAGCGGAACATCAGCAGCGGCTGAGTGACCTTGGGCAGGTGGTCGCGAACGAGCTTGCCGAAGGCCACGTTGGAGTGCAACGCGGTCAGCGGGGTCCGGGGATAACTGTGCTCGTCCACGCCTGGCTTCTTGATGTCGTTGCCGATCGCGGCCAGCGAGGGCACGAGGCGATGGAGGACGGGCAGCGCCAGCAGCCGGGGATCAGTCAGCTGCAGGAACGGGTTGACCACGATCACGCCGGCCACCTGCCGGCCGTACTCCTCGGCCAGCCGCAGCACGATGGTGCCGCCCATGGACAGCCCGGCCACGATCACCTGGCTGCAGCGAGCCCGCAGCTCGGTGAACGCGACCTCGGCCTCGGCGTACCAGTCCTGCCAGCGGGTGCGGTTGAGCTGCTGCCAGCTGGTGCCGTGCCCGGGAAGCCGGGGGACACGCACGGTCAGCCCGGCCTCGGCCAGGTGGCGGGCCCACGGTGTCATCGACGACGGGGAGCCGGTGAAGCCGTGCACGAGCAGCACGCCGACCGGGCCGCCGTCGGCGGAGAACGGCGTGGCGTGGGGGGCGACGGCCACTGGACCTCCAGATGCAGGTGCCTCCTCAGATGGTGACACGCATTCGCGCGCTGGTGAAGTCAGGGCACCGCGGGCACCGCGCCGACCGATAGTGTGTGCTCGAATTCCGAGGGAGGGTCCCCGACTTGCTGTACTGGTTCCTGCGCTTCATCGCCGTCGGGCCGTGGCTGCGTCTGATCTACCGGCCGTGGGCGCAGGGCGTGGAGAACGTGCCCGAGCACGGGCCGGTCATCCTGGCCAGCAACCACCTGTCGTACGCCGACTGGCTGTTCATGCCGTTGGCCATCCCGCGCCGAGTGACGTTCGTGGCCAAGTCGGAGTACTTCGAGGGCAGCGGGCTGAAGGGCTGGCTGCAGAAGTCGTTCTTCCGCGGCAGCGGGCAGGTGCCGATCGACCGGTCCGGGGGACGGGCCAGCGAGGGCGCGCTCCGGTCCGGGCTGCGGATCCTGGGCGCGGGCGGCGTGTTCGGCATCTACCCGGAGGGCACCCGGTCTCACGACGGCCGCCTCTACCGCGGCCGCACCGGCGTGGCGCGGCTGGCGCTGGAGGCCCACGCGCCGGTGGTGCCGGTGGCGGTGATCGGCACCGACGTGGTGGCCCCGCCGGGCAAGAAGGTCGGCCGGATCATCCGGCCCGGCGTCCGGTTCGGCCGGCCGCTGGACTTCTCCCGCTACGAGGGGATGGAGTCCGACCGGTACGTGCTGCGCTCGATCACCGACGAGATCATGTACGAGATCATGCAGCTGTCCGGCCAGGAGTATGTCGACATGTACGCCACCCAGGCCAAGGACGAGGCCAAGCAGGCCGCCCGGCAGGCCGCGCGGGCAGCCCGGGAGGAGAAGCGGGCCGCCGAGGCGGAGCGCAAGGCCGAGCAGGAGGCGGCCGACGCGCAGCAGAAGGCCGAGCAGCAGGCTGACCAGGAGGGCGAGCAGGAGCGGGGGGCGTAGCCGGTGCCGTTCGCGTTGGTGGCAGGAGCCGGCCCGGGCGTCGGTGCCGCCGTCGCGCAACGGTTCGGTCGCGCCGGGTTCGGTGTCGCGCTGCTGGCTCGTGGTGCCGACGGGCTGACCCGGCTGGCCCGGGAGCTGGAGGCCGAAGGGGTGTCCGCCGGGTGGGAGGCGGCCGACCTGACCGACGCGGAGCAGGTGCGGGCCGCGGTGGCGCGGATCGGGGCACGGTCCGGCGGCATCGACCTGCTGCACTACAACCCGAGCGTCACCACGATGAAGACGCCGCTGGAGCTGACCGCGGCCGAGCTGCTGCGCGACCTCGAGGTGGGGGTGGCCGGGCTGCTCACCGTGGTCCAGGCCGCCCGGCCGTACCTGCACGAGGGTTCGCGGGTGCTCGCGACCGGAAGCGTGGCCGCGGACCGTCCGTGGTCGGCGGCCGCATCGGTGGGGGTGCAGAAGGCGGGGCTGCGCAACCTGGTCGGTTCGCTGGACGCCGAGCTGGCGGTTGAGGGGATCCGGGCGGCGACCCTGACCGTCCGTGGGGTGATCCAGCCCGGCGGCAGGTTCGCACCGGAGCTGATAGCCGACGCGCTGTACGCGGTGTACGCGACGCCGGAGGAGGGGTGGCGGGCCGACGTGCCGTTCGACGGCCGCGACTGACGCATCACTTCTTCTCCGCCGACCCCGCGCTCCGGTACACGGCGAATGGCGCAGCGTGGCGCGTTGCGGCTGGACAATTCGGGCGGTGGCACTCCGCAACGCGCCACCGTGGCCCGGACGGACGCACCAACCCGCCACGGTGGTCGGCGCGGCAGCACCAACCGCGCGCCGACCGGGCGCTCCGCGACATCCGGCGGAACCGCGCGCCCGCCCGGGTACGTCCAAGCCCCAGCCAAGCCCGGGAGGCGACCATGTGGCGTGCGGTGCTGTGTGCATTCGCGGTGAGCGCGTTCGTGTCGGGCTGCGCGCAGCCGGCCGAGGTGCTCCACGACGCCGACCCCGGCACCCGTACCGACAGCCACACCGGGGGTGACACCCCCACCGCCTCCCACACTGAGCCGGGCGGCCAGCCGCCGGTCGACCAGCCG
>CAZNCE010000134.1:0-1596 GCA_964571285.1 uncultured Nocardioidaceae bacterium | reverse complement strand
CCAGCCGCCGGTCGACCAGCCGACGGTCGACCAGCCGCCCGGCCCGCCGCCGGTCGTGGTCCGAGACCAGGACTCCGCACTGACGCTCGAACCCTGGACCTCCTGCTGGTCCGCGGACGGCATGGGCCAGTGCGTCGACGGCGCCCCGCCGGAAATCCCGCCGGACCTGGGAGCGCGCAGCACCGAGATCGTGCTCAGCTACCCCGTTGGCGGCTGGTCGTTCGACGTCGACCAGCTCCCGCCGAACGCCTCACCCGGCGAGGAAACCTGCCAAGTCTCGGCGCGGGTCGAGCAGCTGGACCAGCACACCTGGCGGATTCGCCCCGGCGGCCCGGCCGGGCTCTACCGCATCGAGATCTGGGGAACCGGTCCGCAAGGAGACCTGTCGGCGTCGTTCCGGGTGCACTTCGCCGTGGACCACTCGGGGGCGGAGCCGAACGGCAGCCCGTGTGCCGGCGCGCAGCCGAAGCGGCAGCCGAGCAGCTAACCAACCGGGACGGGCTCAGCGGGCGGCCCGGCGCCGAAGCCGCTCCACGATCCGCCGGTCCACGGTGTCGCCGCTGAACCTGTTCTCGAGGTTTTCCGCAGCCACCCAGGCCTCGAAGTCGGCCCGCCCGGTGACCTGGGCCAGCGCGTCCAGCTCGGCGCGCAGCGTGTCGTCGACCTTCTGTTCGTCCTCGGGGCGGGGCCGGTCGTAGTAGAGCCCGTGCAGGTCCAGCAGCCGGCCGAGCTCGCGGCACGGATCCTCGTGGTCGTCGACCCGCAGATCCACCAGCACGTCGTCGAAGCCGGCGTACCCCGCCCCCTCCTGCACCACCAGCAACGCAGCGGACTGCCGGCCGCGGGAATCGCCGCCGGCGGCGTCCCCCGCGTGCAGCGCGGCGAGCAGGCGCTGCGACAACGGTGCCTCGAGGTCCGACTCGTCCCACGCCCGTCGCATCCGATCGACCACGTCCGGGCCGGTGAGGATGTTGCCCTGGATGGCCACGCCGTCGCCGGTGTGCCCGCCCGCCCACGCGTGGCACAGCTCGCCGGTGAACGTGGCCGAGCCGCCGGCCGCGTCGACCACCCCCACCTGCCGATGGCCGCGATCGTCGTCGCCTGCCAGCAACGTCTCCACCGTCGTCTGCGCGTCGCAGCCGTCCGCCAGCAACGCGAGACCGCGCGGCTTGTACGTGGTGTTCGCGTACGACTGGGTGGCCACCGCGCCGACGCCGGCGCGCGCAGCGGGCACCGCCGATCCCACGGCGAGGAACTTCGATGCCACCGCGACCCCCCATTGGAGGCCGTCCGCGGACCGGGCCACGATCGAGAAGGTCATGTTGGCAAGGTATCTGGGTGCCGGCGCCGCCGCCCACGACACCGCAGATGGGTACGGCCACGGGTTCCCATGCGGGCCGCCCAGCGGGCGCCGTTGGCGGGGCCATGGCCTGGCCGCGCAGCTCGTGATGTGGGCCGACGGCGTCGACCGGGTGTTCGCGGGCTGGTCGTCGCCGGCGTACCGGCCGTTGCTCCGCCGCTCCTCCGGGGCCGAACCGCAGCGCGGATCCGCTCGAGCGGCGCGACGCCGGGTCGTTTTTCACCGGATCGTGAAAG
>CAZNCE010000133.1:6233-10123 GCA_964571285.1 uncultured Nocardioidaceae bacterium | reverse complement strand
CGGACATGGGCCTCGTAGATAACAGTCTCGTGGTACGGCGTGCGCGGCGACCGGTCGTCCTGCCAGTCGAAGTAGGGGTTGGTGACGACCGACTTCATCACGTGCGGCGCCGAGTCGTCGGTGTTGCGCAGGTCGTGGTCGGCGAAGTCGTAGGAGAAGCAGGCCGGAGACCAGTCGATGTCGCCGGCGATCGCCTTGGCGTACGGATCGAGCAGCAGCTTCGACGGGTCGCACCGCTGGCCCTTGCCGGGGTCGTACGGGCCGTGCACCCGGAACCCGTACCGCTGGCCGGGAGCCACCCGCGGCAGGTAGGCATGCCAGACGAAACCCTCGCGCTCGCTCATCGGCACCGTGGTCTCGGTGCCCTCGTCGTCGAACAGGCAGAGCTGCACCGAGTCGGCGACCTCGGAGAACAGCGCGAAGTTGGTGCCGCCGCCGTCGTAGGTCGCACCCAGCGGGTAGGGCACACCTGGCCAGATCTCCATCCGGAACCTCTCTACGGGGGCACGTCGCCGGCCCACGATCGGCAGGCCCAGCCAGTGGAGAAATATGCCATCTCCGCCACGTCACCATTGTGGAGAGGTCGCTCGCGGACCCAGGCCGGCGACAGATTCGCCGCCAGCGCGGTCAGCCCGAGCGTGAACAGCCCGCCGTGGCCGATCAGCAGGGTCAGCTCCCCGCGGTTCAGGTCGGCCACCTCCTCGAGCAGCCCGGCCAGCCGGTCGACCACCTCGGCTCCGGTCTCGCCGTCGCCGACGCGTTCGTCCAGCCCGCCGTCCATCCACCGGCCGAACACGCGAGTCACCTCGTCGGCATCGGCCGGTTCGTCGGACCGGTCCAGCCCGCCCGCGGTGAACTCGCTGAGCCGCGGGTCGACCGTGACCGGCAGGCCGAGCGCGCTCCCGACGATGTCGGCGGTCTGGCGGCCACGCAGCAGCGGGCTGCTCCAGATGCCGGCCAGCCGCTGCCCGCGCAGCGCGTCGGCAATCCGAGCAGCCTGCTCGCGGCCCTGCTCGGACAGCGGCCGGTCGTCGCCGGCGAGCCTGGGGTGGCCCTCTGCGACCGCATGGCGCACGCACAGGACACGCGCTTCGCACTGCAGGTCGCTCACGCATCCGACCCTAGCCGGTGCGTGGCAGCGCGACCTCTCGCACCGGCTGGTCCTCCGGCGCCGGCGACGGCGGCTGCGGACGCAGCCGCCGCAGGCCGTAGGTCACTGCGTCCAGCAGCGCCTCCCAGGACGCCTCCACCACGTTGTGCCCGACGCCCACCGTGACCCACCGCTGCCCCTCGTGGGTGGTCTCGATCAGCACCCGGATCACCGCATCGGTCCCCTGGCTGGACTCCAGGATCCGCACCCGGTAGTCGGTGAGCTGGAAGCCGGCCACCTCGGGATACACCTGCCCGATGGCGGACCGCAGCGCGTGGTCGAGCGCGTTGACCGGGCCGTTGCCCTCGCCGGTGACCACCAGTCGGCGGCCCGCGGCGCGCAGCTTGACGGTCGCCTCCGAGACGGCCTCGGCCTGCGGGCGGCTCTCGCTGATCACCCGCCACGACTCCACTGTGAAGTACGCCGGCCGGGTGCCGGTGGACTCCTCGGCGAGCAGCAGCTCGAACGACGCATCGGCCGCCTCGAGTGTGTAGCCGCGGGCCTCCAGCTCCTTCACCCGCGCGGTCACCCGACCGACCAGCGCGGCGTCGGCGGCCAGGTCGAAGCCGAGCTCACGGCCCTTCAGCTCGACGCTGGCCCGGCCGGCCATCTCCGAGACCAGTAGCCGCATGTCGTTGCCGACCAGCAGCGGGTCGGTGTGCTGGTACAGGTCCGGGTCCACCTTGATCGCGCTGGCGTGCAGCCCGGCCTTGTGCGCGAACGCGGACACCCCGACGTACGGCTGCCGCGATCCGGGGGCGACGTTGGTCACCTCCGCGACCGCGTGCGCGACCCGGGTGGCCTCGGCGAGCCGGCCGTTCGGCAGTACGGGCCGGCCCAGCTTCAGCTCCAGGTCGGCGACCACGGTGATCAGGTCCGCGTTGCCGGTCCGTTCGCCGTACCCGTTGACGGTGCCTTGCACATGACTGGCGCCGGCGTGCAGCGCGGCCAGGCTGTTGGCCACCGCGCAGCCGGTGTCGTTGTGGCAGTGGATGCCCAGTCGTACCCCGGTCCGGTCCCGCACCTGCTCGACCACCTCGCCGACGCGGTCGGGCAGCATGCCGCCGTTGGTGTCGCACAGCACGACCACCCCGGCGCCGGCCTCGGCCGCCACCCGGACCACCTCGGTGGCGTAATCGGCGTTGGCCAGGTAGCCGTCGAAGAAGTGCTCGGCGTCGAGGAACACCTCCATCCCCTCCGCGCGCAGGTGTCCCACCGTGTCTCGCACCATGGCCAGGTTCTCGGCCAGGCTGGTGCGCAGCGCCCGCTGCACGTGCCGGTCGTAGCTCTTCGCCACCAGCGTCACCACCGGGGCGCCGGCGTCCCGCAGCGCCGCCACCAGCGGGTCGTCGGCCGCGCGGACGCCGGGCCGCCGGGTGGCGCCGAACGCGGCCAGGGTGGCGTGCGTCAGGTCGAGGTCGTTGCGCGCCCGGCGGAAGAACTCGGTGTCCTTGGGGTTCGACCCGGGCCAGCCGCCCTCGATGTAGCCGACTCCGAGCTCGTCCAGCAGGCCGGCGATCGCCAGCTTGTCGGCCACCGACAGGCTGAGTCCCTCCTGCTGGGCCCCGTCGCGCAGGGTGGTGTCGTAGACGTGCAGGGCCGCGGGGTCGAAGCCGCCCGGGCCACGGCTCTCGGGCTGTCCGGGGTGCGGATCGGTCACTGGTCTGGTCCTGTCTGTGGGTTCGGATCTGCGGGCTGCGACGTTGGGGCAGGGCGCCGGCGCAACAAAAAAGACCCCTCGGGAACGAGAGGTCTGCGCGTCGGGCGGGATGCCGGACGCGCTAGGTGATAATCACCGCGAAGGTCACCCGGCGAGAGTGGCACACCCGGTGCTCTCGGCGGACCCGCTTCTCAGCATCCGGACGCCCCGAACCCGCCAGTAGGCTGGCGAACCGTGAGCGAGACCGTGGTCATCCCGCTGCCGGAGCGGCTGCTGGCCGTGTACGCGGTGGCCACGGACGGCGTACCCGGCGAGCTGGCCGAGGACACCACCAGCTCCGGCGGCGTGTCCATCGAGGTGGTGCCCGCGGACGAGGCGCCGCTGCCGCCGGCCGGGCTGCTGCGGCTGATGGGCGCCGGCGCGGAGGCTCTGGGACGCCTCGGCTCGGCCACGCACACCGTGCTGGTGCAGGGGGTCGGCGCGCCCGGTTTCCCACCCGGGCACGAGATCAACGCGTACGCCGCGGCGCAGCTGGTGGCGGACCTGCACGGCGGGGTGCTCGTGGACACCGCGATCCCGCGCATCATCACGTCTCCCCGCGACATCGAGGACATCCGGCTGTCGGACTGGGTGGTGCTGCCGCACAGCGCCGGTGCGGACGGCACGCTGTGGTTCAGCACCCGCGGGATGCGCCGGTTCGGGCTGCCCGAACTGCAGAGCCACGGCATACCCGAGGCGGCGGCGAACGCCTGGGCGGCCGTGCTGACCGGGCTCGCGTACACGTTGGTGACCCGGCTCGGGGAAGCGACCGCGCAGCAGCGGGGGCTGCCGTTCCTGGAGGTGCCGGCCGAGCAGCCGATCTCGCTGCGCGACATCGCCGGCGGCTACTCCGACCGCTCGCGGGCCGGGGCGGACCCCGGCCTGGACGCGCAGGTGGTGCTGCGCCTGTCCTGGGATCCGGCGACCAGCCAGGGCTCGGAGTCGCTGCTGTCGGTGACCCCGGTGTCGCCGTCCACCCCGGCTGAGGTGGTCCGCCGGTTGTTCGGCGGCTCCGGCGAATGACCGGGCGACGTGTCCGCG
>CAZNCE010000133.1:0-6133 GCA_964571285.1 uncultured Nocardioidaceae bacterium | reverse complement strand
GAAGAGCGCAGCGCGGATCGCGGTCAGCCGGTCAGGAAGCTGGTCACCGACCCGGAGTGCTCGTAGGGCGCCATGCTGTCTGGGTACCAGAGCACCCCGCTGCCGTACCGGACCAGCACCAGCAGGGCGGCCAGCATCACCAGCAGGATGAGCAGGATCGCGCTGGTGCGGTCCGGCGCGACGATCCGCCGCGTGATCCGCCGGGCCCGGCCCCGGAGCCGGCGCGAGCCGGGGCCCCACCAGCCGGCGAGCAGGCCGAGCACGGCCCCGAGCAGCAGCGGGTTCTCCAGTCCCTGGCCGAGCAGCAGTCCGCCCGCGGTCACCGCGGCCACCACGCTGGCGACCAGCAGGACCAGCGCCAGGCTGCCCCACAAGGTCACGAACAGGTGCCACGGCCAGGAGATGGTCCGGACCAGCGAGTCGGAGCGGCGTACGCCCTTGCGCTCTTGCCGGTCGGCGTGCGCCTCGGCGTTCAGCGAGACGGTCCGCAGCAGCCAGCCGGCCACGAACAGCAGGGCCAGCCCGATGTACGGGGCCAGGCCGATGGTCGCCGCGGTGACCGCGCCGACCGTGCCCAGGAACGCTCCGCGGATGAACGCGGTGAGCCGATCGACCCGCCGTTCGCCGCCGGCCTCGTCGCCCGGCGGGCCGGCGTAGCGGTCGACCGGGACCGTCAGTTGCCGGGTGGCCTGCACCGCGGGCGCTGACTGCAACGGCTGCGGCGGCCGGTAGTGCGGGGGTGGGTCGACCGGCTGTTGCTGGACGGTCTGCTCGGCGGGCCGCTCCGGCGCGACCGGCTCCGGTGCGACCGGGCCCGGATCCAGTGCAGCCTGCCGCACTGGATCCGGCGGGGCCGGCTCCGGCCGGGGCTGCTCGTGGTCACGAGGCAGCTGGTACAGCGGCCCGGTCACCGGCAGCTGCGCGGTCAGCGGCGCTGCCTCCGCCGGCCAGGTGTCGGCTCGTTCGCCGGGCGCAACCTGCAGCTGGGCCAGCCGAGCGGCCAGCTCCTCGGCCGCCGGCCTGGCCCCGGGGTCACCGGTCAGCGCGCGGGCGACCAGCGGCTGCAGATCGGTGGGCAGCGCCGACACGTCGAACTCGCCCCTCCTGGCCCGGTCCAGCACCGCCATCGACGGGCCCTTGCCGTACGGCGAGGCGCCGGTGGCAGCGAACACCACGGTCGCCGCCCAGGAGTGCACGTCGGAGGCCGGAGACGGCTCGTCGCCGTACAACACCTCGGGGGCGAGATAGCCGGGGGTGCCCATCAGCCACCCGGTCATGGTGAGCCGGGAGTCGTCGGCCAGCTTGGCCAGGCCGAAGTCGATCAGCACCGGCGCGCGCCCCTCCATCAGCACGTTCGACGGCTTGATGTCGCGGTGCACGACCCCGGCGGAATGCACGGCGACCATCGCCTCGGCCAGCCCGAGGGCCAGCAGCCGCAGGTCGTGGTCGTCCAGCGGTCCCTCTTCGCGTACCTGACGGTGCAGCGACCGGCCCGGGACGTAGCGGGTCACGACGTAGGGCTGATCCCCCCAGGGATCGGCGTCATAGACCTCCGCGACGCGCGGGCTGCGGACCCGGCGCAGCGTGCTGACCTCGCGGGCCAGCCGCTCCCGGCCCTCGTCGTCACCGACCACGTGCGGGCGCAGCACCTTCAGCGCCCGCCGGTTCCCCTCCGGGTCCCGCCCGAGGTAGACGACGCCCATCCCGCCCTCGCCGATCCTGGCGAGCAGCTGGTAGCGGCCGATCCGGGCCGGTTCGAGGGTGGACGGATCCGTCACGCCTGTCACCGTAGCCCGGGAGCGGGATCGTTCAGCAGATCGCTCGCAGCCAACCGCGCGTGTCCTCCGCTCGGCCGTACTGCAGGTCGAGCAGCGCCTCGCGCAGCCTCGTGGTGACGGGGCCGGCCTCGTCGGTGCCGGTGCTTACCTCCCCGCCGTCCCACTTCAACGTGCCGACCGGGGTGATCACCGCGGCCGTGCCGCACGCGAACACCTCCGTCTCGCCCGAGGCCATCCCGTCCCGCCACTCATCGACGCTGATCAGGCGCTCCTCGATCTTGTAGCCCAGCGACTCGGCGAGCTCGATCACCGAACGCCGCGTGACCCCCTCCAGGATCGAGCCGGTCAGCTCCGGCGTGACGATGTGGCCGTCGGGCCGGACGAAGAACAGGTTCATCCCGCCGAGCTCCTCCACCCAGCGGTGCTCGACCGCGTCCAGGAACGCCACCTGGTCGCAGCCGTTCGCGATGGCCTCCTGCTGTGCGGCGAGGCTGGCCGCGTAGTTGCCTCCGCACTTGGCGGCGCCGGTGCCTCCGGGCGCGGCTCGCGAGTAGACCTCGCTCACCCAGATGCTCACCGGCTTCACCCCGCCGGAGAAGTACGCGCCGGCCGGCGAGGCGATCACGCAGAACGTGACCCGGTTGGCCGGGCGCACCCCGAGGAAGACCTCGGAGGCGAACATGAACGGCCGCAGATACAGGCTGGTCTCGCCGCCCGACGGCACCCAGTCCCGGTCCGTGGCGACGAGCGTCTGCACCGCCGACCAGAAGTCCTCCTCGGGCAGCTCCGGCAGCGCCATCCGCCGCGCCGACCGGCGGAACCGCGCCGCGTTGGCGTCCGGCCGGAACGTGACGATGGAGCCGTCCGCGTGCCGGTAGGCCTTCAGCCCCTCGAAGATCTCCTGGGCATAGTGCAGTACGGCGGTGGCGGGATCGACCTGGAACGGCCCGTAGGGGCGGATCTGGGCGTCGTGCCAGCCGCGCTCCGGCGTCCACTCCGCCACCGCCATGTGGTCGGTGAACTTCGATCCGAACCCGGGGTTGGCCAGGATCGCCTCCCGATCGGCGTCAGCCGTGGGAGCTGGGTGCGGCTGCACCTGGAAGGTGAGCGGGGCGGAGGTCTGCGTCATGCAGGCAAAGTTAACCCACGCCCCGGGCCCGGGTCACAGTGAGCCGAGACGTTTGACGACCGCATCGCCCAGCTCGGTGGTGGACCGCGCGCCGCCGCGGTCCCGCTCCGCCAGGTCCGCGAGCACCGCGGCTTCGACCTGCGCGGCCGCCTCCGGGTGTCCCAGGTGGTCGAGGAGCAGTGCGGCGGACAGGATCGCGGCCGTCGGATCGGCCTTGCCCTGACCGGCGATGTCGGGGGCGGACCCGTGCACCGGCTCGAACATGCTCGGCACCGCGCGGTCCGGGTTGACGTTGCCGCTGGCGGCCAGGCCGATCCCTCCGGTCACCGCTGCCGCCAGGTCGGTGACGATGTCGCCGAACAGGTTGTCGGTGACGATGACGTCGAAGCGGGCCGGGTCGGTGGCGAGGAAGATCATCGCCGCGTCGACGTGCAGGTAGTCGACGGTGACCTCGGGATACTCGGCGCCGACCTGGTCGACCACCCGCCTCCACAGCCCACCGGCGTAGGTCAGCACGTTGGTCTTGTGCACCAGTGTGAGCCGGTGCCGGGGGCGCGCCTGCGCCCGCCGGAACGCATCCCGCACCACGCGCTCCACGCCGTAGGCGCTGTTGACGCTGACCTCGGTGGCGATCTCGTGTGGGGTGCCGGTACGCAGCGACCCGCCGTTGCCGACGTACGGGCCCTCGGTGCCTTCGCGGACGACCACCAGGTCGATGTCCCCCGGATCGGCCAGCGGGGAGCTGACTCCGGGCAGCAGCTTGGCCGGCCGCAGGTTGATGAAGTGGTCCAGGGCGAACCGCAGCCGCAGCAGCAGCCCGCGCTCCAACACCCCGGACGGGACGCTCGGGTCGCCGATCGCGCCGAGCAGGATCACGTCGTGGCCGCGGATCTCCGCCAGCGCCGAATCGGGAAGGGTCTCCCCCGTCGCATGCCAGCGCCGGGCCCCCAGGTCGTACTCGGTGGCCTCGAACGCGATGTCGTGCGCACCGCCGACCGCATCGAGCACCTTGCGCGCCTCGGCGGTCACCTCCGGGCCGATGCCGTCACCGGGCAGGACCGCGAGCTGGTAGGTCGTCATGGCCGCAGCCTATGAGCGTGGGCCGGTCGCCCTCCGCGGGGTCTCGGTGCGCGGACCGCCCTGGCCCGCAGCGCCGAGGCCGGGCCGGTGGACGTACCCGGCCGCGGCACCCGGGGGACACAGCAACGGGACCCGGCGACGTGCGCCAGGTCCCGTTTGCTGGTGAAGGTGTGGGTCACTCAGTTGTCGTCCGGGCGGCCACCGTGGTCGCGCAGGTCCAGCGACTGCTGCACGGCCTGCTCGGAGCGGTAGGTGGTCTCGGCCCGGCTCGGACCCCAGTCATCGGGATACATGTCGTACATCGAAGGTCTCCAAGGTGCGTGTCGGAACGGATAGTTGCGAGGTTCCACCGACGGCTGAAGCGCCATCGCACCGTGGTTCGCACGGATCAGATCGGGAATCGCTGGGCGGAAGTCGCTTGGGGTGTTAGCGGACTACCAGCCGGGGCGTCGCCAGCGGAATCGACCAACGCAGAAACTCCGCGGCGAGGTGTTGGCCTTAGTCAGGCCCCGCCGCGGCAGCGAAGGATTACGAAGAACTTCCGCATGGTGCGGCCAGCATAGAGCGCGACCCGGGCGCATGTCAGGCGATATGCCGCGAGTGTCTTGGATATCGAGACAGCAGCTCCGGCCCGGTGCCTGTGCGAGACTCGGCGAATGAGCGCGCCCGTCGAGCTGCCGGACGTCGTGCAGCATGCCCTGGACCTGTCCCGGCGGGAGGGATTCGTCAGCTCGACCCGCACCGAGACCGGTCGGCTGCTTGCCGTGCTGGCGGCCACCCGGACCGGCACCCTGGCCGAGTGCGGCACCGGCTGCGGGGTCGGCTCGGCCTGGCTGCGCAGCGGGCTCGGCGCGGACGCGCGGATCGTGACCGCCGAGCGCGACCACCGGCTGGCCGAGGCGGTGCAGAAGATCTTCGCCGACGACGACCGGGTGGAGGTGCTGGCCGGCGACTGGACCACGGTCCGCTCGTACGCGCCGTTCTCGCTGCTGTTCGTCGACGTCCGGGACGCCAAGCTGAGCGGGCCGGACATCGTCACCGAGCTGCTCGAACCCGGCGGCATCGCAGTGCTGGACGACTTCACGCCGTACGAGGGCTGGCCGCCGGTGTACGAGGGGCGGGTGGACACGGTCCGCGAGCAGTGGCTAACCGACGAGCGCTACACCGCGGCCGAGGTGATGGTGGCCTCGGACGCCGCCGTGCTGATCGCCACCCGCCGCTGAGCGCCTCCTGCGGCCCGGGCCGGGCCGGTGGGCGGATCTGCCTCGGTGCGCACCCCGGCTGGCCGGACACTCTGTGGCCGGCCGGCCCACCGTGGCGCGCTCCGAAGGCCGGCCGGCCCACCGTGGCGCGTTCCGATGGGACGAACCGGACGCGGATGCTGACCAACGCGCCACGCTGGGCGCGGGCGGGGTCAGTCCTCGGCCAGGTCGACCGAGCGGACCGACTGCGCCTGGATCGCCTCGGCGATCTCGTCCAGCACGTGGGCCGGGATGGCCGAGTCCACGCTCATCGCCACCAGCGCGTCACCGCCCTGCCGGTCGCGGCTGACCTGCATCGCGGCGATGTTCACGCCGGCCTCGCCGAGGATGCCGCCGACGATGCCGACCATCCCGGGCCGGTCGGCGTACCGGAACACCGCCAGGTGGTTCTCCGGCTCGATGTCGATGTCGTAGCCGTCGATGTTCACCAGCCGCTCGCGCTGGTGGATCCCGACCAGCGTGCCGGACACCGACACCTGCTCGCCGTCGGGCAGCGTGCCGCGCACGGTGACCAGGTTGCGGTGGTCCTCGCTCTCCGGGTCCGTGATCAGCCGCACCTCGAGCCCCCGCTCGGCGGCGAGCAGCGGCGCGTTGACGTACGACACCTGCTCCTCGACCACGTCCGCGAACACGCCCTTGAGCGCCGCCAGCTCCAGCACCTTCACGTCGTACTGGGTGATCTCGCCGCGCACCTCCACGTCCAGGTGCTGGGCGGCGCCACCGGCCAGGGCGGTGAAGATCCGGCCCAGCTTCTCGGTGAGCGGGATCCCCGGGCGTACGTCCTCGGCGATCACGCCGCCCTGGACGTTCACCGCGTCCGGCACCAGCTCGCCGGCCAGGGCCAGCCGTACCGAGCGGGCCACGGCGACGCCGGCCGGCGCCGG
>CAZNCE010000132.1:0-10128 GCA_964571285.1 uncultured Nocardioidaceae bacterium | reverse complement strand
ACGGCGGCGGCTGGGCGCACTACGTCGGCCAGGAGAAGGTGCGCCCGCTGACCGGGTTCCAGAACCTGGCCTTCGGCCTGGACTGGCAGCGCCCCACCCGGCACATGACCGGCACCTCGTTCTTCTACCTGCACACCGACCAGTGGCGCTACGAGAGCTTCGCCGCCGACGAGCTGTCCACCCCGCTCGGGGAGGGCCTGTTCCGCGGCAAGGCGTTCGCCGACACGCTCGCGCAGGCCTCGCGCATGGGCTGGACGCCGTCGTTCCCCACGTTCGATCGCAACCCGCTGGACGTGGCGGACGAGGCCCGCGCCGCGGGCAGGAACGTCGCCGACCACGTCATCGAGGAGCTGCGGGCCGGGCGGCTGGGCTTCGCCGGCGAGGATCCCGACGCGGAAGAGAACTTCCCGCGGGTGATGATGGTCTGGCGCGCGAACCTGCTCGGTTCCTCCGGCAAGGGCATGGAGTACTTCATGCGCCACCTCCTCGGCGTCGATGACGCGGTGCGGGCGGAGGAGTCACCGGAATCCTTGCGCCCCACCGAGGTTCGCTGGCGGGACGAGGCGCCGCGGGCGAAGCTCGATCTGATCACCACGGTCGACTTCCGGATGACCTCGACCTGCACCTACTCGGACATCGTGCTGCCGGCGGCGACCTGGTACGAGAAGCACGACATCTCCACCACCGACATGCACCCGTTCGTGCACTCGTTCAACCCGGCCATCGCGCCGCCGTGGGAGGCCCGCACCGACTTCGAGGCGTTCCGGCTGATCGGCGAGCAGTTCTCCCGCTTGGCGAAGGGGCACCTGGACACCCGCACCGACGTCCTCGCCGTGCCGCTGATGCACGACACCCCCGACGAGACCGCGCAACCGGGCGGGGTGGTCCAGGACTGGGCGACCGGGGAGTGCGAGCCGGTGCCCGGCGTGAGCATGCCCAAGCTGGTCACGATCGAGCGCGACTACACCGCGGTGGCGCAGAAGATGGCCGCGGTGGGGCCGCTGCTGGACACGCTCGGCACCACGGTGAAAGGCGTCACCTGCAAGCCGGAGCGGGCGATCGACTTCCTGCGCCGCGCCAACGGGGTGGTGCGCGGTGGGGTCGCCGACGGGCGGCCCGCGCTGCAGCGCGACATCCACCTGGCCGAGGGCATCCTCGCGCTGTCGGGTACGACCAACGGGGAGGTCGCCGTGCAGGGCTGGCGCAACCTCGAGGAGCGCACCGGGGTGCACCTGGCCGACCTGGCCGAGGAGCGGTCCGGCGACTCGATCACCTTCCACGACACGCAGGTCCAGCCCCGGGCGGTGATCACCTCACCCGAGTGGTCGGGCAGCGAGACCGGCGGCCGCCGCTATTCGCCTTTCGTGGTCAACGTCGAGCGGCTCAAGCCCTGGCACACGGTCACGGGCCGGATGCACTTCTTCCTCGACCACGAGTGGATCGCCGAGTACGGCGAATGGCTGCCCGCCTACCGCCCGCCGCTGCACTACCTGCACCACTTCGGCGACCAGGGGCTGGGTGAGCCGGGGCGCCCGGAGATCACCGTCCGCTACCTGACGCCGCATTCGAAGTGGTCCATCCACTCCGAGTACCAGGACAACCTGCACATGCTCCGGTTGTTCCGCGGCGGGCCGGTGATCTGGATGAGCCCGCTGGACGCCGCGAAGATCGGGGTGCGCGACAACGACTGGATCGAGGCGTTCAACCGCAACGGGGTGGTCGCCTGCCGGGCGGTGGTCAGCCACCGGATGCCGGAGGGCACGGTGTTCATGTACCACGCCAAGGACCGGCACCTGATGACCCCGCGGTCGGAGGTGTCCGGCTGGCACGGCGGCGGCGACAACTCGCTCACCCGACTGGTGGTCAAGCCCACCCACGTGATCGGCGGCTACGGCCAGTTCAGCTACGGGTTCAACTACTACGGCCCGACGGGCAGCCAGCGGGACGAGGTCACGGTGATCCGCCGGCGCTCGCAGGAGGTGCAGTTCTAGTGCGTGTGATGGCCCAGATGGCCATGGTCATGAACGTGGACAAGTGCATCGGTTGCCACACCTGCACGGTCACCTGCAAGCAGGTGTGGACCAACCGGCCGGGCACCGAGTACGTGTACTTCAACAACGTCGAGACCAAGCCGGGGATCGGGTATCCCAAGCGCTACGAGGACCAGCGACAGTGGAACGGCGGCTGGACGCTGGACCGCAAGGGGCGGCTGAAGCTCAAGGCCGGCGGCCGGTTGAAGAAGCTGCTCACGATCTTCTACAACCCCGACCTGCCCTCGATCGACGACTACGGCGAGCCGTGGACGTACAACTACCAGAAGCTGATCGACGCGCCGCTCGGCACCTCGAACCCCAGTGCGCACTCACACTCGGCGCTGACCGGCCGCACGATGGACATGAAGTGGGGCAGCAACTGGGACGACGACCTCGCCGGGGCCACCGAGCACGCGGTGCGCGACCCCAACCTCGAGCACCTCGAGGAACACCTGGCGATGGAATACCAGAACGCCTTCATGTTCTACCTGCCCCGGATCTGCGAGCACTGCCTCAACCCGTCGTGCGTCGCGTCGTGCCCGTCGGGCGCGATGTACAAGCGGGACGAGGACGGCATCGTGTTGGTCGACCAGGACCGCTGCCGCGGGTGGCGGTTCTGCGTGTCCGGCTGCCCGTACAAGAAGGTCTACTTCAACCACCGCACCGGCAAGGCGGAGAAGTGCACGCTGTGCGCGCCGCGGATCGAGACCGGCCAGCCGACCATCTGCTCCGAGACCTGTGTGGGGCGGTTGCGTTACCTGGGACTGGTCCTCTACGACGCGGACCGGGTGCTGCCCGCCGCGGCCACCCGGGACGAGAAGGACCTGTACGAGGCGCAGCTGTCGGTGTTCTTGGATCCCGAGGACCCCAAGGTGCAGAGCGAGGCGATCCGTCAGGGCATCCCGGCCGACTGGGTGGACGCCGCCCGCCGGTCGCCGGTGTACGCGCTGGCCGCCAGGCACAAGGTGGCGCTGCCGCTGCACCCGGAGTACCGCACGCTGCCGATGGTCTGGTACGTCCCGCCGCTGTCGCCGGTCGCGGACGTGGTGCACGCCGCCGGCTATGACGACGCGGACCCGGACCAGGTGTTCGCCACCATCGATTCGCTGCGCATCCCGGTGGACTACCTGGCCAGCCTGTTCACCGCCGGGGACCCGGAGCCGATCCGGCGGGTATTGCGCAAGCTGGCCGCGATCCGCGCCACCATGCGCGCCGAGCAGTTGGGGATGGAGCCGAACGACCGGCTGGCCGAGCGGGTCGGCACCAACCGAACCGAGCTGAAGGACCTCTACCGGCTGCTGGCGATCGCCAAGTACGACGAGCGGTACGTGATCCCGCCGGCGCACGCCGAGGACGCCGGCCGGCTGATGGCCCAGCACGAGCAGATGTTCTGCAGCCTGGATACCGAGGGCGGTCCGGGCATGGGCGGCGCCGGTCCGCCGGGCGTCGTCGGCGGCTCCCCGGCCGGTGCGGCGGGTGGGGCGCAGTTCAAGGCCGACGACGGCCGTACCCACTTCAACCTGCTGGGCTGGGACGGGCAGAGCACGGCCCCCAACCTGTTCCCCGAGCGGGGTGGGGCATGAGCACGCGGTCGACCGTGCATCCGTACAAGCTGGTGTCGGTGCTGCTGCAGTACCCCACCGCCGCCCTGTTCGCCGGGCTCGACGAATTGGACGCCGCGGCGGCGGCGCTGCCGGCCCGCCGGGTGCGGGAACCGCTCGCGGAGTTCCTCGGCTGGCTGCGGGCGACCTCGCCGACCGCGGTGGCCCAGCACTACGTGGAGACGTTCGACCTGCGCCGCAGATGCGCGCTCTACCTCACCTACTTCCGCCACGGCGACACGCGCAAGCGCGGGATGGCGCTGCTGCGGTTCAAGGCGGCCTACCGCAAGTCGGACTTCCAGCCGGTGGAGGACGAACTGCCGGACTACCTGCCGATGGTGCTGGAGTTCGCCGCGCTCACGCCGGATGGTGCCGCACTGCTGGACGGCCACCGGGCCGACCTGGAGCTGGTCCGGCAGGCTCTGCACGAGGCCGAGACGCCGTACGCCCACCTGCTGGACGCCGTGTGCGCCGAGCAACCTCGGCTGGGACGACGCGAGGTGGCGGTGGTGCGCCGGCACTGGGAGGCGGGCCCGCCGCATGAGGACGTCGGCTTGGAGCCGTTCGCGCCGCCGGAGTACCTCACCGGGCAGGCGGTCCGGCGATGAGTGCCGCCTGGGCGTACTTCTGGTGGGTGATCCTGCCGTATGTCGCGATGGCCGTGTTCATCCTCGGCCACATCTGGCGCTGGCGCTACGACCGGTACGGCTGGACCAGCTACTCCACCGAGCTGCAGGAGCGACGAGCCCTGAAGTGGGGGGCGCCGCTGTTCCACTACGGCACCTTCGCCGCGATCGCCGGGCATGTGATCGGCATCCTGATCCCCAAGTCCTGGGTGGACGCCGTCGGCATCGACGAACACGCCTACCACCTGTTCTCCGCTTCCGCCGGCTTGCTGGCGGCGGCTCTGGTGATCGTGGGCGTGGCGATCCTGGCCGGCCGGAGGCTGTTCGTCCCCCGGGTGAAGGCCACCACCAGCCCGGTGGACTGGGTGGCGCTGATCCTGCTCGGGATCATGGTGGCGCTGGGGATCGCGACCACCGCCTGGAACGCCCCGGCGGGCCACGAGTACCGGGAGACGATCTCGATCTGGTTCCGCAGCCTGTTCACCGGCAGCGCGGACATGTCGGTCGCGCAGCAGGCGCCGGTGATCTTCCAGGTGCACGCGATCGCCGCCTGGCTGCTGTTCCTGCTCTGGCCGTTCACCCGGCTGGTGCACGCCTGGAGCTATCCGCTGTGGTATCTGTGGCGCCCGTTCATCGTCTATCGCAGCCGCGTCGCCGCGCCGCCGAACGAGCCCGGCACCAGCGGCCGCCGGTGGCGCAAGATCGGCACGAACTTCTGACCCACCGGCGCACAGGCCCAACCCGGGCCGGCCGAGTCAGTGGTGGCTGGGCTCCTCGTCGGCGGCGCCGGCAGCGTGCCGGGCCAGCACGAACAGCAGGTCGCCGAGCCGGTTGAGGTAGGGCAGCACCGGCGAACCGCCCCGATCCGCCGCCGGCAGCCGCGTGACGGCCCGCTCCGCGCGCCGCACGACCGCCCGGGCCAGGTCGAGCGCGGCGGAGGCGGTGGTGGCGCCGGGCACCACGAACACCGGGCGCAGCGGGCGTTCGTCGACCAACCGGTCGATCTCGCGCTCCAGCCTGTCGACCATCTCGGCGGTCACCAGCGAGATGCCGGGTACGAGCCGGCCCCGGGCCCGCGGGTTCGCGGACAGGTCGGCCGCCACCACGAACAGGTCGCGCTGCAACCGCAGCACCAGCGCCGCCGCCTCGACTGCCTCGACCGAGTCGGCCAGGGCGGCGCGGGCGAGGCCAAGCGCCGCGACCGCCTCGTCGACGTCGCCGGTGACCTCGACCAGCGGGCTGTCCTTGGCCAGCCGGCCCCCGAACAGCCGCCCGGTCGTGCCGTCGTCGCCGGTCTTGGTGTAGATCGTGCTTGCCGACAGCGTCACCGGGTGCCTCCGGCGAGCGCGGTCCATGGCTCCGGGTCGGCGAAGAACTCCTCGGTGTGCAGCCGGCCGGCGGCGGCACCCAGCCGACGCGCCTCCCTCGCCACCGACGCGACGAAGCCCGGAGCCCCGGCGACGAACACCTGCGTCTCGTCCAGCCGCCCGAACAGCTGCTCCATCAGGTCGGGCAGCGGCCCGGTCGGCGGGCGGTCGGACTGCCGGGTGAGCGTTCGCACGTAACGGAACCGGGGGAACCGCCACTGCCACCCGGCGAACAGGTCCACGTCGATCAGGTCGGCGACGGTCCGGGCCGAGAAGCCCACCGTGAACGGCCGCGGGAACCCGTGGCCGGCGGCATCCTCGGCCAGCGCGCGGATCGGCGCGATCCCCGAGCCGCCGGCCAGGCACAGCACCGGCCGACCGCTCCGCGGATCGCCGACGAACGTGCCGTAGGGCCCCGACACCAGCACCTGGTCGCCCACGGCCAGCCGGTCGTGCACCCATTCGCTGGTCTGCCCGCCGGGGACCCTGGTCACCAGCAGGCTGATCCGACCCGACCGGCGTGGGGCGTTGGCCACCGAGTACGACCGCACCGGCAGCCGGTAGTCCTCGTCGCCGAGCAGGACGTACTGACCGGGCCGGAACTCCAGGCGTTGGTCCGCCGGCTCGAGCACGACCTCGGTGATCACCGGCGTGCGACGGTGCCGGGCCACGACCCGGAACGGCAGGTCCTCCAGCGGAACCGGCAGGGTCTCCATGGTCCCCAAATTACTACGGATTCAACTGTAATAAAAAGGTCAGTTTGGGCCGCTCCGGGGCTACTTCCGGCCGCCGCTGCCTCGGGCGTGCCCGGGCCGGGCACCCCCGACCCCGGTGCTGCTCAGTCCGGCACGGTGCGCGGATTGGGTCCGCGGCGGCTGGCCACCGACAATGGACGGGTGCGGATCCCCACCACGCTGCGGCTGGGCGGGCTCGAGGTGAGCCCACCGGTCGTACTCGCCCCGATGGCCGGCGTCACCAACGCCGCCTTCCGCCGGCTGTGCCGGGAGCAGGGTGCGGGGCTGTACGTCTGCGAGATGATCACCTCCCGCGGCATCGTGGAGGGCGACGCCACGACGCTGTCGATGCTGGTGTTCGACCCGCAGGAGGAGGTCCGCTCGGTCCAGCTGTACGGGGTGGACCCGCGCTACCTCGGCAAGGCGGTGGAGATCCTGTGCGGCGATTACGGCGTCGCCCACGTCGACCTCAACTTCGGTTGCCCGGTGCCCAAGGTCACCCGCAAGGGTGGCGGTGCGGCACTGCCCTGGAAACGCCGGCTGCTCGGCTCGCTGCTGGAGGCAGCGGTGGGGGCAGCGCAGCCGTACGGCGTCCCGGTCACGATGAAGACCCGGATGGGCATCGACGACGATCACCGGACCTACCTCGAGGCGGGCCGGATCGCCCAGGACAGCGGCTGCGCAGCGATCGCCCTGCACGCGCGCACCGCCGCGCAGTACTACTCCGGCCGGGCCCACTGGTCCGCGATCGCCGAGCTGGTGGAGCACGTCGACATCCCGGTGCTCGGCAACGGAGACATCTGGGAGGCCGCCGACGCGTTGGCGATGGTGCGGGAGACCGGCTGCGCCGGCGTGGTGGTCGGCCGCGGCTGCCTGGGACGGCCCTGGCTGTTCCGCGACCTCGCCGACGCGTTCGCCGGACGGGAGACCACCACGCTGCCCGTCCTCGGTGAGGTGCGCGAGATGATGCGCCGGCACGCGGAGCTGCTGGTGCAGCACTTGGGCGAGGAGCGCGGCTGCAAGGAGTTCCGCAAGCACGTCGCGTGGTATCTCAAGGGGTTCGCCACCGGCGGCGAGATGCGTCGCAGCCTCGGCCTGGTCGACACCCTCGCCGACCTCGACCGGCTGCTGGCCGACCTCGATCCCAGCGAGCCGTTCCCGGTCGACGTGCTCGGCGCTCCGCGGGGGCGGCAGGGCCGTGCGAAGAAGGTCGCGTTGCCCCATGGCTGGCTGGACGACCGCGACGATCTGCTCATCGACGCGGCTGCCGAATCAGACGTCTCGGGCGGCTGACCACGCGGTAGGGTCCCATCACAGACCGCCGCGAGGGACCACGAGGTGAGCGCCGTGCCGAAATACGTATACGACTTCGCCGAGGGCAACAAGGACATGAAGGACCTGCTCGGCGGCAAGGGGGCCAACCTCGCCGAGATGACGAACATCGGCCTCCCGGTCCCGCCCGGGTTCACCATCACCACCGACGCCTGCCGCGCGTACCTCAAGGAGGGCAGCACGCCGGAGGGACTGGCGGGCGAGATCGACTCCCATCTGGCAGCTCTCGAACAGGCGATGGGCAAGCGCCTGGGCGACGCGGAGAACCCGCTGCTGGTCTCGGTGCGGTCCGGTGCCCGGTTCTCCATGCCGGGGATGATGGAGACCGTCCTCAACGTCGGCCTGAACGACCGCTCCGTGCAGGGTCTTGGCGCGATGGCCAACAGCATGCGGTTCGCCTGGGACTCCTACCGCCGGCTGCTGCAGATGTTCGGGCGCACCGTGCTCGACATCGAGGGCGACCGGTTCTCCGACGCCATGGACGCCCGCAAGGCCGACCTGGGCGTCGAGACCGACATCGAGCTCGGCGCGGACGATCTGCAGGCCCTGGTCGAGGACTTCAAGGCGATCATCCGCGAGGAGACCGGAGTGGACTTCCCGCAGGACCCGCGGGAGCAGATGGACCAGGCGATCGAGGCGGTGTTCCGGTCGTGGAACGCCGAGCGCGCCATCCTCTACCGCCGCCAGGAACGCATCCCCGCCGACCTGGGCACCGCGGTCAACATTTGCTCGATGGTGTTCGGCAACGTCAGCGACGACTCGGGCACCGGCGTCGCGTTCACCCGCGACCCCGCGTCGGGTGCGCAGGGCATCTACGGCGACTACCTGCCCAACGCCCAGGGCGAGGATGTGGTCGCGGGGATCCGCAACACCTTGAGCCTGGCCGAGCTCGAGGGTCTCGACAAGGCCTCATACGACGAGCTGCTCGGCATCATGCAGACCCTCGAGCAGCACTACAAGGACCTGTGCGACATCGAGTTCACCATCGAGCGCGGCAAGCTGTGGATGCTGCAGACCAGGGTCGGCAAGCGCACCCCGGCGGCCGCGTTCATCGTCGCGGCGCAGCTGCTCGACGAGGGGCTCATCGACGACGACGAAGCGCTGCGGCGGGTCACCGGCGCGCAACTGGCCCAGCTGATGTTCCCCCGCTTCTCCACCGAAGGCGACCGCGACCTGCTGACCAAGGGCATCGGCGCGTCCCCAGGCGCAGCCATCGGCGCGCTCGCCTTCGACTCCGCGAAGGCCGCCGAGTGGGCGGAGCAGGACAAGCCGGTCGTGCTCATCCGGCGCGAGACCAACCCCGACGACCTGCCCGGCATGATCGCCGCCGCCGGCGTGCTCACCAGCCGTGGCGGCAAGACCTCGCACGCCGCCGTCGTCGCCCGCGGGATGGGCAAGACCTGTGTCTGCGGCGCCGACGACATCACCGTCGACCAGGCGCAGCGGACGATCACGCTGCCCGGCGGCCGTACCCTCGCCGAGGGCGACGTCGTCTCGATCGACGGCACCACCGGCGAGGTGTTCGCCGGCGAGGTCGAGGTGGTCCCCTCGGCGGTGATGCGCTACTTCGAGGGCGACGACGACCCCGACGCAGGCGACACCGGCGACCTGGTGCGGGCGGTGCACCGGATCATGGGCCACGCCGACGCCCGGCGCCGGCTGGGCGTGCGGACCAACGCCGACAACGCCGAGGACTCGGCGCGGGCCCGTCGCTTCGGCGCCGCCGGGATCGGGTTGTGCCGCACCGAGCACATGTTCCTGGGCGACCGTCGCAAGCACGTCGAGCAACTGATCCTGGCCGACGACGAACAGCAGCAGCAGGAGGCGCTCGAGGCGCTGCGCGGCCCGCAGCGCGCCGACTTCGAGCAGATCCTGGACGCCATGGACGGACTCCCGGTCACCATCCGGCTGATCGACCCGCCGTTGCACGAGTTCCTGCCCGACATCACCGACCTGTCGGTGGAGGTGGCGCTGGCCCACGAGCGCGGCGAGCGGGCCGAGCGGGCCGAGACACTGCTGGCCGCCGTCAAGCGCACACATGAGCAGAACCCCATGCTCGGGCTGCGCGGTGTCCGGCTGACGCTGATGATCGACGGGCTGTTGCAGATGCAGGTCCGCGCGGTCGCGGAGGCGGCGGCCAGCCTGAAGAAGCAGGGCAAGGACCCGAGGCCGGAGATCATGGTGCCGCTGGTCGCGGCGGTCCAGGAGCTGGAGTACGCGCGTGAGCGCGTCGCCCAGGCGGTTGCGGACGTCGCCGCGCGGGAGGGAGTCGAGTTGGACGTCCCGATCGGCACCATGATCGAGCTGCCGCGGGCGGCGGAGACCGCCGACGAGATCGCCGGGGCCGCGGACTTCTTCTCCATCGGCACCAACGATCTCACCCAGATGACCTGGGGCTTCTCCCGCGACGCCGTGGAGGCGTCGTTCTTCTCTCA
>CAZNCE010000131.1:0-10175 GCA_964571285.1 uncultured Nocardioidaceae bacterium | reverse complement strand
TCGGGTACACCGTGCCGGTCGGCCCTCCGCGCCGAGCCCGCGCTCGGGTACACCCCTGCCGACGTTCGGCGGGCGATCATGGGTGGCGCGTTCCGGTGGGCCGCTGACCGGTTTGTCCAGCCGGAGTGCGCCACGGTGGACGTCCTCGGTGCACCAACGCGCCATGCTGGGTGCCCGCCCGGCACGAACGCGCCACGGTGCGACCGCCGACCGACGAAACGTCAGGCCGGGTCCGGGGGAGTGCCGTCGCCGAACGGCCGCCCACCGAGCCGCTCCCGCCCGTGCGGGGTCTGCCAGCCGCTCGGGTCCGGGCCCTTGGGCACGATGCCGGTGGGATTGATGTCGCTGTGCACAATGTAGTAGTGCTGCTTGATCTGGGTGAAGTCGATCGTGTCGCCGAAGCCCGGCGTCTGGAACAGGTCACGGGCATAGGCCCACAGCACCGGTAGTTCGGCCAGCTTGCTGCGGTTGCACTTGAAGTGCCCGTGGTACACCGCGTCGAACCTGGCCAGCGTGGTGAACAGCCGCACGTCCGCCTCGGTGATGGTGTCGCCGACCAGGTAGCGCTGGCCGGCCAGCCGCTCCTCGAGCCAGTCCAGCGCGGTGAACAGCCGGCCATAGGCCTCGTCGTACGCCTGCTGGCTGCCCGCGAAGCCGCACCGGTAGACGCCGTTGTTGACCTCGGTGTAGATGCGCTGCGCCACCTCGTCGATCTCGGCCCGCAGCGGCTCGGGGTACAGCTGTGGCGCCCCCGGCCGGTGGTACTCGCGCCACTGGGTGGAGAGGTCCAGCGTGATCTGGGCGAAGTCGTTGGTCACCACCTGTCCGGTGGGTACGTCGACGATCGCGGGGACCGTGATCCCGCGCGGGTAGTCCGGGTCGCGCTTCAGATAGGCGTCCTTGAGCCGCGGGATGCCGAGCACCGGGTCGACCCCGCCGGGATCCAGATCGAAGGTCCAGCTGTCCTGGTCGTGCACCGGGCCGCACAGTCCCATCGACAACACGTCCTCCAGCCCGAGCAGCCGGCGCACGATGATCGCCCGGTTCGCCCACGGGCACGCTCGAGCCGCGACCAGTCGGTAGCGGCCGGGTTCCACCTTGTGGCCGTCGCTGCCGTCCGCGGTGATCCGGGTGGTGATGTAGCGCGTGTCCCGCGTGTACTCGTGTCCCGTCTCGACATACGTGCCCTGCAGCCCGACGTTCGCCATGCCGTCTCCTCATCGGTCGTCCGGTCCCGTGGGTCATCGTTCCCGAGGACGGCGACCGGAATGCAGCAGGTCCACCAGGCGGTCCTAGAATCGAACGGTGGATACGGACAGTCGCCGCTTCGACGCGTTTCTACGTCACGTGGTCATCGGGCCGCCGCTGCGGCTGGGCACCCGGCTGCAGGTCACGGGCACCGAGCATGTGCCGGCCACCGGTCCGGTGATCATCGCGTCGAACCACGTGTCGTTCTGCGACTCGCTGTTCATCCCGTTGGCCGCCGGGCGCCCGGTCAACTTCTTGGGCAAGCAGGAGTACTTCACCGGCCGCGGCGTGACCGGTCGCTTCGTAGCGTCGTTCATGCGGGCGATCGGGACGATCCCGGTGGAGCGCGGGAGCGGACGGGCGGCGGCCGAGTCGCTGGACATCGCCGAGGAGGTGCTGCGCGGCGGCGGGGCGTTCGGCATCTACCCGGAGGGCACCCGCTCGCCGGACGGCCGGCTGTACAAGGGTCGTACCGGCGTGGCCCGTCTCGTGGTGCGCACCGGGGCGCCGGTGATCCCGTGCGCGCTGATCGGCACGGACAAGGTGCAACCGGTGGACGCCCGGGTGCTACGACCGGCGAAGGTACGGGCCAGGCTGGGCCCGGCGCTGGACTTCTCCGAGCATCTGGCGACCCTGCACAAGTCCCCGCTGCTGCGGGCGATCACCGACGATGTGATGGACGCGATCGCGGCGATGTCCGGACAACAGCGCTCGGCTGTCTACGCGAGCACCGCGAAGGCTGAGATGCGGAAGGTTGCGGCAGCGGAGAAGCGGGTGTGATCGGGGCATGACAACGGTCGATGCCCCGATCACCTACCCCGTCGCACCCACGAGGTAACCGTACGCTACTTCTCGTGCACGCTGTGGTCAAACCGGCTACGTAAAATACGCAAACCCGCAGGTCAGCAACGCGGCGCCGTCTTCGAGGCGCACCATGGTGCGTGAAGATTCGGCGTCAGTTGCGGTTGCGGCCGTGGTCGCTGTGGTCGGATGCTGAGCGGGTTCGTCGTGGTCGACCCCGAATCCTCTGTGGTGCCGGTGAGCCTGTAGGTCACCATGGTGGCGGAGGGCTTGCACCGGGAACCGTGGATTGGTGCCATCGAGCCCGAGCGTCAGACTTTTGAATCTGCCTGCCCTCCCCGCGACGGACGTCATCGTCGGGGTGGAAGGAGAGGCAGTCGTGATGGAAGTAGTGCCTGCCCGTTGTGCCGGGCTGGACATCTCGAAGAAGGATGCCAAGGTGGGTGTCCGGGTCGCCGGGGCGGTTCGGCGCAAGACCGTGGAGACGGTTACGACCTGGGGGTCGATGACCAACCAGGTGCTGGCGCTGCGTGACCACGCCAAGAACCGAGCAATCCGCCAACTCGAAGCGATGGGCTACCAGGTCACCCTCGACAACGCCTCGTAGATCAGACGCCCCTCTCACGCGAAGGGGAATCTTCGCGTCGGATCACTGAAGATCGGGGCCTGCTGAAGGACCCCAGCCAGGTCCACAGCTCGAAGGTAACCAGCGAACCCGTTCGCCGGACCCGCTTTCCGGATGTCCCTTGGCGGGCCACCGTGGGACCGATGGCGACCTGTCCCGGATCGTCCTACCGTGAAATGCATGACGGCTGCCACGCCGGAGGAGTACGCCCGGGCAGCGCAGGCAGCGCTCGTCGACGGCGACTGGCCGGCTGCGCGGACCGCGTTCGAGGCCTGGGTCGAGCTCGAGCCGAGCCCCGACGCGCTGGCTGGCCTGGGCGATGTCTTGTGGTGGCTCGGTGACACGTCGGCTGCGATCCGGCACCACGAGCGTGCGTACGCCGGATTCCGGCGCCGTGGCGACCCGGCCGACGCCGCGACCACCGCCATCGGCCTCTACCTCCTCTACTGCAACAGCATCGGGAGCACTGCCGTCGCACGCGGCTGGCTGGAGCGGGCGTCGCGACTGGTCGACGAGGGCGGTCTGGAGCCGGTCGCCGGCTGGGTGGCGCTCCTCCGCGCCCACGACAGCGCCGACCCCAGCGCCGCGGAACGCTGGGCGACCGAGGCTCACGAAGCCGCCTGCCGGTTCGGCGATCCGGACCTCGAGTTGTGCGCGCTCAGCCAGCTCGGGGCTGCGCTCGTTCAGCAGGGGCGCACCTCGGACGGGGTCCGGCTGCTCGACGAGTCGATGGCCGCCGCGCTCGCCGGAGAGGCGCGGCGTCCTCACACCGTGGTCTACACGAGCTGCAACTTGGTCCGGAGCTGCGCCGAGTGCGCCGAGTACGAGCACGCGCTCCAGTGGATCCGCGCGGCGGATGCGTTCGAACGCCGGATCGCCAACACGCACCTGTACACCACCTGCCGGACCTACCTCGGTGCGATCCAGTTCGCGTCCGGAGACTGGGCTGCGGCCGAGCAGGAGCTTCGGGCGGCGCTCGATCCGATTGCCGAACCGGACCTCGCCGGCGAGGCGGCTGCCCGGCTGGCCGAGCTCCGGCTCGCACAGGGGCGGCTCGACGAGGCCGAGCGGCTGCTCGACGGGCTCGCTGACCAGCCGGCCTGTGCCCGCGTGCTCGCTGGGGTCGCACTCGCCCGCGGCGACGTAACGGACGCGCGGCGGCGGGCACGACGGCTCGCGGGCGGGTTGGCCGCGGACGAGCCTACCCGCGCTGCGAGGTATCGCCCCGGGCTCAGCGGGCCTCTCGCCGAGGCCGCGGTGTGGGAGGTGCTGGCGGCCGCGTGCGAAGGCGCCGAGGCGGACACCGCGGTCACGCACCTCGAGGCGCTGGCCGAGAGCACCAGTTCCGAGCAACTGCGGGCGCGTGCGCTCGCCGCTGCCGGTCAGGTCCGCGGCGAGGTAGCCAGCCTGGAGCGCGCACTCGGCCTGTTCACGCGGCTGCGGCTGCCGCTCGCGGCGGCACGCACCCGGCTCGCCCTCGCCGAGCTGCTGACCGGCGACGATGCGATCGCCGAGGCCCGGGCCGCACTGGCTATGTTCGAGGGACTGGGCGCGGCCCGGGACGCGGACGCTGCGGCCGCTCGGCTGCGCGCCCTCGGCGTGACCGCCGCCCGCGGCGGACCGGGGGGCGTCGGCGAGCTGACCCAGCGCGAGCGGGAGGTGCTCGACCTCCTCGGCGAGGGCCTGACTAATCGCGAGCTCGCCGACCGGCTGTTCCTGTCGCGCAAGACCGTGGAGCGACACGTGGGCAACGTGCTGTTCAAGCTGGGCCTGCGCAACCGGGCCGAGGCCGCGGCGTACGTCGTGCGCCATAGCGAGGAGATCCGCTCCATCAATTGAGGGTTCCTCCCGACGCGAGAGCCCGGGCGCGCGAGCCATGGTCGATCCATGACTATCTCCAGCAACGCCGTCGACGTCCTCGCCTCCCGGGTCCGGGGTGGGGTGGTCACCCGCGACCATCCGCGGTACGAGGAGCTCCGCGCCCTCGACAACAGGTGCCGGGAGAGCCGACCGGCAGCCATCGTGCGCTGCGGCGATGCGCAGGACGTCGCGACGACCGTGCGGTTCGCCACCGACCACGATCTGCTCCTCGCCGTCCGTGCTGGCGGCCACAGCGCCCCGGGATTCGCCTCCGTCGAGGACGGCATCGTGATTGATCTACGCCCGATCGACCACGTCCGAGTCGATCCCCAGCGGCGCGTCGTCGCGATCGGGGGCGGCGCCCTGGCCGGCGCCGTCGACCGGGCGACCGAGCCGTTCGGCCTGGCGACGACCACCGCGACCGTGTCCACCGTCGGAGTCGCGGGGTTCACCCTGAGCGGTGGCATCAGCCACCTCACCCGCACACACGGCCTCGCGGTCGACAACCTGGTAAGCGCTGATGTCGTCCTGGCCGACGGCACGCTGGTGCGGGCTGGGGCGGACGGCGACGAAGACCTCCTCTGGGCGCTCACCGGCGGAGGCGGCAATTTCGGGGTCGTCATCGAGCTGCGGATGCGGCTGCACCAAGTCTCCGTGGTCGACGGCGGGCCGATGCTGTTCCCGCTCGAGCACACCGAGCGGCTCGTCCGGCTCTACCGCGACTGGATGCCCGAGCAGGCCGACGACATCTCCGCATTCCTGGCCCTGCTGACGGTGCCACCCGAAGGTGGGCCGTTCCCCGATGACCTGCGGATGCGTCCGATGTGTGCGTTGGTCTGGTGCAACACCGCGTCGGACGATCGCTCGCAACGGGCCCTGGCGACGTTCCGCGCCGAGCGTCCGGTGTTCGACGGCGTCGGGAAGCTGCCGTACGCCGTGTTGCAGACCGCGTCGGACGCGGCCGCAGGTGCCGGCAAGTACGGCCACCTGACCGGGTTGCTCTACACCGACCTGCCCGACCAGGCGACGGCAGCGTTTGAGCCCTGGGGCGCGTCGATGCCGACGCCGTTGTGCACCAGTCACCTCTACCCGCTGGACGGCGCGGCTGCACGCGTCGACCGTGGGGACTGCGCGTGGCCGTGGCGCGAAACGGCCTTCGCGCAGATGTTCGCGGCGATCGCGCCCGTCCCCGGACTCGAGCGGAGCCTGCGCGACTGGTCGACCGGCTTCCACGACACCCTCGCGCCGTACGCCATGCCCGGTCACTACGCGAACTTCCTGACCGACGACGACCCTGATACTGCGCGCTCCTGCTACGGCGCGAATCTCGACCGGCTCGCGCAACTCAAGCGACGCTACGACCCGGCGAACGTGTTCCGCTGCAACCAGAACATCGCGCCCGTCGCCGACTGACCCGGGGACACAGGACCACGTCACCCCGACGATGCAGAAGAGCGCGATCGACCGCTTCGCCGCGCAGCTCGGCGAGACGCCTCCAGGCGCTTAGCACCTATTTCGGCACATGAGCCTGTTGCGGACTTGCCCCAACGACAAGGCCCCAGGTCAGCAACGCGGCGCCGTCTTCGAGGCGCACCATGGTGCGTGAAGATTCGGCGTCATGGCGGAGGGCTTGCACCGGGAACCGTGGATTGGTGCCATCGAGCCCGAGCGTCAGACTTTTGAATCTGCCTGCCCTCCCCGCGACGGACGTCATCGTCGGGGTGGAAGGAGAGGCAGTCGTGATGGAAGTAGTGCCTGCCCGTTGTGCCGGGCTGGACATCTCGAAGAAGGATGCCAAGGTGTGTGTCCGGGTCGCCGGGGCGGGTCGGCGCACAAGGCGCGCTCGGCGCAGCGGCCATGGCCTGCGCCCCGAACCCGCGCACCTACCTGGGCGCCCGCTACCGACGCATCGCAAGCCGGCGCGGACCGAAGAAGGCCAACGTCGCCATCCAACGCTGCATGCTGAACGCGATCTGGCACCTGGGCACCACCGGCACCGTCTACGACGATCCCGGCGCCGACTACTTCACCCGACTCCACCCCGGCCGAGCCAAGAACCGAGCAATCCGCCAACTCGAAGCGATGGGCTACCAGGTCACCCTCGACAACGCCTCGTAGATCAGACGCCCCTCTCACGCGAAGGGGAATCTTCGCGTCAGACGGCTCGTTAGAGCTGGATCTGGGTCGACGAGTCGGTGTCGATCCGCTCCAGATCCACCAGCATCCGGTTGGTGTTTCCGGCGATCAACCCGGCCGACTCACCGCACACCTCGAACACGTCCGTCCAGGAGATCAGGAACCGCGACGCGCCGTCGTCGAGGTCGTCAGCGAACTGCCCCGCCGCGTCGCGGAGGTCGTAGTAGTGCCGGCGCAGTGGGTCGGTGCCGTTGCGGAACTCGGCGCTCAGGTCGTTGAACCGGTTCCGCACCACGCGGACCGCCTGATCGCTCATCTTCACGACGCTCGGCGTCACACCGCCCTCGTCGCCGTCGGGCCGGGCCATGCGCTGCACCTCCTCGAGCTCTGGGTCATGAGCTGCCTCGTGCCACGGTGTTGCCCGGACCCGGCACGTTCTCGCCGGTTCCGCGGGTGCGCTCGGTGTTGGCCTTCCAGTCACTCATCCCACCGAGCAGGGACTCCGCGGTGAAGGAGTGATGGCCGTAGTAGCTGTCGAAGACACCGGGCATCAGGATCTGGAAGTCGTTGCTGGCGGTCAGCAGGTGCCAGGCGCCGGTGGTCCCTTGCGTGCGGACCAGCTCCCGCATGGTCGTCTCGTCCGCGCCGTCGTACTCGTTCACCCAGTCGATCACGTCCTGGCCGGTGGGTTCGTGGCCGAACTGCTCCACCCAGAACTCCACGTCGCCGTCGCGGCGGAGGCCGGCGGCGAGCTGCTCGGCCGCCTCCCGCCGGAAGCGCTCCATGTCGTCCGGACTGAACGACATCACCACGTTCGACTCGGAGTCGACGGTGTAGTCGCTCTTGGCATACGACTCGTTGAACCTCGTGGCGGTCTCCGGGTCGACGTTGCGCAGGCGGAGCTGGTACTCCTCGTCGGTCACCGTGTAGCCGTCCGGCGCCACCAGCTGGAAGCCGGTGACCTGCACGTCGCCCTCGGTGTAGCTCCACCCGTACTTGATGCTGCCGTCGGGGTACTCCGCCCAGGTGAACTCGCTGTCGGAACCGCCGAGCCCGAGGGACGCCTTGAGATCGCCGATCTTGGCCTCGATGGCGGTGCGCTTGCTGAACTCGCTGCCGCTCAGGTGCAGCCGGTTCTCGATCCCCGGGCCGACGTCGTCGGGGATGGTCCCGAACAGCAGAAACTCGCGGTACGCCTCGCGCCCGGCCTCGGTCTTCAGGTCGAAGTCCACCTGCTCGAGCCGGTAGTCGCGGATGGTCTGCTCGAGCTTCAGGCCGATGCTGAGCTCGTCGGTGCCCACCCCCAGGCTGAGGGCCTCGGTCACCGCCTCGCCGGGGCCGACGTAGACCCGCACCTTGTCGTCCGGGAGGCGCTGGATACCGGTGGTGAGGTCGGCGGACACCTCATAGGAGGTGCCGGCGTGCAGCAGCTTGTACGCGGTGAGCCCGCCCTCGTACCCGGCGTAGTACTCGCTGGTCAGCTCCACTCCCTCGCCCGGTCGCATCTGCAACGGGCTGAACGGGTTGGGGGCCCGGCCCTCGGTCACGATCTCGTCCACCTCGGACGGAGGGACGATCATCGAGTAGCGCAGCCGCTCGCCGGTGAACGCGCGGATCTGTGCCTCCAGTCGCTTGCCCAGCGACTTCTCCGCCTCGCCGGACAGCTCGAACGCGGTCTCCAACGACACCTTCTGCCACTCGCGACCGTCCTCGTCGATCGTGGGGTCCTCGGCGCCGAGCTTGACCGTCCCCGTGGCCTCCAGTGGCCCGGACTGCGCCCGCCGGTAGGTGAGTTCCAGCGAGCCCGCGCGGTAGCCGTCGGAGTCCGCGTTGTCGCCGATCGGGATGATCGTCGGATCATCCTGCTCCACCGGGGCCAGTTGGGAGCGTCGTAGGTCGACCAGGGTGAGTTGAGCCGCGAGGTGTTCGGCTGCGCCGGCCGAGGGCACCAGGGGTGGTTGCGACGGGTGGCCGCCCGTCTGGTGCCAGACTGCGACGATCTCGGTGGACACCTTCACCTGGGTCGCGTCGTTCAGGGCGCGGGACGTGGCGCGGGTCTTTCTGCGCAGCCGTCGGACGATGTCGTCGTAGTCGCCGTCGAGCTTGTCGATGGTCTTCTGCTTGGTCTCCGCCGCACCCGACTTCTGGCTCTGGTACCCGGACTCGATGTCGTTGATGATGGCCTCGTTGACGTGGCCGTCCTTGGTGACGTCGTCGATGGCCCTCTCCTGCCGGCCGTCGATCCGCTTCACCTCCGCGTCGTACTCCTCCACCGCGGAGCGGTAGCGGGTGTTCAGCGTGGCGACGTCGGTAAGTGCCTCGTCGTAGGCCTCCGCCAGTTCTTTCGCCGCGGTGGCCGCTGAGTCGAAGTCGACCGAGGACGTACGCATCAGCCCGCCCAGCGCCGTCATCTCGCCCTTCACCGAGGTGGCCGCCCAGCCGGTCCAGTCGTCGCCGATGTCGCCGGGTGTCTGCCGCGCCTGGCCGCCCTTGGTGTGCAGGTGGTTGGACAGCGTGGAGTACGCCCGCTGGACATGCCGCAGCGGCTGCGGATCGACGTCGATGCTGTAGTGGTCGCCCATCGCTCAGTCCCGGGTGGCGGCGAACTGCATCGGGTGACCTTCTCTGTCGACGGCGAGGGGCGGGTAGTGGGCGGCTGAACGGGCGGTCACGCTACCGGCTGGGCGGTTCACTGCGCGGTTCACTGGACGGCTCCCTGGACGGCGCACTGGGCGGTTCCTTGGGGTCGCCCAGCGAGCTCACGTACCATCGTTTGCACTCGTAATGGCAGAGTGCTAAAAATGGCGTTAGCACTCTCAAGCCGAGAGTGACAACCAAAGGACCGGGCCGATTGTGGTCCACGTCCGCCGCAGAAGGGCTCGCGGCCGGGGGTGGACCGGCCGTCGCGGGCATCGGGCCGGGCCGTTTCATCGCCCCAACGCGGGAGGACTCGCAGGAGTTATGCCGAAACTCATTGCTTTCGACGAGGAGGCACGGCGCGGTCTCGAGCGTGGCATGAACACGCTCGCCGACGCCGTCAAGGTGACGCTGGGGCCGAAGGGCCGCAACGTCGTCCTGGAGAAGAAGTGGGGGGCGCCGACGATCACCAACGACGGTGTCTCCATCGCCAAGGAGATCGAGCTCGAAGACCCGTACGACAAGATCGGCGCCGAGCTCGTCAAGGAAGTCGCCAAGAAGACCGACGACGTGGCCGGTGACGGCACCACGACGGCCACCGTGCTGGCCCAGGCCATGGTCCGGGAGGGCCTGCGCAACGTGGCCGCCGGCGCCAACCCGATGGGCCTGAAGCGCGGCATCGAGGCCGCCGTCGAGGCCGTCAGCGAGCAGCTGCTCGGCCTGGCCAAGGAGATCGAGACCAAGGAGCAGATCGCCTCCACCGCCTCCATCTCCGCCGGGGACACCAGCGTCGGCGAGATCATCGCCGAGGCGATGGACAAGGTCGGCAAGGAAGGCGTCATCACCGTCGAGGAGAGCAACACCTTCG
>CAZNCE010000130.1:0-10184 GCA_964571285.1 uncultured Nocardioidaceae bacterium | reverse complement strand
TGGCCGACTCCACCCGCAGAAAATCCGCAATCGGCCGCCCCACCGACCGCGCCAGCGGACTGGTGCCGGCGAGGAAGGTGGGCGAACCGTTGAAGAGTCGTTCCCGGTCGTAGCTGAGCCAGTTGGTCATCGGGTGGCCTCACCCGTCCGTGCGGTCATTCGGTGATCCCATCTCCTCGGGCATCGAGCCGCGAGGCCTTGTCCAGTGCCTCGACCAGGTAGTAGTCGCCCCACATGACGCTCTCATCGATGCCCAGCCGGTTGGCGTAGTGGTAGACCGCGTGCCGCAAGATGCCCTGCCAGCCCGGTGTGTCGGCGGCAATGAACTCGGTGGACCGCAGCGTACGGAGGATGCGCAGGCCGTAGCCCCGGTAAGTGGTCGCGGCGTCGCCCTCGACCGCCTCGGCCAGGTGCAGCATCCCGGCGGCGGCGACCGCGGCGGCGGACGACTCCCAGGGCAGGATCGGGTCCGGGTCCAGCCAGTCGTTGGGCGGGACGCCGTGCTCGGGGGTGTGCGCGATGTAGTAGTCGGCTGCCATCCGGGCGGCCTGCAGCAGCCGGCCGTCGCCGCTGTATCGGTACGCCGTGGTGAAGCCGTAGATGGCCCAGGCCTGGCCGCGGGCCCAGGTGGAGTCGCCCCGCCAGCCCTGATGGGTCGCGGCCCGCAGGAACTCACCGGTGGCCGGGTCGAACCAGCCCTCGTGCAGCGTGCTGCCGTCCCCGCGCTGCAGGTAGCGGTGGCTGGTCAGACTGTGCTGCAACGCGATGTCGTGCAACTGTGCGTCGTCGCCGAGCTTCGCGGCGCGGAAGATCAGGCCCACGTTCATCATCACGTCGATGAAGGTGCTGCCGTCGTCGACCCAGGTGCTCAGGTACCGGCCCTGCGCGTTGAACCGGCCGGACAGCGTGCGGCCCGCCTGGATGAGCACCTGGGCGGCCTCGTCGGTCGGCTCCCGGTCGAACCAGCGGCCCCAACTGGGGTCGAAGACGAAGCCGAGGTCGTGCGTGCCCCCGTCGTGCTTGCGCGGCTCGACGACGCCGCAGTAGGAGCGCGCGCGTTCCGCCCACCATGGATCGTCGGTGTGGTCCGCGCCGATCCACAGCTGGCCGGTCAGGAAGCCACCGCTCCAGGTCGGCGCCCACGGGTCGGCCGCGAACACCCAGGTCCCGTTCGTCGTGTACGTGGTCAGCTTGCCGGGGTGGTTGGACACCAGGCGGCGCACCTGCTGCCGGGCGAAGGCCAGCGCCTCGTCGACGGTGAGCTCCCGGGTCGTCGGCTGCTCGTTCACTGCGCCGCCCGCGATTTCTTGCGGTCCAGGAACTGTCGTACCGCTTGTCGCTGGAACTCGGTCTGCGAGCAGCGCGCCATCGCCTCCGCCTCGGCCACCAGGCCGGCAGCCATGCCGCTCTCCAGCCCCACTCTGATCGCCTCTTTGGCTCCGCGGAGCGCGACGGGGTTGCGGTCGGCGAGCCGCCGGGCCAGCCGCTCGGCCGCCGCCGGCGGGTCGGGGTCGATCTCGTTGACCAGCCCCCAGTCCAGCGCGCGGTCGGCGGTGATCGGATCGCCGGTGACGATCAGCTGGGTGGCCCGAGCCTTGCCGACGATGCGGGGGAGCCGCTGGGTGCCGCCCCAGCCAGGCACGTTCCCGAGCGTGATCTCCGGTTGGCCGAGCATCGCCTCCGGCGCGGCGATCCGGAGGTCCGCCGCCATCGCCAGCTCGAGCCCGCCGCCGAGCGCGTAGCCGTGCACCGCCGCGATGACGACCATGGGCAGCGCCTCGATCCGGTCGAACACCGCTTGACCACGGCGCATCTGGCGGTAGGCCGTCTCCGCGCTGAGCGCGTCCAGCTCGCTGATGTCCGCCCCGGCGCAGAAGGCCTTGTCGCCGGCGCCGGTCAGGATCAGGGTGTGGATCTCGGCCGTACTCGGCTTGGACAGGTCGGCCGCCAACTCGTCCAGCGCGTCGATCAGTGGCTGGTTGAGCGCATTGCCCTTGTGCGGGCGGTTGAGGGTGGCGACGACGACTCCGTCGTCGTCGGCGCGGAGCAGGGGCGGGTCCGAAAGCGCCATCAGGCTTCTCCTTCGATTCGTGGGGCGGTCGACTGGCCGGCGCCGCCGAGGTGGTGCTCGATGTCGTGGGCGGCCTCGCGCAACGGCCCGAGCTGGCGGCGCAACGCGCGTGCGGTCAGCCGGGTGGCCGGGCCGGCGATGGTCAGGGCGGCGATCACCTCGCCGGTGTAGTCGCGCAGGGGTACGCCGATGGAGCTGACCCCCGGCTCGTGCTCCTGCCAGGACCGGGCGAAGCCCTGATCGCGGACGCGTTCCAGCTCGTCGAAGAGCGTGCTCGCATCCACCACCGTGGTGGGGGAGAACCGGCGCAGCGGCTGCTCCACCAGGCTGGGCCAGCGGACCCGCGGCTGGTGCGCGAGCAGGATCTTGCCGCTGGCGGTGGCGTGCAGGGGCGACCTGCGGCCGACGTCCGCGACCATGCGCAGGCCGCTGGGACTCTCCGCCCGGTCGAGATAGAGCACGGACTGCCCGTCCAGGATCCCCACCAGCACGGTCTCGCCGGTTCGTTCGGCCAGGCCCTCCAGGCGGCCGCGGACCGCCTGGGTCAGGCTGCTGTCCCGGGCCACCGTGGAACCCAGCGCGTACAGCCCCCAGCCGAGGCCGTACCGGTTGCCCGCCGACTCCTGGGTCACCAGGTTCCTGGACTCCAGCGTGGTGACCAGGTGGAAGATCGTCGCCTTGCTCAACCCGGTCCGCCGGGCGAGCTCGCTGACCCCCAGGGGGGCAGCGGCAGCGGCGAGCTCCTCGAGTACGTTCACCGCGTGGAGCACCGACTGGACTCGCCGGGCGCCACCCGGCCGCTGCCTGCGGCCAGTGGTCTGACTCATGACCCTCCTCGACCAGGCGCGCGCGAGCACGAACCTCCAGGCGCTGCTCCCGAATGTAGGAGGGCGACGCTCCGGCGGTCTACGCTCATCGAGCAGCAGCGTTTGCGTCGTGCAAACGGTTTGCACTATAGGCTAACGACCCTCCGGTCCCGTCGAGCTGTCCCGGCCCCGGGCGAGGGCACCGTAGACTGACGCGCAGCCAGCCGGAGGGAGTCGCATGAGTGTGGGGCCGCTGCGGCAGCGCACCATGCCGGACGGCATCGCCGACGCGCTACGCCGTTCGATCCTGTCCGGAGAGCTGGCGCCCGGTGCCCCGCTCCGGGAGTCGCACCTGGCGGCCCAGCTCGGGGTGAGCCGATCCCCGCTGCGCGAGGCGTTGCGGACGCTCGAGGACGAGGGGCTGGTCCAGCGGCAGCCGTTCAAGGGTTCCGCGGTCGCGACCGTGACCCCGGAGGTGCTCCGCGACATCGCCGCGGTCCGCCAGTGCGTCGAGCCGCTGGCGGTGGAGTCGGGCCTGGAGGCGCTGCGCGAGGACGACGGCGCCGCGCTGCGGGCCGCGGTCGAGTCGCTGGCCGAGGTCGCGGCGCAAGGTGACATGGCCGCGAGCATCGACGCCCACCTCGCGGTGCACCGGCTGTTCTACGAGCTCTCCGGCAACACCGTGCTGATGGATCTGTGGCGCAGCTGGGAGTCTCGGCTCCGGCTGTTCTGGGTGATGGATCACCAGGCGTTCCCCACCCTGTCCGACGTGGCGCAGAGTCACTACCGGCTGCTCGAGCTGGTGCTGGCCGGGGATCGTGCCGCCATCTCCAAGGAGCTGCACACCCACGTGCTGGGGTGGGTGCCGGTGTCCACCGACCGACACGGCTGAGACCCGGCCACGGGCCGGCCGATCCCGCAGAGCCCGCTCAGAATGGGCGATTGTCGACCGTCGACCATCCGTGTAGGGTCGGCCGCACCGGACCGAGGAGCTGAGGGAATGCGCTGGAGCCGTGCCTTGACCGTGGTGGAGTGCCACGCCGAGGGCGAGATCGGCAAGGTCATCACCGGCGGGGTGGGCGACGTGCCCGGGGACACCGCCTTCGCCAAGCAGCGCTACCTGGCGCAGCACCGCGACGACCTGCGGCAGCTGCTGCTGCGGGAGCCGCGCGGCGGGGTCACACACAGCGCCAACGTGGTGCTGCCGACCTCCCATCCGGAGTGCTCCTTCGGCTACGTCGTGATGGAGTCCGAGGAGTACCCCGCGATGTCGGGGAGCAACACGATCTGTGTCGCCACCGTGCTGCTGGAGACCGGCATGGTCGCGATGACCGAGCCGGTGACCCGGCTCAGCCTGGAGTCCCCGGCCGGGCCGATCGAGCTGATCTGCGAGTGCCGCGACGGGAAGGTCACCGCGGTGCGGTTCGTCAACCAGCCGGCGTTCGCCTACGTGCTGGGGGTTCCGGTCGAGGTCCCAGACCTCGGCACCGTCACGGTCGACGTCGCCTGGGGTGGGATGACCTACGCCCTCGTCGACGCCCACCCGCTGGGCTTCGCGGTCGCGCCGGACGAGGCGTACGACCTGTGCGTGGTGGGACAGCAGATCAAGCAGGCCGCGGCCGAGCAGGTCGAGGTCACCCACCCGGAGAACCCCGGCTTCGCGGGGATCACCCAGACCGAGTTCACCACCCCGGTGGTACGGACCGACGGGGTGCTGACCGCCCGCAACGCCGTCATCGTGTCGCCCGGGCGGATCGACCGCTCGCCGTGCGGGACCGGCACGTCGGCCCGGCTCGCGGTGATGGCCGCCCGCCGGCAGATCGACGTCGGCGAGGAGTTCGTGCACGAGTCGATCATCGGCAGCCGGTTCTCCTCGCGCATCGAGCGTGAGACCACGGTCGGGGAGTACCCGGCCGTCGTGCCCAGCATCAGCGGCCAGGCCTGGATCACCGAGATCTCCCAGGTCGGCTGCGATCCCACCGATCCATTCCCGCAGGGCTACACCCTGTCCGACACCTGGATGTCACCCAACCGCCGTCTGGAGGCCACAACACCATGACCGAACTACGCGGAGTCCTGTCCGCCATGTCCACGCCGTTCACCGCGGACGACCGCGCGGTGGACGAGGCCGGGCTGCGCGAGCTCACCGAGTGGACGATCACCGCCGGGTCGCACGGACTCGTGCCCGGCGGATCGACCGGGGAGTTCGCGTCGATGACCGGCGAGGAGCGGCGTCGCGTGCTGGAGATCGTCCTCGACCAGGCCGCCGGACGCGTACCCGTGGTGGCGGGTGTCGGGGCGATGACCACCCGGGAGGCGGTCGAGCTGGCCACCGACGCGGAGAAGGCCGGCGCCGCCGCCGTCCTCGTGGTGGCCCCGTACTACGAGCCGATCGAGCTCGTCGACACCAAGCGCTTCTTCCGCGAGGTGGCCGACGCGATCAGCGTGCCGGTCGTCGTCTACAACCTGCCGGTGGCCACCGGTGTGAACCTGACGCCAGAGGACATCCGCGAGCTGGCCACCGGCTCGGAGAACATCCAGTACATCAAGGACACCACCGGCGACATGACCCAGGCTGGCCGGCTGATCCACGAGCACGGCGACGTGGTCAAGACGTTCGTCGGCTGGGACACCATGTACTTCGCCTCGCTGACGGAGGGTGCGCCGGGGTCGATCGTCGGCTCGGCAAACATCAACGCCGGCGAGCTGGTGGCGCTGTTCGACGCGGTGCAGGAGGGCCGGCTGTCCGACGCCCAGCGGATCTGGGCCGAGGAGTACCCGTTGATGAACTTCCTCGTGTCCGGCAACTACGTCGCCGGCGTCAAGGGCGCTCTCGACGCTGTCGGGCGCTCGGCCGGCCCGGCGCGCGAGCCGATCGGCCCGCTGTCCGCGGAGCGGAAGGCGCAGCTGGAGCCGATCGCGAAGCGCTACGCCCGCGGCTGACCCGACCCGAATCCCGGAGGAGGAGTCCGGATGGACACCTTGCAGAACTTCATCGGCGGCCGCTACGTGGATGCGGTCGCCGAGGCCACCAGCCCCGTCGTCGACCCGTCGACCGGTCAGCAGTACCTGAACGCCCCGGTGTCGGGGGCCGAGGACGTCGACCGGGCGTTCCGCGCCGCGTCCGATGCCTTCCCGCAGTGGCGCGCCACGTCGCCCGCCGAACGCAGCCTCGCGCTGTACCGCGCCGCCGATGCGCTCGAGGAGCGCGCGGAGGAGTTCATCGCGGCGGAGTCCCGGAACACCGGAAAGCCCCATCGCTGGATGCGGGAGGAGGAGTACCCCAGCGTCGTGGACCACCTGCGGTTCATGGCCTCCCTCGCTCGCAGTGTCGGGACGGTGCCGAGCACCGGCAGCTACCTGCCCGGGTACGACTCGGTGGTGCGCCGAGAGCCGGTCGGCGTCTGCGCGCAGGTCGCGCCGTGGAACTACCCGCTGCTGATGGCCGTGTGGAAGTTCGGACCCGCGATCGCGGCCGGCAACACCGTGGTGCTGAAGCCCTCCGACACCACCCCGGTCACCACCGTGATGCTGGGCGAGATCATGGCGGAGTGCCTGCCGGCCGGCGTCTTCAACGTCGTCGTCGGCGACCGGGACACCGGGCGGCTGCTGGTGGGTCACTCGCGGCCGGACCTGATCTCGGTGACCGGCAGCGTGCGGGCCGGCATGGAGATCGCCGCCGCGGCCGCCCCGGACCTCAAGCGCGTCCACCTCGAGCTGGGCGGCAAGGCCCCGGTGGTCGTACTCCCGGACGCGGACCTGCAGCGCACCGCCGAGGGCATCATCGGGGCGGGGATGCTCAACGCCGGGCAGGACTGTGCGGCGTCGACCCGGGTGCTCGCGCACGAGAGCATCGCCGAGGAGCTGGCCGCGTTGCTCACCAAGCAGGCCCAGGCCACCTCCTACGGCCCGCCCGACCAGGACGTCGACTACGGGCCGCTGAACAGCGTCCAGCAGCTGGAGCGGGTGCAGGGGTTCATCGACCGGGCGCCTGCGCATGCGGAGTTCCGGACCGGTGGCAAGGCTGATCGCCGTGACGGCGGCTTCTACTTCGAGCCGACGGTGATCACCGGCTTGCAGCAGACCGACGAGATGATCCAGGAGGAGATCTTCGGGCCGGTCATCACGGTGCAGTCGTACCAGAACGAGCAGCAGGCACTCGGACTGGCCAACGACGTGCGGTTCGGTCTCGCGGCGAGCATCTGGGGCGTCGACCACGAGGCGATCACCCGGGTCAGCCGTGGGCTCGACTTCGGCCAGGTCTGGGTCAACTGCCATCTGGTGCAGGTCGCGGAGATGCCCAACGGCGGGTTCAAGCACTCCGGGCACGGCAACGACCTGTCGCCGCTGGCGCTGGACGACTACACCCGGATGAAGCATGTGATGAGCGAGGTACGGGAGGCCTGATCGTGCCGGTCGTCATCGTCACCGGCTCGGGCAGCGGCATCGGAGCGGCCATCTGCCGGCGGCTGGCCGGCGCGGGCGACGCCTTCATCGTCCACGCGCTGACCAACCGGCAGGGCTGCGAGGAGGTCGCCGAGGACCTGCGCGCCAAGGGTGCGCGGGCGAGCATCGTCCTCGGCGACCTGGCCGAGCCCGAGACCGCCTCCCGGCTGGTCGACGCCGCCGTGCGGGAGTACGGCGGTCTGGACGTCGTCGTCGCCAACGCGGGGTTCCCGGACCGGGCGCCGCTCGGCACCCTCACCCGGGAGGGCTTCGACCATGTCCAGTCCGTGGTGTCGGGCGGCTTCTTCGAGCTGGTGACCGCGGCGCTGGAGCCGATCCGCAGGTCCCCGCAGGGCCGGATCGTCAGCATCAGCACGCACAACGCCCACGTGTTCCGCACCGACTACCCGAACTACCCGGCGTCGGCTGCGGCCAAGGCCGGGCTGGAGGCACTGACCCGGGCCGCGGCACTGCAGTTGGCCCCGCACGGCGTCACGGTCAACTGCGTGGTGCCCGGCCTGATCGAGAAGCAAGCCGGGACCGAGCAGTTCCTCAGCCCGCAGGAGTGGCGGGAGTTCGGCGCCAAGATCCCGCTGGGCCGCGTCGGGCGTCCCGAGGAGGTGGCCGCCCTGGTTGCCTTCTTGTGCTCCGCGGAGGCGGCGTACATCACCGGCCAGGTGATGCACGTCAACGGCGGCTTCATCTGAGTGGCCGGTCGCTCAGCGGCCGAGCTGATCCTCCACCACGACTGGCCGGGCCACCAGGGTGGCCGCTGCCAATTGGGCCACCAGGGTCGCCCCCAAGAAGACGTACGTGGGCGCCCAGCCCGGCAGCGCGTCGCTGAGCACGCCGACCACGAATGGGCCCACGCCCGCGACGGCATAGCCGACCCCCTGGGTGAAGCCGGACAGTGCGGCCGCGCCGCTGAGCGTGGCCGCGCGGCGGTTCACCAGCGTGAGGGTGAGCGGGAAGGCGCCGGGGCCCAGCCCGGCGATCGCCACCCACAGCGCGGTGCCCTGGTCCGGGGACAGGTAGAGGCCGAGGTAGCCGATCGCGTACGCGACCGCGAACGCCGCCACCAACGGGAACGGGTTGGACAGCCGCAGGGTGAGCCAGGGGACCACCACCGCCAGTGGGATCGCGCCGAGCGCGAACAGCGACAGGTACGCACCGGCGTGCGAGGGGTCGACACCGGCATCGGTCAGGATCGTGGGCAGCCAGGCGAACATCGCGTAGGCGTTCAGCGAGTTGATCCCGAAGACCGTCGCCAGCCCCCAGGCGAGCGGCGCCCGGAGCAGCCGCCGGGTCGGGATGCTGCCGGTGGCCAGCTCGACGATCGGCTCCTCCGTGGTCGTACGCGCGCTGCGGGCCAGCCGCAGCCACGGCCAGGCAGCGGTCGCCGCGAACACCGCCCACAGGCCCACCGAGAAGCGCCAGCCCTGAAGATCCGCGGCCGGCACCGCGACCAGCGCGGGCAGGCCCGTGCCCACCGAGATGAGCAGGATGTACAGCCCGGTGACCGGTCCGATCCGGTGCCGGAAGTACTTGCGGACCAGCGGGGGAAGAAGCACGTTTCCCATGCCCAGCCCGCCGTACGCGATCAGCGACAGCAGCAGGAACCAGGCCGCGCCGCCGATCACCAGCCGGGCCGCCTCCGCCAGCCCGGCGACCAGCATGCACACCCAGGCCAGCCGCTCCAGGCCGAGCACCCGGGACACCGCCGGTGTGACCCAGCCGAACGCGGCGAACGCCAACGGCGGGAGCGCGCCCAGCGCACCGGCCTGAACCGGCCCCATCGCGAGGTCCGAGCGGATGTCGCCGAGCAGCGGGGAGACCACGAGCAGCCCGGGGCGCACGTTGACGGCGAGTAGCACGACGCCGGTAAGTGCGATCAGGACGGTGCAGCGCCTAGGTGTCATCGGCGACGCATCTCACCATTCGAGACCTTTGGTTGACCGGTTGCTTTCGGAATTGGGTACGGTACCGCAATCGTTACCGCAATCGATTGCGAGCGAAATGTTACTCCACGGCGTGATCCCGGCGAACATCCTCCCCTTCGACGTCCATGGCGACATCGACGAGGAGGGCTACCGTCACCATCTCCGCTCCCTGCTGGCGGTGGACGGCGTCACCGGGCTCACCTGCAACGGCCATGCGGCGGAGGTGTCCAGCCTCACCGAGGCGGAGCGCCACAGAGCGCTGCGGATCGCCGTGGAGACGGCGGAGGGCCGGGTCCCGGTCGTCACCGGCGTGTTCGCCGCCGCCGAGGATGAGGCCATCGCGTTCGCCCGGGAGGCGGCCGGTCTCGGCGCCGACGCGCTGTTGATGTTCCCGCCGGAGTGCCTACGCCATGACGCGGACCCGGCGGCGGCCTACCGCTACTTCGCCGCCGTGGCCGACGCGGTCGGGCTGCCGATGGTGGCGTTCATGTACCCCGCGTTCACCGGGCTGCAGTACGCGCCCGGTGTGCTGGAGCGGCTCTGCACCATCGATCACGTGGTCGCGGTCAAGGAGTGGAGCCTGGACATCGCCGTCTACGAGCGCACCCGCGACGTCGTCCGCGCGGCCGGCCACGAGATTGCGCTGTTGACCAGCTTCAGCACGCACCTGCTGCCCTCGCTCGTACTCGGCGCCGACGGGATCCTGTCCGGTCACGGCAGCGTGATCGCCGATCTGCAGGCGCAACTGTTCCGCGCCGTCCGGTCCGGAGACCTGGTGTGGGCGTCGGCGGTGTATGAGCGGATCCAGAAGCTGACCCCCGTGGTGTACGCCGACCCGCTCCCGAACATGTACGCGCGGATGAAGGAACAACTGGCCATGCTCGGCATGCCCTACACCACCAAGGTGCGGCCGCCGCTGCG
>CAZNCE010000129.1:0-10200 GCA_964571285.1 uncultured Nocardioidaceae bacterium | reverse complement strand
GGAGCCGCCTGTCGGAATCGAACCGACGACCTTCTCATTACGAGTGAGACGCTCTGCCGACTGAGCTAAGGCGGCCAGTTCCACGCCGTCGACGAGCGGCAAGCACACCGGGACGCAGGACCGAGGGACGAGTCTAGCGACCGCCGTCGTGGGCCCGAAATCGCACCCGCGACCCCCGCCTCCGACAGTCGAAGCTACCCGCCAGACCGTCGCTCAACCAGCACCGGCGGCTTTGCTCCCGGGCTCTCGACGTGTGATCGCCACCACAGTAGGGTCGGCCGAACCTGTGCCCGTCGGAACCGCCGGCGGGCCCGTCCCCCCAAGGTCCAGGAGGCCGTAGGTGCGATCACCACGACGAGGCATGGCTGCCATCGCCGTTGCCGCCGCGGGTGGGCTGGCGTTGACCACGCTCGCCGCCCCGGCGTACGCCGACAACCCGAACAACTCCAAGAAGATGCAGCGGGCCGTCAAGGTCGAGGCCGTGCACGATCATCTCGAGGCGTTCCAAGACATCGCCGACGCCAACAACGGCACCCGCGCGTCCGGCACGTCGGGCTACGAGGCCTCGGCCGAGTACATCGAGAACAAGCTGCAACAGGCCGGCTACGACACCGAGCGGCAGTACTTCGACTTCACGTACGAGGAGACGCTCGCCGAGTCGCTGACCGAGCTCAGCCCGACGTCACGTGACCTCGACATCATCATCATGAGCTACAGCCCGAACACCCCGGTCGGCGGCGTGACGGCGGAGCTGGTGCAGCCCGCCACGGTGACCGGGTGCACCACCGAGGAGTGGGGCGGCGTGGACGCCACCGGCAAGGTCGCGCTGGTCAGCCGTGGCACCTGCTCGTTCGCCGACAAGTCGGTGTACGCCGCGGAGGCGGGCGCCGAGGCGGTCATCGTGTACAACAACGAGCCTGGCCCGCTCAACGGCACGCTGGGCGGGCCCAACGACGCGTTCGCGCCGACGGGTGGCATCACCCAGGCCGACGGGCAGGCGCTGGTCGACGAGCTGGCGGCCGGCCCGGTCGAGGTCAACATCGACCTGCGGGCGCTGTCGGAGACCCGCGAGACGTTCAACGTGATCGCGGAGACCGACAAGGGCCGCGACGACAACGTGGTCATGCTCGGCGCCCACCTCGACTCGGTCGTGGAGGGGCCCGGCATCAACGACAACGGCTCCGGCTCGGCCGCGATCTTGGAGACCGCCATCCAGTTGGCCAAGGTGAACAAGCTGAACAACAAGGTCCGGTTCGCCTGGTGGGGCGCGGAGGAGAAGGGCCTGCTCGGCTCCTGGCACTACGTCGACGACCTGGCGGCCAACAACCCCGCTGAGCTGGGCAACATCGCGACCTACCTCAACTTCGACATGGTGGCCTCGCCCAACTACATCATCGGGGTCTACGACGCCGACCAGTCCACCTACCCGGCCCCGGTCCCGATCCCGCCGGGCTCGGCGGAGACCGAAGACGTGTTCACCGACCACTTCGACGCTGAGAACCAGCCGTGGGTGGACACCGAGTTCTCCGGTCGCTCCGACTACCAGGCCTTCATCGACAACGGCATCCCCGCCTCCGGCCTGTTCACCGGAGCCGACGGTACGAAGACCGAGGAGGAGGTCGAGATGTTCGGCGGCACCGCCGGGATCATCTACGACCCGAACTACCACACGCCGCAGGACACGATCGACAACGTCAGCATGACCGCGCTCGACATCATGAGCGACGCGATCGCGCACGCCACCATCACGCTGGCGTACGACACCTCGGCGATCAACGGCAAGTGCAGCCGCGGCAAGTCCGGCAAGCCGTGCAAGCCCAAGCACGAGGGCAGCGGCGCCTCCGTGCCGATGCCGGCAGGCGATCTGGACGCCGCCTGACCGGCTGACCGGGTACGGCCGAGCGGCCACACCCGAACACAGCGCAGCGCCCGCGGGAATCGGCTTCCCGCGGGCGCTGTGTTATCTAGGGCTGCTGGGGCTATCCGGAGCGCTGTGAGAATCCGAGCCCGGCAGCCACCGGGTCACTGCTTGGCGCCGCCGTCCTGCTCGTGCGGCGTCACCGACTGGTCGAAGGTCTTCTGCCATGCCTCCGGGCTGACCAGGTCCGCGGCCGCCTCGCGATACTGCTTGGCCAGCTTGTCCCACTCCAGCCACAGCTTCGTGTGCACCGCGATCGATCGGGTCAACATGTCGCGGAACTGCTTGGGATTGCGCTGATACCACGCCGCCGCGTTGCCGTCCGCGGACGACACCAGCGCGGAGTCGAACTGCGCCAGCAGCCACCACTTCTGGTCGATGTGCGGGACGTTGATCTCCGGGTTCTTGTGGGCGGTGTCCCGCGGCGGGGTGATCTGCCGCAGCGCCCCCACCCCCAGCGCCTTCAGGGTGCCGAACCGGCCGCGCGGCGCCAGCGGGCTACGGCCCTTGCGCGGCGGCTTCCGGCGCCACATCGGCGGGAACTCGTCCAGCGACGGCTTCATCTGGCTGTCCGGATAGAGCTTTCGCATCTGCCGCAGCTCCGGCAGCCGCTCCAACACGTCGCGGTGCATCCGCTGCGGGCCCTCCATCACGTCCTCGAGGGCCATGATCCCCATCTCCGCCGGGGCGTACTGCATCGACAGCAGGTGCTTGACCTGCATGTTCAGGCTCTCCTTGATCAGCCGCCCGCCGTGCTCGTACGGCGAGTGCAGCAGCGCGGTGACCACCCGGTTGCGCCGGTGGAAGTAGGCCTGCCAGTCCACCGTGTCGTCCTTCTCCTGCCACGGCACGTGCCAGACCGCCATCCCGGGCAGCGTCACGGTGGGGTAGCCCGCCGCGCGCGCCCGCAGGCCGAACTCCGCGTCGTCCCACTTGATGAACAGCGGCAGCGAGAGCCCGACCTCCCGGATCACCTGGGTCGGGATCATGCACATCCACCAGCCGTTGTAGTCCACGTCCACGCGCTCGTGCAGCCACTTGGTCGAGGTCAGCGGCCGCTGCGCGAAGTCGTGGCCGTGGACGGTCTTCGGAGCCGGCCCCCAGAACCAGCGGTACCGCTGGATCGCCTCGCCGTACGCGTGCAGCACCGACCGGACGGCCAGGCTGAACATCTGCCCGCCGACGATGGTCGGCTTCTTGGCCAGGTCGGCGAACGCCAACCCGCGCAGGATGCCCTCCGGCTCGCAGACCACGTCGTCGTCGAGCAGCAGGCAGTAGTCGCTCAGCCCCGCCTCGACGGTCTCCTTCATCGCGCGCGAGAACCCACCGGAACCGCCCAGGTTGCCTTGATCGATGACCCGCAACCGGCCGCCCAGGGCCCCCTCCGCCTCGGCGTACTTCTCGTGCGCCGTGACCTTCTGGGTGCCCTGGTCGACCACGAAGATCTGGTCGATCACCTCGAGCACGTGCGGGTTGCGGCCCAGCTCCAACAACTGGTCGACGCAGAACTCCGGCCGGTTGTACGTGGTGATGCCGATGCTGATGGTGCCCGGCCGCTCCTTCTCGGTGTCGACGACCCACTCGATCGACTTGACCTCGACCTCGGCCGAGCCGCCCTCGATCTCCAGCCAGTACCAGCCGCCGTCGATGAACGGCTTGAGGCTCAAGGTGAACTCGTGCACCTTCCACTTCGGGGCGTCGACGGAGGCCGACTCCTCCCGCTGGGTGTAGCCCTTCGCGCTCGACCGGTAGACCAGCAGGTTGCCGTTCCCGCGGGCCACGATGCGCACGGTCACCTCGCTGACGTCAGTCCAGCGACGCCAGTACCCGGCCGGGAACGCATTGAAGTAGGTGCCGAGCGTGACCCGCTTCTCCGGCATCGCCACCAGCGTCGTACCGGTCACGCGCCCGTGCCCCGACACCGCCTCGGAGGCCGAGGTGGCGCTGTCCTCCACCGGCTCGTCGGTCCAACCGGAGTCCGCCCCGGACTGCCGGTCGCCGCTGATGGAGTCGTTGCTCATCGCGGACCTGGCCCCGATGTAGAGCGGCCGGATGTCCAGTTCCTGGTCCGGACGGATGATGGCTCGTTGCACAACGCGCACGAGGTTCCCCTTGTTCGTCTGCTGCTGTCTCCGCCGGCACTCGCGGCACCGGCTCGGGGACCATCGTAGGTGCTACGCGGCCAGTCTCAGCAGTGCGGACGGCGGCGGCGCCGTCGCGTCGCGCGAGGCCAACGGTCAGCAGCGGGTGCCTCCGGCCGGAACCGTCCCCTCCACCAGATAGTCCGCAACCGCCTTGTCGATGCACACGTTGCCCGCCCCGAACGCGCCGTGCCCGTCGCCCTCCCGGGTCAACAGCACCCCGGAGTCCAGCTGCTCGGCCAGCGACTGCGCCCAGGCGTACGGCGTGGCGGGGTCGCGGGTCGTGCCGACCACCACGATCGGTTTGGCGCCGGGCGCGTCGATCGTCGGGATCGGCTGGGGCGCCTTCGCCGGCCAGTCCGGGCAGCCGATGGTCATCCAGGCGAACGCGCGGCCGAACACCGGCGACACCTCCTCGAACCCGGGCACGTCCGCACGCACCTGGGCGGGGGTACGCGAGCCGGGCTCGTCCAGGCAGTTGATCGCCATCTGGGCCTCGGTGGAGTTGTCGGAGTAGCCGTTGTCGGTGCGCGAGCTGTAGAAGTCGGCCAGCCGCATCAGCTGCGACCCCTGGCCGTCCTCCGCCTCCTGCAGCGCCGAGGTGAGCAGCGGCCAGGTCTGCTCGGAGTACAGCGGCAGCCAGATCCCGGTCTGCGCCAGCCCTTCGGTGAGCATCCGGTCGTCGCGACCCGGGATCGGGTCGGCGTCCAGCTCGTCGAGCAGCGCGACCAGCCGGTCGGTGGCCTCCCCCACGCTGTCGCCGAGCGGGCAGTCACCGTCGTCCACGCACTTGGTCAGGTACGCGTTCAGGGCGGTCTGGAACCCGCCGAGCTGCCCGCGCACCAGTTGGGTCGAGCTCAGCGTCGGGTCGATCGCCGCGTCCAGCACCATCCGTCCCACCCGCTTGGGGAACAGGTCCGCGTACGTCGCGCCGAGCAGGGTGCCGTAGGAGACCCCGTAATAGTGCAGCTGCGGGTCGCCGACCGCCTGCCGGATGATGTCCATGTCGCGGGCCGCCTCCGGGGTGGAGACGTGGCCGACCAGGTCCGCCGACCGCTCCTCACAGCCCTGGCCGAAGTCACGCACCGACCGGACGTACTCCTGACGCTCGGCGGCGGTGTCGGGGGTCGGGTCCTCGGCGAGGTAGGCGTCCAGCTGCTTATCGGTCAGGCAGTCGATCGGTGCGCTCTCGCCGACCCCGCGCGGGTCGAACCCGATCACGTCGTAGGTGTCGGTGATGTCGCCCAGCACGCTCTCCGCGTAGCCGGCGAACTCCTTGCCGGACGCGCCGGGCCCGCCCGGGTTGACCAGCAGGGCGCCACGCCAGTGCTTCAGGTCGTCCGCGGGGTAGCGGTTGACCGCGATCTCGATGGTCTTGCCGTCCGGTGCCGCGTAGTCCAGCGGCACCTCGACCTTGGCGCACTGCGCCTTGCCGCAGTCGGTCCAGTCCAGCTGCTGGTCGTAGAACTTGGCCAGCCCCTCCGGCGCAGCCGGCAGCGCCGGGGTGGGACGTGGGCCGGCGCTGGTCTGGGCGGAGTCGGAGTCCGGCTCGCCGTCACCTCCGCCGAGGTCGCAGGCCGTCGCCAGCGTCAGCGGCAGCACCACCCCGAGCAGGGCGATGGCTGCGGTGCGGCGCTTGGTCATGCGGGCGCTCCTCGACGGGGCGTGTGGCGGGTCGGGTCCGCTCCCACCCTACGGGCACGGCTGGGTCGGCCGGGCGGCACCGAGGCCGTCCTGTGGACGGTCAGCGCACCTCCGCCCGCAGCAGCCGCCACAGCCCCAGCGCGAGCGGCAGCCCGACCCACAGCAGGACGGCGGTGGCCAGCTGTGCCCACTGCGTACCCGTCACCGCGGCGGCGGAGTGGAACGGTGCCTCGCCGTTGGTGAACACCTGGGTCGCCGCCGAGAAGTCGGCCCACGGCTGCACATGCTCGTGCAGCCACGGGACCGCCGAGCCCAGCACCCACCAGGCGCTCGGGACGGCGAAGTACGCCACGATCGCGGCAGCCGAGTTGCGGATCAGCATGGCGAACCCGAAGGCGGTCAGCACCCGCGCCGACTGCACCAGGATCGCGTTGCGGAACACATCGGCGGACAGCTGCCATTCCCCCGACACGCCGGGCCGGAGGGCGAGCGCGAGCAGGGTGGCAACCGTCGCCAGGATCGCCGTGGCGAGGAGTGCGCCGGCGACCAGGGCGGCGGTGGTGAACAGCTTCGCTGTGGCTACGCGGGTGCGCCGCGGCTCCAGCGTGAACGTGGTCATGCCGGTGCGCTGCGACCACTCGCTGGTGACTAGCAGGATGGCCAGCACCGGCAGCAGGAAGGTCGACGGCAGCAGCAGCATGCCGAACATGTTGAGGAACGTGAGGTGCTCGACGTTCCCGGTGCCGACCATCAGGCCCACCATCACCGAGCAGCCGGCGGTCAGGCCGATGAGCAGCCAGCGGCCGGCCCTGGTGTCGATCAGCTTGCGCAGTTCCACTCGGACCGAGCGAGACATCGGGATGGCGCTGGTTGGGTTCCCGGCCGAAACGGCCGGCGTGATCGCGTTGCTCATGGTGTCCACGCTGCCCGGCGAACGGCGGAGCCGATATCGGGCGTCACCCGGAACCTGGGACGTACCCGCGTAGGTGCTTCACCGGACCCGGACCCGCACCAAGATCCGACGCCAAGGTCCGACCCTGCTGAGCGGGCGGAACTCCTGAATCGTCGGATCTCACCGTCGGATCTTGAGGCCGACCCGGCCCGCGACGTGGGGTCAGGTGCCGCGGGCCAGCGCCACGGTCAGCGCCTCGACGGCCAGCAGCGGCGCGACGTTGGTCTCCAACGCCTCCCGAGCAGCCAGCAGGGACCGGATCTGGCGCAGCGTGGTCTCGGGCGAGTGCCGCCGGGCCAGCTGCGCGATCTCGCGCCGCAACTCCGCGTTCACCAACTCGGCGCCGGCGTCGGTCTGCACGACCAGCACGTCGCGGTACAGCGACATCAGGTCGATCAGCGATCGGTCCAGCGCGTCGCGCTGCAGCCGCTTACGGCGGGTCTTCTGCTCGGCCTCCAGCTCCTTGACCGCCGCCTGGGCGCCCCTCGGCTTGATCCCGCGGGTGCCCATCCCGAGCGCCTGCTCCAGGTCGGCCCGCTCGCGGGCATCGAGACGCTCGGCGATCGGCGCGGCCTCCGCCTCGGCGGCCTCCACCAACTCGGCAGCGGCGGCGACGCAGGCTCCGAGGCTGTTCAACCGGGTGGGCAGCTTCAGCACGTCGCTGCGGCGGTTGCGGGTGTCCTCGTCGGTCGCCAATGCGCGAGCCCGGCCGATGTGGCCCTGAGAGGCACGGGCGGCGAACGCGGCCACCTCCTCGGTCACCGAGTCCCGCTGCACCAGATGCTCGGCCACGGCTGCCGTCGGCGGGGTACGCAGCACGAGCAGCCGGCTGCGGGACCGGATCGTGGGCAGCACGTCCTCGATGGTCGGCGCGCACAGCAGCCAGACCGTGCGGTCGGCCGGCTCCTCCAGGCTCTTCAGCAGCGCGTCGCCCGCCGGATCGGTGAGCCGGTCGGCGTCCTCGACCACCAGCACCTGCCAGCCCCGGCCGGTGGGGGCCATCGCCGCCCGGCGGACCAGCTCCCGTACCTCCTCCACGCCGATGGACAGCCGCTCGGTGTGCACCAGGGTCACGTCCGGATGGGTCCCGCTCAGCGCGGTGCGACAGCCCTCGCAGGCCCCGCAACCGGCCACCGGCGCGGTGCACTGCAGGCCCGCAGCGAAGGCCCGCGCCGCGTTGGACCGCCCCGAGCCCGGTGGGCCGGTGAACAGCCACGCGTGCGTCATGCCCGCCGCGCGCTCGCCGCTCCGCACGCGGCGGGCGGCCTCCACGGCGCCGCGCAACACCTCGATCGTGGGCTGTTGCCCGACCAGATCACGCCACACCTCGGCGGTTGCGGCGGTCGGTTCAGCGGTCACCGGTGGGTCCTTGGACGGTGGTCGGGTCGGTACGTGCTGCCGCCATCGTCGGTGGCTGCACCGACACCACCCGCCGGACCCGGTTCAGCAGCGGCTGCACCAGCTCGTACACCTGCGCGGCGACCTGGTCGACGTCGCGGGCCCCGTCCACGATCGCGTAGCTGTCCGGCTGCCGCGACGCCAGCTGCAAGAACGCCTCGCGCACCCGCCGGTGGAACTCCAGCGGCTCGGACTCGATCCGGTCCCGGTCGCGGAACCGGCCCATGCCCTGGTCCGGCGGCACGTCGAGGACCAGTGTCAGGTGCGGCCGCAGGTGGTCGGTGGCCCACCTGGCGATGTCCTCCACCTGGTCCGGCAGCAGGTCCCGGCCGGCGCCCTGGTAGGCCAGCGTCGAGTCGACGTAGCGGTCGCTGATCACCACCGCGCCGCGGTCCAGCGCGGGCATGATCAGGGTGTCGACGTGCTCGGCCTTGTCGGCGGCGTAGATGAGGAACTCGGTACGGCCGGAGATCCGCCCGGTCTCGGGGTCCAGCAGGATCCGCCGCAACTGCGCACCGACCCTGGTGTCGCCCGGCTCGTGGGTGAGCACGACGTCGTACCCCTGCTCGGCGAGCCGCTCCCCGAGCCGCACCGCCTGGGTCGACTTGCCGGCGCCCTCACCGCCCTCGAACACGATGAACAGGCCGGTGTCGGCGAACCTGCCGTACTCTCCCGTCACCGCCTGCCGCACGTCCTTCCACAGCGAGACCCCTGGCCGGTCGTCCATCTGCCGGTACGAGAGCACCCCCAGCACGGTGGTCGCGGCCGCGGCGATCAGGAAGGTCACCGCGGCGCCGTGGTAGGTGACCTGCACCGAGTCCGACAGCACCAGCGTATGGCTGCCGATGACACCGGACACGGCGGGGGCCAGCGCCAGCACCAGGGCCAGCGCGATCCGGATCAGCGCCTGCACGAACGCGAAGGTGCGGCCACGCAGGGAGTCCGCGACCTCCAGGCCCAGCAGCGTCTGCCCGGTCACCCAGGCCAGTCCGGCGCAGAAGCCGAGCACCACCACGAGCAGCGCGACCAGGGAGAGCTCCGGGGTGAGCGCCACCGGGAACAGCAGCAGCCCGGCGGCGGTCAGCGCCATCCCGAAGATCCGGCGGCGCGACATGCCCCCCAGCAGCCGCGGGCCCAGCCACATGCCCAGCGCCAAGCCGAGGAACACCGCCCCGAACAGCACGCCGTACCCGGCATCACCGCCGCCGAGGTCGTGCACATGCACCCGGGCCAGGCCGATCACCGCGCCGCCCGCGGCGAATGCTCCGACGGTGCCGACGACCAGGCCACGGACCACCGGGGTACGGCTGACGAAGGCCCACCCGTCGACGATCGTGCGCCACATGCCGGTGCGGTCGCCCTCGCCGGTGGCCGGCCCGCGCGGGATCTCGGTGAGCGTGGCGACGACCAGGCCGGAGACCAGGTAAGTCAGCGCGTTCACCCACAGCGCGATGTCGATATGCGTGATCGAGGAGCCACCGGTCAGCGTGGTGATGCCCTTGACCGAGAGGGTGAGCAGCACGAACAGGCCGGCGGCCGGCAGCGCCGAGCCGTATGTCGTGGACAGCGACAGCTGGTTCGCGGCCTCCAGGCGCCGGGCCGGGACCAGGTTGGGGATGGTGGCGTCCTTGGCCGGCATCCAGATCAGGCTGACCCCCTCGGTCAGCACCGTGACGACGAAGACCCACCACAGGGTGTCGACGAACGGGATCGACGCGAACAGCGCGAACCGGGCCACGTCCCCCGCGATCAGCGTCCAGCGGCGGTCCACCCGGTCGGCGATGTAGCCGGCGATCGGGCCGAGCAGGATCGCCGGCACCACGCGCAGCAGCAGCACACCCGCGATGGCGAAGTTCTGGGCGGCATAGCCCTCCACCGCGGTCCCCGCGTACGCGGTGAGGGCGAGCAGGCCGAGCCAGTCGCCCAGACTGGACAGGCCGAGCCCGATCCACAGCCGCCGGAAGCCGCGCAGCCGCAGCACCGCGCCCAGTGAGTGCGCCGGCGCACTCACCAGTTGGTCGTCCACGCCGTCAGCCTAATGGTGCGGGTGTCCATGGCAGCCGGTGCTCAGTGTGACGTTCGTGGCAGAGCGAGGTGCGGGGTCGGGGTGACGGTGTCAGGCTCGGTGCCCGACGCGGCGGGGAGTC
>CAZNCE010000128.1:0-10230 GCA_964571285.1 uncultured Nocardioidaceae bacterium | reverse complement strand
GCCCATGCCAGCCGGGCCCACGAAGGGCCCCCCTGCGGTCCCCTCATCGCGCTCCCGTGGTCGGGTGGTCGGGCCAGCGCGCCCGGTCTCAGGCCTCGATCACCAACGGGATGATCATCGGGCGACGGCGGTGCTTGGAGCTGACCCAGCGGCCCACCTGACGGCGGATCACCTGCTGCAGCTGGTACTGGTCGGTGACCCCGTCGCCGACCGCCTGCCCGAGCGCGGTCTCCACCAGCGGGCGCACCTCGTCGAACACGGTCTCGTCCTCGGCGAAGCCGCGGGCGTGGATCTCGGGTCCGCTGACCAGCTTGCCGGTGCTGGAGTCCAGCACCACCACCACCGAGATGAAGCCCTCCTCGCCGAGGATCCGCCGGTCCTTGAGCGAGCTCTCGGTCAGGTCGCCGACGGTCGAGCCGTCCACGAAGACGTACCCGCACGGCACGCTGCCGGTGATCTTGGCGACGCCGTCGACCAGGTCGATCACCGACCCGTCGCGGGCCAGCAGCACCTGGTCCCTGGGTACGCCGGTCTGCACGGCCAGCTCGGCGTTGGCCCGCAGGTGGCGCACCTCGCCGTGCACCGGCAGCACGTTGCTCGGGCGGACGATGTTGTAGCAGTACAGCAGCTCGCCGGCACTGGCGTGGCCGGAGACGTGCACCATCGCGTTGGACTTGTGCACCACCCGGGCACCGCAGGCGCTGAGCCCGTTGATCACCCGGAACACCGCGTTCTCGTTGCCCGGGATCAGCGAGGAGGCGAGCACCACGGTGTCGCCGGGCTCGATGCTGAGCTTGTCGTGGTTGCGCTGCGCGATCCGCGACAGCGCCGACAGCGGCTCGCCCTGGGAGCCGGTGGAGATGATCACCAGCTCCTCCGGCCGGTAGTTCCCCACCTCGCGCAGGTCGACCAGGGTGTTCGGCGGCACCCGCAGATAGCCGAGGTCGCGGGCGACACCCATGTTGCGCACCATGGACCGGCCCACGTACGCCACCTTGCGCCCGTGCCGGACCGAGGCGTCCATCACCTGCTGCACCCGGTGTACGTGCGACGCGAAGCAGGCCACGATGATCCGCTGCTCGGATGCCGCGAAAACACTGTCGAGCACCGGGGAGATGTTGCGCTCGGCCACGGTGAACCCGGGTACGTCCGCGTTGGTCGAGTCGGTGAGGAACAGGTCGACGCCCTCCTCCCCGAGCCGGGCGAACGCACGCAGGTCGGTGAGCCGGCCGTCCAGCGGGAGCTGGTCCATCTTGAAGTCCCCGGTGTGCAGCACGGTGCCGGCGCGGGTCCGGATGGCGACCGCGAGCGCGTCCGGGATGGAGTGGTTGACCGACACGAACTCCAGGTCGAACGGCCCGAGTCGCAGCGTGTCGCCTTCGCGGACCACGTGCTGCGGGACTCCCTTGAGCCGGTGCTCGCGCAGCTTGGCGTCCAGCAGCGCCAGCGTGAGCCGGGAGCCCACCAGCGGCAGGTCCGGGCGTTCGCGCAGCAGGTACGGCACGGCCCCGATGTGGTCCTCGTGGCCGTGCGTCAGCACCAGGGCCTCGACCTCGGCCAGCCGGTCCCGGATCGGCTCGAAGTCGGGCAGGATCAGGTCGACCCCGGGGTGCATGTCCTCCGGGAACAGCACGCCGCAGTCGACCAGCAGCAGCCGCCCGGCGTGCTCGAACACCGTCATGTTGCGGCCGACCTGCCCGAGCCCGCCCAGCGGGATCACCCGCAGCCCGTCCGCGGGGAGCGCGGGCGGCGCCTCCAGCTCGTCGAGCAGCGCGTTGACCGGTGGCGTCATGCGGCGGTCGCCTCCAGCAGCCGCGCGGCGACCAGGTCCGGGCGCAGTCGGTCTACCTGCTCGGGCGTGGCCGGCACCAGCGGCAGCCGTACGTGCCGGCCGTCGAGGAGGCCCAGCAGCTCCAGCGCCGCCTTGACCATGATCGCTCCCTGGGTGCGGGTCATGATCGCCTCCACGGCCGGTTGCACCTGCCGGTACAGCCGCACCGCCTCCGCCAGTTCGCCGCTGTCCACCGCGCCGATCAGCCGGGCGTACGCGTCGCCCGCCACGTGTCCCACCACCGAGACCAGGCCGCAGCCGCCGTGGGTGAGCCAGGCCAGGTTGGCGCTGTCGTCGCCCGAGTAGTAGGCCAGGCCGGTCCGCTGCATCACCCAGGAGCCGCCGAACAGATCGCCGGTGGCGTCCTTGACCGCCACGATCCGGTCGTGCTCGGCGACCCGTACGAAGGTCTCCGGGGCGATCCGGGTGGCCGTACGCCCCGGGATGTCGTAGAGCATCACCGGCAGGTCCGTGCTGTCCGCGACCGCGGTGAAGTGCGCGGCGACGCCGGCCTGCGGTGGCTTGTTGTAGTAGGGCGTGACGACCAGCAGCCCGTCGACTCCGCAGGCAGCCGCCCCACGGGCCAGCTCTCGGGCGTGCTCGGTGTCGTTGCTGCCCACCCCGGCGACCACGGTGGCGCGATCGCCGACCGCCTCGACCACCGCGCGCAGCAGCCCGGCCTGCTCGTCGGCGGACAGCGTCGGGCTCTCACCGGTGGTGCCCAGCACCACCAGCCCGTCGTGACCGTGGGCCACCAGGTGGGCGGCCAGCCGCTGGGCCTGTGGGAGGTCGACCTGCAGGTCGGCGGTGAATGGTGTGACCATCGCGGTGAGCATGCGGCCGAACGGCGCAGCCGGCAGGAAGGCGTCGGACATGGGCGCCACGCTACCGCCAAAGTGGAGAAGTCCCGTTGCCACCCGCTCGGGGGTTCGGATGGCAACGGGACTCGACCGGGCTATCGCCGCGGCTGACCCTAGTGTTACAGGGATCCGGGCGGTTTGTCGGTGTTTTTGCCTTTTGTAGACGGGGGGTACGGCTTCGGCTACGGACCGTCCACCGGCGCCCCGGTCGGCTCGCCGACCGACCGCCGGCCGGGTCGGGCGCGTCGATAGTCGACCAGCACCCAGCCGTCGTGCTGTTCCCGCGATGCCTCGGTCCACTGCGACCAGTCGACCGCGGGGAAGTACGTATCCCCCACCGGCTCCAGGTCGACCTCGGTCAGCAGCAGCCGGTCGGCGTGCGGAAGCGTGGCCGCGTAGACCTGCGCCCCGCCGAGCACGAACACCTGCTCGTCGATCTCGCGGGCCGTCCGCAGCGCCTCCTCGACGTCGCCGACCACCCGCACCTGCGGCGAGTCGACCGTCCAGCCGGGCTGCCGGGTGACCACGACCGTGGTGCGGCCGGGCAGCGGGCGACCGATCGAGTCGTAGGTGCGTCGGCCCATCACCAGCACGTGACCCATCGTGGTCTCCTTGAGCCGGCGCTGCTCCCCGGGCAGGTGCCACGGGATGTCGCCCCCCGCCCCGATCACCCCGTTGCGGGCGACCGCGGCGACGATCGTCACCGTCATACGGCGATGGGAGCGCGGATCGCCGGGTGCGGGTCGTAGCCCTCCACCCGGATGTGGTCGAGGTCGAACCGGTCCAGTTCGCCTACCGCCGGGTCCAGGTGCAGGGTCGGCAGCGGGCGCGGCTCCCGGGTCAGCTGCTCCCGCGCCTGGTCGAGGTGGTTGAGGTACAGGTGCGCGTCGCCGAACGTGTGCACGAAGTCGCCCACCCGCAGGTCACACACCTGGGCCACCATGTGCGTGAGCAGCGCGTACGACGCGATGTTGAAGGGGACGCCGAGGAACACGTCCGCCGACCGCTGGTAGAGCTGGCAGGACAGTCGCCCGTCGGCGACGTAGAACTGGAACAGGGCGTGGCAGGGGGCGAGCGCCATCCGGGGCAGGTCGGCCACGTTCCAGGCTGACACCACGTGCCGGCGCGACTCCGGGTTGCTGCGGATCGCCTGAACCACAGCCGCGAGCTGGTCGATGTGGCGACCGTCCGGCGTGGGCCAGGACCGCCACTGGTAGCCGTAGATCGGGCCCAGGTCGCCGTCGTCGTCCGCCCACTCGTCCCAGATGGTCACGCCGCGGTCGTGCAGCCAGGCCACGTTGGTGTCGCCGCGCAGGAACCACAGCAGCTCAGCGAACACCGACCTGGTGTGCACCTTCTTGGTGGTGACCAGTGGAAAGCCCGCGGACAGGTCGAAGCGCAGCTGGTGCCCGAAGACGCTGAGCGTGCCCGTCCCGGTCCGGTCCGGCTTGCGGCTGCCGTCGTCGAGAATCCGCCGGACCAGGTCCAGGTACTGCTGCACGCAGGCGACCCTAACACCGGGTCCCGGCGGGTCCGGCGAGTACGCGCCCGGCGAGGCTGCCCCGAGAGCGTGTCGCCGGTGAGTAGGGTTTGCGCCGCGCCAACGCTCGGCGTGCCGCCGAGCCTCGACTGCGCAAACAGGAGAGCGAACGTGAGCACATGGTTGCGCCGGCTGGGCGGCCGCCTGACCCGCTGGCTCGCGCCGGACGTCGCGGCGTCCGTCACCGCCGTTCCCGCACTCCGCCGCCGGATCGTCGCCCAGGAGAAGCGGGTCGGTGCCGTGGAGAAGCGGCTCGGCGCCCAGGCCGAGCAACGTTCCCGGGATGCGCGGAAGGTGGCCGACCTGGCGAGGCAACTGGCGCGCCGGAACGCGGAGGTGGCGGCGCTGCGGGCGGATTTGTCGCTGCTGCGGCAGCGACTGCAGGCGGCTGCGCCCGACGCCGTGCCCGAACCCGTACGAGGCTTCGCCCTGGTCGAGCAGCAGGGCATCACCGTCTACGGGCCTCCCGGCGATCCGGGCCAGCTGTCGGGTCAGGGCGGCGACAACGACGCCGACGCGACTCCGGACATCAGCGCACAGGCGCTCGACGTGGAGTTGGGCGGACGCCGGATCTGGTCGATGCTGCCGTCCCGCGACGGTCGTCCGACAGCGGACGGAGGCACGCTGGTGCGCTGGCCGCCGCAGTTGCGGTCGCACCTGGACGGAGCCGCCGAAGTCGTGGTGCGCCCGTCCTCGGGGGGATCTGCCCTGTTCGAGGGGGCGGTCTCGTTCGGCAGCGGACGGGGCACCGTCGACCTGCGCGACGCCCTCGGCCGCCCGCTGACCGTGGACAAGGACAATCGGGTGACGCCGATGTTCGCCCAAGCGGACCCGGCAATCAAGCAGGAGCTTGTCCGGGTGACCGAAGAGGCGGTGCGGTTCCTCATCGACCAGGGCTATCCGGCGTTCTTCGCGTTCGGCAACCTGCTGGGCGCCGTACGCGACGGGCGTCTGATCGGACACGACAACGATGCGGACATCGCGTACGTCGCCAGGGCCACCGACCCGGTGGACATCATGTTGGAGTCGCTGGAACTGGAGCGCGTGTGCCGCCGGCAGGGATGGGCTACCCGGCGGATGTCCGGAGGTTGTTTCAAGCTCATGTACACCCGGTCTGACGGCGGAGTGATCGGCATCGACGTGTTCACCGCGTTCTACTTGGGCGGTCGCCTGTGGGTGATGCCCAGCGTCGTCGCAGACCTGCCGCCAAAGAGCCTGTTACCGCCCACCGAGGTGACCCTGGAGGGCCAGCCAGTCACCGCGCCGGCCGACCCCGAAGCGCTGCTCGAGGCGACGTACGGTCCCGGCTGGCGCACGCCCGACCCTTCCTTCAAGTACGCACCGCCGCTGCACGTCCGCCAGACCCTCAACGGGTTCATGCGCGGCGAACGGCGACACCTGAGGCGCTGGCTCGAACTCTACGACGGAGCCAAATGCCCGCCGACGCAGCAGTCGCCGTTCGCCGAGTGGGTGGCCGGGGCCGGTCCGCTCCCCCGCTCCCTGGTCGACGTCGGCTGCGGCAACGGACGCGACGCGCTGTGGTTCGCCGGACAGGGAGTCTCGGTCGTCGGCTGCGACTATGCGGCCACGGCACTGGCCAAGGCGGAGGCGGCGGCCGCGCAAGAGGGCTCGGGCGCCACCTTCCGCAGGGCCAACCTCTACGACCTGCGCAGCGTGCTCACCACACCAGCGCTGCTCGGCCGTGACCACGCCCCGGACGCGGTGTACGCGCGGTTCCTGGTGCATGCGCTGGAGGACGACGGGCGCATCAACCTGTGGCGGTTCAGCCGCAGCCTGCTGCAGGGCAGCGGCGGGCGACTGTTCCTGGAGTTCCGCACCAAGCCCTCCGGGTACGTGTTCGGCAAGCACTTCCGCAACCTGGTGCCGGCCGCCACCGTTACCGCGGAGCTCGGCGCGTACGGCTTCACGGTGGAGCACTTGGAGGAGGGCACCGGACTGGCGGCGTTGGAGCGGGAGGACCCGCAGGTGTGCCGCATCATCGCGAGACTGGAGAGACGACCATGACCGAAGGCCCCAGCGGCCGGGCCCGCCGTGCCGGCAAGCCGCGCCCGCTCGACGAGGCGCGGCGCGAGATCGCCGAGCTCAGGGAGCGGGTGGAACAGCTCGAGCGGGACATGAACGAGAGCCGCCAGCTGAGCAAGCGGCTGGCCGAGATCACCGACGTAGTGGCCGAGGTGCTGCTGCCCGCGGAGCAGCGGGACGAGCAGCGGATGCACGAACTGCTGGCGCGCTACAACTCCGCGCTGTGACACCCGACGCGGCGCCCGGCCGGACACACGTTCAGGCGTCGTAGTCGAGCACGACCTTGGCGCTGGTCGGATGCGACTGGCAGGTGAGCACGTACCCCTGGTCCAGCTCATCCGCCTCCAGCGCCCAGTTCTGCTCCATCTCGACCGTGCCGTCGACCAGCTTGGCGCGGCAGGTGCCGCACACCCCGCCCTTGCAGGCGAACGGAGCGTCCGGCCGCGCGGCCAGCACCGCGTCGAGCACCACCGGCCCGTCGCCGCGCAACCGCAGCTGCGAGGTCCGCCCGTCCAGCCGGACGGTCACCTCCGCCCCCTCCTCGGCTCCACCGTCCGCTGCGCCGTTCGCTGCGCCGTTCGCTGGGGCGCCCGCTGGGGCGCCCGGCCCCGGCCGCTCCGGTGGGCGCCGCGGTTCGGTGTCGACATGGAAGATCTCGGCGTGGATCTGCCGCTTGCCGACGCCGGCCTTGAGCAGCGTCGTACGCAGGTCCACGGCCATCTGGTGCGGCCCGCAGATGAACCAGTCGTCGACCGTGTCGAGCGGCAACAACGCCTCCGCGATCCGCAGCAGCCTTTCGCCGTCCAGCCGCCCGGAGAACAGCTCCACCGCCTGCTGCTCGCGGCTCAGGATGTGCACCAGCTGGAACCGCTCCGGGTAGGTGTCCTTCAGGTCCTCCAGCTCCTCGAGGAACATCACTGTCTCGCTCGTCCGGTTGGCGTACAGCAGTGTCACGCGGCTGTGCGGCTCCGCCGCCAGCGTGCTGGCGACGATGGACAGGATCGGGGTGATGCCCGACCCGGCGGCGATGCATGCGTAGTGCTTGGCGTTGGCCGGGTCCAGCCGGGTGAAGAACCGGCCGGTCGGCGTCATCACCTCGATCTCGTGGCCGACCTCGAGCCGGTGCAGGGCGTACGCGGAGAACACGCCGTCGGGGAGCCCCTTGACCGCGATGCGCAGCACCCCCGACGAGGCCGGCGAGCAGATCGAGTAGTTGCGGCGCACGGTGTCGGCCGCGGCGCCGTTGACCCGCTCGGACTCGGGCAGCAGGACCGTCACGTGCTGTCCATGGGTGAACGCGTAGTCGTCCGCCAGGTCCGCTGGGACGTCGAACGTGATCGCCACCGCGTCGTCCAGGAGCCGGTCCACCGCTGCGACCTTGAGCGGGTGGAAGACCGGATGCCGGGTCGTCTGCGTCACCGGATCTGCCATCGCACCTCCCGCGGCGTGCTGTCGACCACTGCCCTGTTCGCGACCCATGTTACAGAGCCTTGCAGCAGCGGCGATGATCCGTAACACGCAGGTCGCCGTTGCCGACCGGTGCGACTGTCGTGTCGTTACCCACCTACGCTGGCCGACATGAGCGGACCGACGGCCGATGTCAGCGTCCGGGTGGCCTGGGCGGCCGACGCCCCCGAGATCGCCCGGGTGCAGGTGGCGACGTGGCGGCGTGCGTACGCCGACCTGCTGCCGCCCGAGCTGCTCGCGGAACTCGACGAGACGGCGTTCGCCGCGCAGTGGACGGAGGCGATCAACCGGCCGAAGGACGCGCGGCAGCGGGTGCTGGTCGCGCTGGAACGGGCCACGCTGTGCGGCTTCGCGCTGACCGCCCCGGCGGACGACCCGGACGCCGACCCGGGGGTCGACGGGCAGATCGCCGAACTGGTGGTCGATCTGGACCGGCTCGGCCAAGGTCACGGGTCGCGGCTGATCACGGCCAGCGCCGACACGCTGCGCGCCGACGGGTTCGAGCGGGCGACCAGCTGGGTCAACGCGACCGCGGACGCGCTGCGCGGGTTCCTTGAGTCCGCCGGCTGGGCCCCCGACGGCGCCCACCGCGAACTGGACCTGACCGGTGACGGCTCGGTCCGGGTCAAGCAGCTCCGGCTGCACACCGACCTGCGCGAGGACTGACCGGGCGCCCGGCGGAGCAATGCGATATCTCGGGATCCGAGCAGGTTTGCTGAGTCGCTGCCGCGTCGTACGCTGAGGGCGTGTCGCTGAGGCGGCCCTTGCGCACCGGATCACCGGGGCGGTCGGCGGCACCAGATCGAGGCGTAGGCGCCATCACTGGGAGGGCACGGATGCTGGGCCACCTACCCCGGCTGCACCGTTGGATCATCACGGTGGTCTGCACGATCGCGGGTGCCGCGGTGGGCGCCCTCGTGTCGTACCGGGCGCTGAGCGCCCAACCGATCACCTGCGCCGACGTGCTCACCGGTACCTGTGTGGCGCCCGGGGTCAACCTGATCCCGGTCATCGCCGGCGCGGTGCTGGGCCTGCTCACGGCGCTGTTCCTCACCTATGCGCCGGACGGGCGGCGGCACCACCGCGACTAGCGCAGCGCCGTCAGCCGTGCAGCGCGATCGCGCGGCGGATGGATTCTCGCGCCCGCCGGCGATCGCGGGCGTCCTCGTAGGCCAGCCCGAGCCGGAACCACGACTCCCAGTCGTCCGGTGCCCGCTCCACATCGGCCCTGCGCAGCGCGAACACCTCGTCGGCCGCGTCGCGGACCGGCCGGCCCGACGGCATCCGCGGCAGCTCGTCGGCCGGCCAGCGCCCGGACTCGGCCAGTTCCCGGGCCAGCCGGTGGCTGCGTACCCCGAAGCTGATCTCACGCCACAGCACGTACGCCCCGATCGGCGGGAGCGCCAGCACCGCCAGCCCTAGCGCCACGCCGACACCGCTGCCACTGGTCAACAGCAGCCAGCCCTGCCAACCGGCCAGCAGCAGGTAGGCCAACAGCAGCGCACTGAGCAGCGCGGCGGCGAGGATGCGCGACTGCATCGCTCAGCCGAGCCCGAGGTAGGCCTCCAGGCCCACCGTGAGTCCCGGGTGGTTTCCGACCTGCCGAACCCCGTGCAGCACGCCCGGCATGAACGACACCCGATCGTGGGAGTCATGCCGGACGGTAAGCGTCTCCCCGGGGTCGCCGAACAGCACCTCCTGGTGGGCAACCAGCCCCCGCGCGCGGACCGAGTGCACGTGGATGCCGTCGACGGACGCCCCCCGGGCACCGTCGAGCGCGGACGAGGTCGCGTCGGGTACGGCCCCGAGGCCGGCCTCGGCGCGGCCCGCGGCGACCAGCTCGGCGGTGCGGCGGGCGGTGCCGGACGGCGCGTCGGCCTTGGTCGGGTGATGCAGCTCGACGATCTCGACCGACTCGTAGTAGCGCGCCGCCTCGGCCGCGAAGCGCATCATCAGCACCGCGCCGATGGAGAAGTTCGGCGCGATCAGAACGCCGACCGGGCGCGGTGCCTCCTGCAGCCAGCCCCGGACCCGCTCCAGCCGATCGGCGTCGAACCCGGTGGTCCCCACCACCGCGTGCAGGCCGTGCTCGATGCACCAGCGCAGGTTGTCCATCACCGCGTCCGGATTGGTGAAGTCGATGACGACCTCGGCGCCGGCCTCGGTCAGCGCCTCCAACCGGTCGTCCACGTCCAGGCGGGCCACCAGCCGCAGGTCGTCGGCCTGCTCAACGGCGCGGCACGACTCCCCGCCCATCTTCCCGTCCGCTCCGAGCACGGCGACGTCGATCATCGCGGCGTTGGTCATGGGGGCATTGTGTCAGCCGCGGACTCGGGTGCCGGCCGACGCCCTGCCCGCTCCAACCCACCCGTACCCAACCGCGGGGTCGGCGCGAAGGGATCCACCACCACCCTTCCCGCCGAGACCGCGCTCCGGTACACCCGGCGCCATACCCAAGCGCGGGGTCGGCGCGAAGAGATCCACCACCC
>CAZNCE010000127.1:0-10270 GCA_964571285.1 uncultured Nocardioidaceae bacterium | reverse complement strand
GCGTGGTGGGTGCGTCGTGTTTCACCGGATCGTGAAAGACGTACGTACGGTCCCGCCCTGCGGGCTGGTGCCGGCCCCGCCCGCCGCACTCGGAACTCTTTCGGCGCCAGCGTGGCGCGTTCAGGCGACGGCTGCGTCCAGCGTGGCGCGTTGGGGCGGCATTCTCGGGCTCGAAAGCAGCCCGAACACGCCACGCTGACCCAGGCCCGTGCGCGAACGCGCCACGTTGGATCGGACCCACCTCAACGTGCCGTCTTGGCCAGGTGTACGTCCGGAGGCCGGTGCACGGGTTCGCCGGGCGGCAACGGCCAGGGCGAGGCAGGGTAGGACATCGAACCGGCGGACACGTCTCGCGTCCAGCAGGTGACACATCGTTGATCGGCGGTCGTCGGCGTGGTCCACTTGCCTCAACCCATCCAGAGCGGCTGAGAGATCTGGCTCGAGGACGCCGCAGCAACCACCCACCCGGGGCAGGTGCTAACGCCAGGTTCGATGGAGGCCACGTGCTCATCCCCACCGACCACACGCCGGTCCTGCGACGCGCCGTCGATCTGATGCGCCGGCCGGTCAGCGCCTGTCGTGCCTGACCGGCTGACCGCCTGATCGGCCGACCATCCGATCGGCCGACCATCCGATCGGCCGACCATCCGATCGGCCGACGCCTGACCGACGCACCGGGCGGCCGTTCGACCGGCCCCACGCCCCGGACGCAGCCCACTCTGCCGCGCACCGCGCCGCAGTTCCCGCTGCACAGTGCCCAGGCCCGGCTGCTCGCTCCGGCGCGGTTGCCGCCCGGTCCGATGCGCTGCGCCCGGTCCGTGCTCCGGCGATCGCCGACCCCGAGGAGAGCCTCGGTCAGCCGCGCCCCACCGCCACCCGAAACCCAGCCCCACCGCACAGGAGTGCCATGTCCGCCCAACCCATCGTCGATCCCCGATTCGGGAACCCCGGCACCCACGAGTCGGCCGCCGACTTGCGCGCCGCGTTCGGCCGAGCGGCCTCCAGCACCTGGGTCGTCACCGCCTCGGGTGAGCGGGGGCCGGTGGGATTCACCGCGATCTCGGTCGTCTCGGTCTCCCTCGCCCCGCCGCTGGCATCGTTCAACATCGCCAAGCGTTCCTCGTCGCTGGCCACCATCACCCGCACCGGCCGGGCGGCGCTGCACCTGCTCGCCGACGACCAATCGCACCTGGCCCAGCGGTTCGCCGAAGACCGCACCAAGCGGTTCGTCGACGACGGGGCCTGGGCGTACGACGAGGAGGGGCTGCCCGCAGTGCACAACGTCGCCAGTCGGCTGCTCACCCGCGTGCAGGACCTGGTCGACTCAGGCGACAGCTTCGTCGTCATCGCCCGGGTCGACCAGGCGGTCACCTCGACCCGCCGGCCGCTGCTGCACCATGCCGGCCGCTACCTCACCCCCATCCACACGAACGGAGTCTGACCATGACCCACCACACCTCCCACGCCCTGACCCACCCGATCGCCGACAGTGGCGCGGCGACCCCGGACCCGCTGTCCTTCGCCTACTGGGTGCCCAATGTCTCCGGCGGCCTGGTCGTGTCCAACATCGAGCAGCGCACGAACCACACGCCCGACTACAACCGCGATGTCGCCCGTGCGGCCGAGCGGGCGGGCTTCGACTACGCGCTCACCCAGGTCCGCTACCTCGCGTCGTACGGGGCGGACGCCCAGCACGAGTCGGTGTCGTTCTCGCTCGGGCTGCTGGCCGCGACCGAACGACTGAAGGTGATCGCCGCCGTGCACCCGGGGCAGTGGCCGCCGCCGGTGCTGGCAAAGCTGGCGGCCACCGCGCAGGAGCTCCACGACAACCGGTTCTGCCTCAATGTGGTGTCCGGCTGGTTCAAGAAGGAGTTCACCGACCTCGGCCTGCCCTGGCTCGACCACGAGGAGCGCTATCGCCGGTCCGAGGAGTTCATCGAGGTGCTCCGCGGGCTGTGGACCACCGACGGTTTCACCTACCGCGGCGACTTCTACCGGACCCGCGACGTGACGTTCCGACCCAGCCCACCGGTGCAGCCGGAGGTCTTCCAGGGCGGCAACTCCACGGCGGCCCGGGCGATGGCAGGCCGCCTGTCGGACTGGTACTTCATGAACGGCAACACGGTCGAGGGCGCCGCCGAGCAGGTCCGGGACGTGGGCGCGCGGGCGGCGGCGAGCGGCCGGCGGGTGCGGTTCGGGCTGAACGGCTTCGCCGTGGTCCGCGACACCGAGGCGGAGGCCCAGGAGGTGGTGGAGGAGATCATCGCCAAGGCCGATGTGGACAAGGTCAACGACTTCGGCAACGCGGTGAAGCAGGCCGGTCAGGCGACCGCGGACAAGTTGGGCATGTGGGCCGACAGCGACTTCCGCGACCTGGTGCAGTACAACGACGGTTTCCGCACCGGCCTGGTGGGCACCCCCGAACAGGTGGCGCGCCGCATCGTCGAATACAAGCGGGCGGGCGTGGACCTGCTGCTGCTCGGCTTCCTGCACGTGCGCGAGGATGTCGAGCGGTTCGGGGCCGAGGTGATCCCGCTGGTCCGGGAGCTGGAGGCCGAGCTGATCCCAGAACGGGTGGCCTCCTGACGGGACCGCGGCTCAGGCCGCTCGCGTCAGCGCGGGCCGGCCGGCGGTGCGCGGCTCGGCCGGTGCTGCGGTGACCCGGTGCCCGGTCGCGACCGCCCGGGCCAGCTGCCCCAGAACGCGTACGGCGCGCCGGCGGGACGGCATGAACCGAGCGAAGAACGACACCCGCAGCAGCCAGGCCACGACCCCGGTGAACGGGACACGGTAGAGCTCGGCCACCGAGCAGCCGAGTCCGAACGACGCGGCCTGCCCCAACCCCAGGTAACGGAACCGGCGCGGCGGCCGGCCACGCAGGACCCGGGCGAGGTTGCGGCCCACGTGCGCTCCCGCCTTGATCGCCCACAAGGCGTTGGCGGGAACCGGCTCTCCGGTGCGCACGTGGGCCACCCGGGCGGCGTCGCCTGCCGCCCAAAGCCCGCCGATCTGCCCCCTCCCGCGCAGATCGGTGGTGGTTTCCAGCCGGCCCCGGTCGTCGTGCGGCAGCGGCTCCAGCCCGGGGACCGTGACCGGCGCCTGCCCCACTGTGGCCAGCACCGTGCCGGCCAGGATGAACGAGCCGTCGGCCAGGAACGCGCCGTGCTCGGTCACCGACACCAGCCGGGTGCCGAGCCGCACTTCGATCCCGTGCCGGGTCAGCTGCCGCTCGGCGTAACGGACCAGCCGTGGCTGGCTGGCCGCCAGCTCCGGCAGCAACCGGTCGCCGCCGTGCACCAGCACCACCCGCAAGCGGTGCGCTCCGGCGTCCGAGATCGCGGCCGCCATTTCCACCCCGGCCAGGCCGCCGCCGACCACGACCACCGTTGACTCGCGCAGGTCCAGCCGAGCCGACTCGATGAGCCCGGTCAGCCGGGCCGACAGATGGGACAGATCGCCGGGGGCGCGCAGCGCGTACCCGTGCTCGGCCAGCCCGGGCACCGACTCGACGGGCTCGCGGCCGCCCAGCCCCACCACCACCTCGTCATACCGGATCCGCCGGGACGGGCCACCGGTCACCGGCCGGTAGGTCACCGTGCGGGTGTGCGGGTCGACCCGTCGCACGCTCGCCCGGATCACCCGTGCTCTCGGGCAGGCCTCGGCGAGCGGAGTACGCGTGGCCTGGTAGGGGAGGATGCGGGCCAGCACCTCGCCGGTGAAGCCGTGGAAGTTGTGGGCGTCGTCGGCGCTGATCACGACGATCTCCAGGTCGCCCCGGGCGATCTCGCGCCGCAGCCGCCGGGCGAGCGTGCGGTACGCGTAGACGGTGACGTAGCCGCCACCGAGCAGTACCACCCGGCGTGGCCCGGTCATGCCGCCACCGCAGCGGTCGGGCTGCCCGCGGGCAGCAGGACGGGGCGGCCGAAGCAGGTCGGCTCGGCCGGCTGGAAGCCCACCTGGCGCAGGTCTCGGGCAAGCTGCCGCACCTCATCGACCTGTCGCAGCGTCGGCGCACCGAGCGAGAAGTGCCCGCGATGGCCGGACAGGCCGAGCAGCGCGGTCTCGGCGAAGCAGGCGAAGGCTTGCCCGGCAGGCAGACCCAACGTGCCGCCCTGCATCCGCAGCCCCGGCAGATCCACGATCCCGCCGTCGAGCACGAGGACGTCGGGTCGTGCCGTCAGCAGCTCCGGTGCGGTGTTGCGCGGCTGGGTGGCGTCCAGCACGACCGCGCCCTGCCCGAGGTGGCCGGGCTGCAGCAGCGCGTCGGCGGAGGCGGTCAGCAGCACGACCAGATCGGCCTGCCGGACCGCCGCGAGGTCATCCGTGGCCAGAGTGGGCACTGAGTCGGCGACCTCCTGCTGCAGGGCCCGCAGGCGCACCCGGTTGCGTGCGACCAGCGTGAGCCGGTCGGCGGCGCCGTCCCGGGCCAACAGCCGGACCACGGTGGCGCCGACGCTCCCGGTGGCGCCGACGACCGCGACCCGGCGCCCGCCGTCCGGCACGTTCTGGTCCAGCAGTCGGCGGACCTGGCTGTCCACCACCGCGGCGGTGTAGGCGTTGCCGTTGGTGACCCCGACGTCGGTGCGGTTGCGCAGTGCCTTGCCACCGGCGGTCACCGGTGCGGTGAGCGCCCCCAGCCCCACCACGTCCGCCCCGAGTTCGACAGACCGGTTGACCGCCTGCACGACCCGGTGGCGAGCCTCGCCGGGCCGGGCCAGCATGTGCCGGGCCCCAAAGGGCACCAGCACCACGTGTCCGACGGTGCGATCGGCGAGGTGCACCGAGGCCATGGTGAACGGACGCAGTCGCAGCCGTTGCAGCGCCGCGTCGTACACGCGCTCGGGCACCAGACCCAGCGGTTTGGAGACCAGGGCCATGTCCTCACGCAGTCGGGCGCGTGGGTGGGCCAGGAACGCGAACGTCATCGGAATCCCTCCGTACGGGCCGCGGCAGGGGAATGCGTCGGCCCGGGGAGAAGAGCCCAGCGGCGCCGGGCAGATACACAACCCGCGGTTTATGACCCGAAAGGACTATGGTTGCCGTCGATGGCGGTGGGGCCCGCCGACAACCGCGACAACTCGTCGCCAACGGTCCCTTCCTGGGCGGTCGAACACCGAAGGAGGGAGCCATGCGCGGAACGGGCAACGGTCGCCGACGGCGACGCCGGTCGATCCAGCAACCCACGAAACGCCCACCCGGACCACATCCAACCGGCTCCCGTCGAGCCGCGACTCCGGATCTCGCCGTGCTCGCGGTGATCTCGCTCGGCGGCGCCCTCGGGGCCCTCTGTCGGTACGGGCTGGACCACCTGATCGCCCCGGGTGCGGTGTATCCCTGGGCCACCTTCGCCGTCAACGTGAGCGGCTGCCTGGCGATCGGGGTGCTGATGGTGTTGCTGGTGGAGGCCGGCCCCGTGCACCGGCTGCTCCGGCCGTTCCTCGGCGTCGGATTCCTCGGTGGCTACACCACGTTCTCAACGTACGCAGTGGACGCGCACCGGTTGGTCGACGACGGCCGCCCGGGACTGGCGTTGGCCTATGTGTTCGGCACCCTGATCGCGGCGCTGGTCGCGGTAGCGCTCGGGACGGCGCTGGCCCGGGCAGTCGTCCAACGCCCAGTCGAGCCAGAGGAGGGTGGCTGAGGTGAGCCTGGAAGGACCGGCGCAGCGGATCACCGTGCTGATCGGCGAGGACGACACCTGGCACCACAAGCCGTTGTACGCCGAGATCGTGCACCGCGCGCATGAGGCCGGGATGTCCGGGGCCAGTGTGTTCCGTGGGCTGGAGGGGTTCGGGGCGTCCAGCCGGGTGCACACCGCACGCCTGCTGTCGCTGTCGGAGGACCTGCCGGTGGCGGTGGTCATCGTGGACGCCGTCGAGCGGGTGCAGGCGTTCCTGCCGCAGTTGGACGAGGTGGTTCACGAGGGGATCGTCACGGTCGAGGACGTCACCGTGCACCGGCACCGCCACCGCGGGCAGGAGGGCGCGCGGTGACCGCGGGAACGAACAAGTTGGTGGTGTCGACGCGTCGGCGGCGTCGATGAGCTGGTGGTTCGTGCTGCTGGTCGCGGCCGGCGCCGCCGTGGGCGCGCCCGTCCGCTATCTGACTGACCGGGCGGTGCAGGCCAGGCACGACAGCCTGATGCCGTGGGGGACCCTGGTCGTCAACGTGGTCGGCTCGTTCGTCCTGGGCATGGTGGCCGGCGCGGCCAACGGCCACCACATCGGGGACGACGTGGTGGCCGTGGCGGGAACCGGCTTCTGCGGTGCGCTGACCACGTACTCAACGTTCGGGTACGAGACGGTCCGGCTGGCCGAGGACGGTGCCGGCCTGCTGGCCGTGGCCAACGTCGCCGCCAATCTGGTCGCGGGGGCCGTCGCCGTGGTGCTCGGCTACCTGCTCGGCCTCGCCTGGTGACCGGCCGGTGGTTGGGTCGCGGTAGCGCAGCAGCCGCACCGCGTTGAGCACGACCACCAGCACCGACACCTCGTGGATCAGCATGCCGCCGGACATGAACACGGTCCGGGTGAGCACACCGGCCAGCAGGGCCGCGACCACCGCCAGCGCGAGGGCCGTGTTCTGCACCATGTTGCGGACCGTCGCCCGCGACAGCCCGTAGGCGTGCACCAGTTGGTCGAACCGGTTGGCCATCAAGATGACGTCCGCGGTCTCGATCGACACGTCGGTGCCGCCGCCCATCGCGATGCCGATGTCTGCCGCGGCGATCGCGGGCGCATCGTTGACGCCATCGCCGATCATCGCCACCGTGCGGCCCGACGCAGTCAGCGTCTGCACGCGCTCGACCTTGTCCTGCGGCAGCAGTTCCGCATGCACCACATCGATACCGAGTAGCCCGGCCACCCGTTCCGCGCTGTGCCGGTTGTCGCCGGTGAGCATCACGGTCTCCCGCACCCCGCTGCGGCGCAGGGCGTCGATCGCCTCGGCCGCCTCCGGCCGTACCCGGTCCGCGATGGCCAGCAGCCCGCCGAGTCTGCCGTCGACGGCGACGAACACGACGGTGTGACCATCGCGCTCCCGCGCCACGGCATCGTCCTGCACCGACTCGGGCAGGGCGGCTCCGACCTGCTGGAGCAGCCGCCTGGAGCCGACCGCGACAGCGTGGCCGTCCACCCAGCCGCGGATTCCGCCGCCCTTCACCACGTCCACGCCTGTCGCCGGCGTGGCATCCTCACCGAGCAGTCCGCGGTCCTGAGCGGCCGTCACCACGGTGCGGCCGAGGGGATGCTCGGAGGCGAGTTCGAGCCGGGCCGCCAGCACCAGCAGTTGCTCGTCGGTCAGGTCGCCGACGGAGCGGATGCCGGTCAGGGTGGGCTTGCCCTCGGTGAGGGTGCCGGTCTTGTCGAAGACGACGGTGTCCACCTTGGCCAGCCGTTCCATCGCGTCGCCGCCCTTGACCAGGACGCCGTGGCGGGCGCCGTTGCCGAGCCCGGCCACCATCGACACCGGGGTGGAGATGACCAGCGCGCCGGGGCAGGCGATCACGAGGAAGGTGAGTGCGAACCGCACGTCACGGGTGGCCAGGTACACCAGCACGGCAAGCACGACGATGGCGGGTGTGTAGACGCGGGCGAATCGGTCGAGGAACTTCTGCGCCGTGGTCTTGGACTCCTGGGCCTCCTCGACCAGCTGGATGATCCGGGCGAAGGTGGTGTCCTCGCCGACCGCCTCGGCGGTCAGCTCGACGTAGCCGGTGTCCAAGATGGTGCCGCCGAACAGCCGGTCGCCGACGGTGCGTGGTACGTGCACCGGCTCGCCGGTGATGGTGGCTTCGTCCACCAGGGCGCGGCCGCCGGTGATGACGCCGTCGACCGGCACCTTGCCGCCGGAGTGCACGACGACCCGGTCGCCGACGACGACGTCGTCCACATCGACGGTGATCGTCTCATTGCCGCGGACCACGAGCGCCTCCTGCGGCGCCCGTTCGACCAGCCGCCGCAGGCTGCTCCGGGTTCGCTCGAGCGTCCGGGCCTCGAGCCAGCCACCGAACACGAACAGGAATGCGACGACTGCCGACTCGACGTACTCGCCGATCACCAGGGCGCCGGTGACGGCGATGGTGACCAGCAGGTCGATGCTGAACGCCTTGTGTCGCAGGGCTTGCCAGGCCTTCACCGCGATCGGCCCGCCCGCCGCCAACGACGCCACCACGAGGGCGATGTCGCGGAGCATCGGCTGCTCGAGCAAGTGGGTCGCAAGCGCGACCGCCAGCAGGCCGCCGCTGATCGCGGCGACCCGGCGTTGGAACCGCTCCGTCATCTCCATGTCCTTTCGGGTGCCCGCTGGGTTCGGGCCTCGTGCTCCTGGTGTGCAAGGGGTCGTCCGCCGGCTGTGCCGGTCACGCCAGGACCCTCGACTTGTGCGACCGCACGGGGTAGCCGAGCCCGGTGATCGTCGCCGCGACTTCCTCGGGGCTGATCCGCTGCTCGTCGTGGGTCACCTTGACCTTGTCGGAGTGGAACAGCACCCGGACGTCGGCGACGCCATCCAGCCGGCCGACGACGCCCTCGATCTTCTTGATGCACGAGGGGCAGGTGAACGGCTCGGTGGTGAACGTGGTGGTGGTCATGTCGATGCCTCCTGGATTGTCTTTCCTTGTTGACAACCTCAGGATCGACCGATCCGCGGTTCGTTTCCTTGACCTGGGTCAAGTCCTGCCGAAGGCGCCCAGGCGACGATCGGCCGGCCGGCCGGCGGGCGGCGACCTGTCCGGCGGTTGATGGCCGGTCAGCCTTCGGCGAGCTGCAGCAGCGCCGGAATGTCCATCAGGGCGATGTCGCGGGGACCGTCCAGGCGGATCATCGCCTGGTCCGCGAGCTGGGCCAGCCGGCGGCTCAGGGTCTCCGGCGTCGTGCCCAGCAGCGAGGCGATGTCCTTCTTGGCCAGCGGAAGCCGCACCTTGGTGCCGTGCTCGCTGGTCGGCAGCTCGAGCAGGTAGGCCGCCAACCGGGACTCCACCTCGCCCGAGGTCAACGTCGCCACCATGCGCTCGGTCTCGGCGAGTCGGGCCGCCACCCCCTGCAGCAGGTGCAGGCCGATACTGGGATGGCGCTCGATCAGCCCGCCGAGGTCGCGGTGCCGGAACACGCACATCTGCGCGTCTTCCAGTGCGACCGCGAAGTGGTCGGGACGAGCGCCGGAGATGAAGGCACCCTCCCCGACGAAGTCGCCGGGCTCCAGCACGCGCAGCAGCTGCTCCCGGCCGCTCGCGGCGAGATGGCTGATCCGCACCCGGCCACGGTGTACGACCATCAGTTGCGACACGTCGTCGCCTGCGGCGTAGATCGTCTCGCCCCGCCGTACCCGCGCGGGCCGGGCCAGCTGCGCCACCCCGGCCTGTTCGTCAGCCGACAGGCCGGCGAACAACGGCACGGTCGGCACGCAGCTGCCGGCGTCGTCGTGACCCACGGCGACGCCGCTCTAGTCGTCCTCGTCCATCCGGAGCCGGAACACCTCGAACGCGGTCGCGGCCATCACGCCCATCCGCGACCCCGCACCGCGGCAGACGCCCTCGAGGAACTCCGCGGGGTCGAACACCCAACCGAGACCCTGGATGTACTGGTCATGCGCCTTCAGCGACTCCACGCCCGCGTCGAAGGTCGCGGTCACGTCCACGCCGTGGCCGGACAGCGGTGAGCCGGCGGCCCAGACCTGTCGTACCCCGTCCCAGCGCTCCAGCCCCTCGCTGGTGAGCTGTTCCGGGAACACCCAGCGGTTTCCGGCGTCGCGGACCGCGTCGAGGGTCGCGCGGCCGGTGGCGATGTGGTCGGCCTGGTTGAGCATCGGGCCGCCCCAGGTGTCGCGGAAGTTGTTGGTCAGCACGATGTCGGGACGGTGCTGGCGGACCACCCGGGCGATCTCCCGCCGCAGCGCGACGCCGTACTCCAGCACGCCGTCGGGGAGCCGCAGAAACTCCACCTGCTCGACACCGACGATGCGCGCCGACTCCACCTGCTCGGCCTCGCGCACGACCCGGGCCTCATCCGGACCCATGCCGTCGATGCCGGCCTCCCCGGAGGTCACCATGCAATAGACCACCTGCTTGCCCTGCGACGTCCAGCGGGCGACCGCGGCGGCCGCACCGAACTCCATGTCGTCGGGGTGCGCAACCACGGCGAGGGCCCGCTGCCAGTCCTCGGTGACCGGCTCGAGCGGGGGAGGAGGTGTCGGAGATGGTTGTTCGCTCATGGCACCAGCATGGCATCCGGGCCAGGTCTGCGCCCGCCGCGTGGTCAGCAGGCCGCGTGGTCAG
>CAZNCE010000126.1:0-10309 GCA_964571285.1 uncultured Nocardioidaceae bacterium | reverse complement strand
GCCCCCTGCAGGTGCCCACCGATCCGTTCCTCGGCCACACCCGCCTGGGTGGGATCGGCTTCGTGGTCGCCGAGATCTCCCCGTACGAGACGGACCTGGACTGGTCGGAGAACCGCGGCGGCCGGTTCGACCTGGTGTCGGCGACCTGAGCCGCGGCCGGGCAGCCCGGCTCAGAAGTCGCCGGCCGCCTCGCGCACGGGACGCAGCAGGTCGAACAGCTCGCCCAGCTGGTCCCTCGACAGCGCGGTCAGGCCGAACCTGGCGTCGGTCAGGTCCCGCGTCGCCGCCTCGACCACCCGGCGTCCGTCGTCGGTGATCTCGGCCAGCACCGCCCGGCGGTCGTGCGGGTGCCGGCGCCGGACGACGTATCCGCCGGCCTCGAGCCGCCGCACGATCGAGGTGACCGACGTGGGGTGGACCTGCAGCCGCTCCCCCACCTTGCCCAGGGGCAGCGAGCCGTGCCGGGAGAACGTCAGCAGCACCAGAGCCTCATAGCGGGCGAAGGTCAGGCCGTGCGGGCGCAGGATCTGGTCGAGCTGGCCGAGCAGCAGCTGCTGGACGCGCATCAGCGAGGTGACCGCACGCATCTCCGGCACCGCCTCCCAGCGCCGGCCCCACTGCCGCGAGGCTTCCTCGATCGGGTCGAACGGCAACCGGCGCGCGGCGGCGGACTTCTTCGCCGGAGTCGCCGGACCGTTCGCCGGCTCGTCGAGCCCAGACGCGGGGCGGTCCCGCGCTCGATTCCTCGCTGGACCGTTCACTCGGGCACGCCTCCCCCGCCCGCACTGCCCAGACCCGGGCCGGCGACACCCGAACCGCCGATGCCAGCGTCGGGGTCACCGGATCCCGGCACCGGCGCCGGACGGTCCCGGGTGTCCTCCCGCAGCTGGCGCGGCGTGGCGCGCAGCCCGGCCTCCTGCACCACCCGCTGGATGGTCAGGTCCCGGCCGTCCGGGTCGCCGACGTACCTGATGTCACGCAGCCCCTGCGACTGGGCGGCGGACTCGAAGACGAAGTGGCCGTAGCCGAGGATCCGGCCCAGCAGCGGCTTCTGCACGCTGATGTCCAGGATCCGGGCCATCGGCATCGTGGCCCGCCGGCGGTTGAACACGCCGACCACCCGGAACACCCGCATGTTCGTGATCACGAACCGGTCCATATGTGCCCGCAGCACGCGCCAGCCGGCATGCCCCGCGACCAGCAGGATCACCAAGATGACGAACCAGCCGATCCGCATGTCGGCGAACGGCAGCCCGACCAGCAGCCCCAGGACCAGCACCAACTCCAGCGCCGGCACGGTGTAGATGACCCAGTGGTGCCGGACCTCGTCGATGATGCGTTCGCCCTCGTCCACCAGCAGGTAGCGGTCCACGCGGGGGTCGGCCCAGCGCCGTACGAGCTCGCGCAGCATCGCGGGCTCAGGCGACGAGCGCGGCGAAGAAGTCGAAGAGCTGGCCGATGCCAGCGACCACCGCGTCGATGCCCCCCCGGATCGCCTCGGCGGCGTTCTCCGGCTGGCTCAAGAGGTAGAACGCGGCGAAGGCGATGGCGAGGATGATCAGCGTCTTCTTCACAGCGCGCGTCATCACTCCTCCTGGCAGCGGGCACGCGGAGCTAACGGCCCCGCTCAGGCATGTCTACCGCACCACCCGCTGCCCATGCACGCAGCCACGCCGCCGGGCCGGCCGGGTTAGAGCGCTTCGATCAGCCGGTCGGCGGCGGAGTACGGGTCGGTCTGGCCCCGCACCACCTGCTCGGCCAGCCGGTCCAGGTCCGCGTGACCGCCGAGGTCGCCGAACCGCTCCTGCAGCGCGGTCAGGGCGATCGCCTGGATCTCCTCGCAGGCCCGGCGGCGCCGCCGACGATCCAGCTCGCTGTGCTCTTCCATCCACGCTCGGTGCTTGTCGATGGCGGCCACGACCTCGTCGACGCCCTCCCCCTGCTGGGCGACCGTCTTCAGGATCGGCGCCCGCCAGTCGTCCGGACCATGGTTCTCCAGCGCCGTCATCGACCGGATGTCGCGCACCACCTGCTGAGCGCCCTCCCGGTCGGCCTTGTTCACCACGAAGATGTCGCCGATCTCGAGGATCCCCGCCTTGGCCGCCTGGATGCCGTCGCCCATGCCGGGTGCCAGCAGCACGATCGTGGTGTCGGCCAGCCCGGCGATGTCGACCTCCGACTGCCCCACGCCGACCGTCTCGACCAGCACCACATCGCAGCCGGCGGCGTCCAGCACCCGCACCGCCTGCGGGGTGGCCCAGGACAACCCGCCGAGGTGCCCGCGACTGGCCATGGAGCGGATGTAGACGCCGGGATCGGTGGCGTGGTCCTGCATCCGTACCCGGTCGCCGAGCAGCGCGCCACCGGAGAACGGCGACGACGGGTCGACGGCCAGCACCCCGACCCGCTTGCCCGCCTTGCGCAACGCGGTGACCAGCATCGACGTGGAGGTGGACTTGCCCACGCCCGGCGCGCCGGTGATCCCGACGATCTGCGCGTGGCCCACGTGCGGAACCAGCGCCGCGGTGACCTCGCGCAGCAGCGGAGAGGCGTCCTCCACCAGCGAGATCAGCCGGGCGACCGCCCGCGAGTCGCCGTCGCGCGCACGGTCGACGGTCTGCTCGACGGTCGCCCCCCGCAGGCCGGTCCGCACGCCGCGGCTCACCGACCGGGCACGTGCAGGATCAGGGCATCGCCCTGGCCCCCGCCGCCGCACAGTGCGGCGGCGCCGACGCCGCCGCCCCGGCGCCGCAGCTCCAGCGCCAGGTGCAGGACCAGCCGGGCGCCGGACATGCCGATCGGATGGCCGATCGCGATCGCGCCGCCGTTGACGTTGACCTTGTCCTCGTCCAGGCCGAGCTCGCGCATGCTGGCCACGCCGACCGCGGCGAATGCCTCGTTGATCTCCACCAGGTCCAGCGTCTTCGGGTCGATGCTCTCGCGGTCGCACGCCGTGGCGATCGCGCGCGCCGGCTGCATCTGCAGCGACGAGTCGGGGCCGGCGACCTGGCCGTGCGCGCCGATCTCGGCCAGCCAGGTGAGCCCCAGCTCCTCGGCCTTGGCCTTGCTCATCACCACCATCGCGCAGCCGCCGTCGGAGATCTGTGACGACGATCCCGCGGTGATCGTGCCGTCCTTGGCGAACGCGGGCCGGAGCTTGCCCAGCCCCTCCGCCGTGGTGTCGCCCCGGATGCCCTCGTCCTCGCGTACGACCACCGGGTCGCCCTTGCGCTGCGGCACCTCGACCGGCACGACCTCGTCGTCGAAGACGCCGTTCTTCCAACCCTCGGCGGCCAGTTGGTGGGAGCGCGCGGAGAAGGCGTCCTGTTCCTCGCGGGCGATGCCGAGCCCGGGGTTGCAGCCCTCGGTCAGCGCGCCCATCGCCTGGTCGGTGAACACGTCCCACAGCCCGTCGTAGGCCATGTGGTCCAGCATCGTCACGTCGCCGTACTTGAAGCCGGCGCGGGACTTCGGCAGCAGGTGCGGCGCGTTGGTCATCGACTCCTGGCCGCCGGCGACCACGATGTCCACCTCGCCGGCACGGATCAGCTGGTCGGCCAGCGCGACCGCGTTCAGCCCGGACAGGCACACCTTGTTGATGGTGATCGCGGGCACGGTCATCGGGATGCCGGCATGATGCGCGGCCTGGCGGGCGGGGATCTGCCCGGCGCCGGCCTGCAGCACCTGCCCCATGATCACGTAGTCCACCTGATCGGCGGACACGCCGGAGCGCTCCAGCGCGGCCTTGATCGCGAACCCGCCGAGCTCGGCTCCGGAGAAGCCCTTCAACCCGCCGAGCAGGCGACCGACCGGGGTCCGCGCCCCGCCGACGATTACCGAACCAGCCATGACGTCCTCCAGGCGCAGATCGACAGTTGTCAGCCATCCGTGCGCGGCGCGTCGCCCGCAGTCGGCTGACAACTCGAACGATACCGAGGTTGCCGGCCTGACCCGAGCCGCGGGTGCGACCATGGGGGGCATGGTTCCCGAGCACCTGCTGACCGCCATCGACCATGTGGGCATCGCGGTCCGCGACCTGGACGAGGCGTTGGTCTTCTACGCACAGACGTTCGGCCTGCGCGCGGTGCACGAGGAGGTGAACGAGCAGCAGGGAGTACGCGAGGCCATGCTCGCGGTCGGCGACTCGGGCTCGTGCATCCAGCTGCTCGCGCCGCTGCACGAGGACTCGACGATCGCCAAGTTCTTGGACCGCAGCGGCCCGGGCATACAGCAATTGGCGTACCGGGTGAGCGACCTGGACGAGGTCTGCACCGTGTTGCGCGACCGCGGGCTGCGGCTGCTCTATGACGAGCCGGTGACCGGCACGGCCGGCTCCCGGGTCAACTTCGTCCACCCCAAGGACGCGGGCGGGGTACTGGTCGAGCTGGTCGAACCGGCTGCGACGTAGGTCACAGCCCGGCTGCGCGCCCGACTACCGGCAAGTAAGGTCCCGTCATGGAAAAGATCCGCGACGCCATCCTGGCCGGCGCCCCGTCCGAGGAGCTGGCCGGGCTGCCCATCCCCGAGGCCTTCCGCGGGATGGTCGTCCGCAAGGACGAGGCCCGCATGTTCGAGGGGCTGGACTCCGCGGACAAGGACCCGCGGCGCAGCCTGCACCTGGACGAGGTGCCGGTCCCCGAGATGGCCGCCGGGGAGGCGCTGGTCGCGGTGATGGCCAGCGCGATCAACTACAACACCGTGTGGACCTCGATCTTCGAGCCGCTGCCCACGTTCGGCTTCCTCGAGCGCTATGGCCGTACCTCCCCACTGGCCAAGCGGCATGACCTGCCGTACCACGTGGTGGGCTCCGATCTCGCCGGGGTGGTGCTGCGGGTGGGGCCGGGCGTGCACCGATGGAAGCCGGGCGACGAGGTGGTGGCGCACTGCCTGTCGGTGGAACTGGAGCACCCGGACGGACACAACGACACGATGCTGGACCCCGAGCAGCGGATCTGGGGGTTCGAGACGAACTTCGGCGGGCTGGCTGAAGTGGCCCTGGTCAAGGCCAACCAGTTGATGCCCAAGCCCGGCCACCTCACCTGGGAGGAGGCCGCCTGCCCGGGCCTGGTGATCTCCACCGCCTACCGGAAACTGGTGTCGAAGAACGGCGGCGGCATGTAGCTTGGCGACGTCGTGCTGATCTGGTGCGCCTCCGGCTGCCTCGGCTCGTACGAGTCCCAGATGGCGCTGAACGGCGGGGCGATCCCGGTCTGCGTGGTGAGCTCACCCGGCAAGGCCGACATCTGCCGGCGGATGGGTGCCGAGCTGATCATCGACCGGCGCGCCGAGGGCTTCCGGTTCTGGAAGGACGAGCACACCCAAGACCAGCGGGAGTGGCGCCGGTTCGGCGCACGGATCCGCGAGCTGACCGGCGGCGACGATCCTGACATCGTGTTCGAGCACCCCGGCCGGGAGACCTTCGGCGCCAGCACGTACGTGGCCCGCAAGGGCGGCACGATCGTGACCTGCGCGTCCACCAGCGGCTTCATGCACGAGTACGACAACCGCTACCTGTGGATGAACCTGAAACGCGTCGTCGGCTCGCACTTCGCCAACTACCGGGAAGCGTGGGCAGCAAACCGGCTCATCTCCCGCGGGTTGATCCATCCCACGCTGTCCAAGACCTATAGGCTCGACGAGACCGGGACCGCCGCGTACGAGGTACATCGGAACCGACACCAAGGCAAGGTCGGGGTACTCTGCATGGCGCCGGAGGAGGGGCTCGGGGTGCGTGACACGGAGCTGCGCGACAAGCATCTCGACGCCATCAACAGGTTCCGGGGGTACTGAACCGGCCCACGGCAGCGAGTGTCCGAGATGGAGACGGCATGAGTGACGAGTTAGGACTGTCCATCTTCGCAGGCACGGGGTCCGACCAGACTCCCGAGACACCACGCTTCCCGGCCGCGCGCCGCGGCGGGTACGAACGAGCCGCGGTGGACTCGTACGTGCAGGAGCAGGAGACCCGGCACGAGGAGGCCGCGAACAGCCTCGCGGAGGCCGAGCAGCGGATCCAGCAGTTGGAGTCCGACGCCGCCCAGTTGCGCGAGCAGCTAGACGAGGCCGGCTCCCCGACGTACTCCGGCCTGGGCGGACGGGCCTCGGAGCTGCTGCGGCTGGCCGAGGAGCAGGCCGACGAGGTGCACGAGCGGGCGCAGGCCGAGGCGGCGCAGATCCGGGCCCAGGCGGAGGCCGACGCCAGCGCGATGCGGGCGGCCGCGGCCAAGGAGGCCGACGACATCCGCAGCGTGCAGCTGGCCGAGGCCGACGAGGCCCGCGCCAGCGCCGAGGCGGATGCCACCCAGGCACGCTCGGCGGCCGAGTCCGAGGCCCGCGACATGGTCGCGGCGGCCAAGCGTGAGGCCGACCAGCTCCGGCTGGCCGCCCAGCAGGAGACCAACGCGCTGATGCTCAGCAGCCGGCGCGAGGCCGAGCAGGCCAAGGCCGAGGCCGACCGCGAGGTGCAGGAGGCCCGGCGGGCGCTGGCCGTGGAGAAGGAGCGGCTGACCAAGGAGGCGACCGAGCGGCACAAGGTCGCGGTCGGCGAGACCGAGCGGATGATCAGCGACGCCCAGACCCGTGCCGAGGCTGCCGAGCAGCGGGCGGTGGAGGCCGTGGAGCAGGCGCGCCGGCAGCGGGAGGAGGCGGCGGTCGAGACCGAGCGACTGCTGTCGCGGGCCCGGCGCGAGGCCGAGCAGATCGTCAGCTCCGCCCGCAAGCAGGCCGAGCAGATCTCCACGCACGCCGATGCCGACGTCGAGCGGCGGCTGGCCGCGATGCGCCAGGAGGTCTCGGACCTGCAGCGCCGCCGCGACGGCATCGTGGCCCAGCTGGCCGCCCTGCGCGACCTGGTGTCCACGTTCTCCAACGACGACGACGCCGCGGCCGCAGCCACCGGTGCATCCGGTGGCGACTCCAGCAATGAGTCCGGCAGTGAGCAGGGCGCCGAAACCGGCGGCGACTCCGGCGACGAGCAGCAGGACTGACCCATTCCGGCCCGCAGGCCCCGTGGCATTCGCCGGGGCACGACCAAATCCGGCGATTCGTCTGCGGTGGCGCCTCGCGACACGCCCGCGGAACCGCAGACGAATCAACGGGACGGCGGTGACCGGACCCTGCTGCGGCACTCCCCGTTCTTCATCGGCTTCTTCGGGGCGATCGGCGTGCTGGTCGCGCTGGCCCTCCAGCACGTGCTGGCGGCCGCCTCGTCGGTGATCGTGCTGATCGTCGTCTCGATGTTCCTCGCGGTCGGCCTCAACCCCGCGGTGGAGTGGCTGATGCGCAAGGGGATGCGCCGCGGCCTGGCCGTGGTGGCCGTCTTCATCGCGCTGCTGGTCTTCCTGGTGCTGTTCGGGTATGCGCTGGTCCCGGTGATCGCCGACCAGGTTCGCGCGATGATCGACAACGCGCCGGGGATCATCCGCGGTCTGCGCAACAACGAGTGGATCTCCAGCATCGATCAGCGCTACGACGTGCTGGACACCATCTACGACAAGCTCCGCAGCGGCGAGGTCGTCAACCAGGTGGCCGGCGGCGCGTTGGGCATCGGGCTGGCCGTGATCGGCGCGCTGGTCAACGTCTTCTTCGTCGCCGTACTCACGTTGTACTTCCTCGGCACGCTGCCGCGGATCAAGCAGGCGATGTACGGCCTGGTGCCCGCCTCGCGCCGGGACCGGGTGGCCACGCTGAGCGAGCGGATCCTGGGCAATATCGGCGGGTTCGTGTCCGGGCTGTTCGTGGTGGTGGTGATCGCCGGCGTCTGCGCCACGGTCTTCTTGTTCATCGTCGGGCTAGGTGAGTACGCCGTCGCCCTCGGGTTCGTCGTGCTGCTGCTGGACCTGATCCCGTTGATCGGCGCCACCATCGCGATGGTCGTGGTGTCGTTGATCGGGCTGGCGGTGAGCTGGCAGATCGGCCTGGCCTGCGCGATCTACTTCATCATCTACCAGCAGGTCGAGAACTACCTGATCTATCCCCGGGTGATGTCCAACACCGTCAACGTCCCCGGTGCCGTGGTGGTGATCGCGGTGCTGGCCGGCGGCACCCTGATGGGGGTGGTCGGCGCGCTGCTGGCGATCCCGGTGGCCGCCGGCATCCTGCTGCTGGTCCGCGAGGTGCTGGTCCCCCGGCAGAACTCCCGCTGACCCTCGATCCCCCGATCGCCCCGATTCGTCTGCGGTAACGCGGGCGGGTCGCGGCGGGCGACCGCAGACGAATCGGGTCAGGAGGGGGTGTAGTCGCGGAATCCGCGGCCGGTCTTGCGGCCCAGGTAGCCCGCGGTCACCAGGTGCTCCAGCAGCGGCGCCGGGGCCAGGCCGTGGTCGCGGTTCTCCAAGTACAGCTGGCGCTCGATGGCCAGCGCCACGTCGTTGCCGACCGTGTCGAGCAGCTCGAACGGCCCCATCGGCAGGGCGCAGCCCTGCTTCATCGCGGTGTCGATGTCGTCGACGCCGGCGTAGTTGGCCTCCAGCATCTTGACCGCGTCGTTGAGGTACGGGAACAGCAGCGCGTTCACGATGAAGCCGGCCCGGTCGGTGCAGGTCACCGCAACCTTGCCGAGCTTCGCGCACAGCGCGCGGGCCGTCTCCACGATCTCGTCCTGGGTGGCCACCGTGGACACCACCTCGACCAGCTTCATGGCCGGGGCGGGGTTGAAGAAGTGCAGTCCGACGACGTCACCCGGGCGCTTGGTCGACGACGCCAGCTCGATCACCGGCAACGAGGAGGTGCTGGAGGCGAGGATCACCCCGGGCTTGCACAGCTCGTCGAGGCTCTCGAACAGGGTCTGCTTGATGCGCAGGTCCTCGATCACCGCCTCGACCACCAGGTCCACCGCGGCCAGGTCGTCGAAGTGCACGGTGCCCCGGATCCGGCCGAGCGTCGCGTCCCGCTCCTCCTCGGTCACCTTGCCCCGCATCAGCGCCTTGTCCAAGGACCGCTCGACCTTGGTGCGCAGGCCGTCCACCCGGTCGCCGGCCCGGCCGACGTACACCACGTCGTAGCCGGCCTTGGCGAACACCTCGACGATGCCGGCGGCCATGGTGCCGGTGCCGACGACGCCGACCGTGGCGATCTCGTGCCGCAACTGCGGTCCGTCTCCCTCGGCCGGCGTGAGCGCGTCGGCGACCACGACCGGCGAGTCCGCACCCTCGTAGGAGTAGAAGCCGCGGCCTGTCTTGCGACCCAGCCTGCCGGCGGTGACCCTCTGCTTGAGCAGCGGAGACGGGGCGTGCAGGCGGTCCCGGCCCTGCCGGTACATGGTGTCCAGGATCTCGTACGCGGTGTCGAGCCCGATCAGGTCCAGCAGGGCCAGCGGACCCATCGGGTAGCCGCAGCCGTACCGCATCGCCGCGTCGATGTCCTCGCGGGTGGCGTAATGCCGGTCGTACATGGTCACCGCGTGGTTGAGATAGCCGAACAGCAGCGCGTTGGCGATGAACCCGGCCCGGTCGCCGCACACGACCGGGCTCTTGACCAGCAGCTCGGCGAGGCCGCCCCGGTCCTCGATCACCTGCGGATCGGTGACCACGGTGCGCACGATCTCGACAAAGTGCTGCACGGGCGCGGGGTTGAAGAAGTGCATGCCGACGACGCGGCCCGGGTTGTGCGTAGCCGCGGAGATCTCGGTGACCGACAACGACGAGGTGTTGGTGGCGAGCACCGTGTCCGGCCGGACCAGCTTGTCCAGGTGCTGGAAGATGTCCTGCTTGATCTCGAGGCGCTCCACCACGGCCTCGATCACCAGATCGCAGTCGCGCACGTCGTCCAGACCGGAGGAGAACGTGATCCGCTCCAGCAGCTGCTGTTGCTCCGCCGTGTCGAGCTTGCCCCGCTTGACGGCCCGGTCCGTGGACCGCTCGACGTGCTGCCGGCCGCGGTCGACCCCCGCCCGGTCCACCTCCACTCCGACCACGTCGAAGCCGTTGCGGGCGAACACCTCGGCGATGCCGGCACCCATGGTGCCGAGTCCGATCACGCCGACCTTGCGGAACTCGCGACTCATGGGCCACAGGGTAGCCTCTGGCCCGTGCGTCTCGTCATCGCCCGCTGCCAGGTCGACTACACCGGGCGGCTCACCGCGCACCTGCCGATGGCACGCCGGCTGCTGCTGGTCAAGGCCGACGGCTCGGTCTCCGTACACGCCGACGACCGGGCGTACAAGCCACTGAACTGGATGTCTCCCCCGTGCACGGTGGTCGAGGACACCGACGCCGACGGGGCCGGCGAGTGGCTGGTGACCGGCAAGGACGGAGCCACGCTGCGCATCCTGGTGGAGGAGGTGCTGCACGACTCCTCGCACGAGCTCGGC
>CAZNCE010000125.1:1348-10501 GCA_964571285.1 uncultured Nocardioidaceae bacterium | reverse complement strand
GGGTGTGCCGCCCGGGGGTACGGCTAGGCCGGGGCCCGGCTCGAATCGGGCTCCGCGCTCCCGAGACCGGGGGAGCCGGTCAGCCGGATCACCGCGTCCTCCATGTGTGCGATCAGCCGGGCGTCCACCAGCTCTTGGTCCGCGACGTCGAGGGCGTCCGCGATGCCGCGGTGCTCGGCCACCCGCTCGTCGGAGTGCGCGTAGGTGTCGTCGAGCGCGTGGATGCACATTCGGGTCTCGGTCAGCAGGGTCTGGTGCATCCGGCTGAGCCGCGGGCTGTGTGCCATCGACACCAGCACCTGGTGGAACTCGATGTCGGCCTCGCCGACCCCGAGATTGTCGTGCCGGGCCGCGGCCTCGGCCATCTGGTCGGTGGCCTGGTGCAGGGCGGCCGCTGCCTCCTGCGGGTCGTGGTGCAGGATCTGGGCCGCGGCGGCCCGCTCCACCGCGGTGCGGGCGATGTACATGTCCCGCACGTTCTCCGGCGTCATCTCGATCACGAACAGCCCGCGGTTGCGGATCGCGACCAGCAGCCCCTCCTGGGTCAGCCGCTGCATCCCCTCCCGCAACGGGCCGCGGCTGACCCCGAGCTGGCGGGCCAGCTGCGCCTCACCCAGTTGCTGGCCGGCCCGGAGCTCGCCGTAGCCGATCGCCTTGCGGAGCTTGTCGGCGATGATGCTCGGTGTCGACTGCCGCTCGACGGGTTCGATGAAATGCGGCCGAGGCGTCATCGCGTTTCTCTCCCTGCAGTGAGCACGTCATCCATCGGAGCACCGGGTCATCGGTCCTGGCGGAACAACCGGCCCAAGCCGTCCAGGGGTGGTACGGGGCCGAGCAGGCGCAGCCCCTCCCAGACGGTCACCTGGTTGGCGGTGAGCACGGGCATCCCGGCCGCCTGCTCCATCTCGTCCACCCACGCGAGCGTGTGCATAGCGGTGTCGGGCACGAGCAGGGCGTCCGCGCCGGCCGGATCCACCGACGCCGCCAGCGCCAGCACCTCGTCGCGACCCAGCTTCCCCACCTCGGCGGCGGTGATGATGTCGTGGCTGCGCAGCCCGGTGACGCTGATGCCGGCATGGCCGAGGAAGTCGGTGAACCGCGCCGCGACGTCCTCGGGGTACGACGCGGCGACCGCGACCGAGGACACCCCCAGCGCACGCGCGGCGTTGACGAAGGCGATCGACGTGGAGGAGGCGGGCAGTCCGGCCGTCTCGGCCACCTGCTCGACCTGACGGCGGGCGCCGTCCCAGCCGAACACGAAGCTCCCGGACGTGCACGCCCACATCACCGCGTCCGGCTCGGCGGCGAGGAGTTCCTTGGTGCCCTCGGCCAGCCGCTCCGGTCCGCCGAGGTCCAGCAGGGCGTCCACCCGGTGCGCGTCCTCGCCGACCGACGTGTGCACCAGTGGCAACCGGATGCGTCCACCCAGTCGGGCCTCGAGCGCCGGGTAATCGTCCTCAGCGCTGAACCCCGGGTAGAGCAGGCCGACGGTCGCGGTATCGGTCCGGGCTCGGCCCGGTGACTCGGCTGTACGGGACATCACCGCTCCGATGACTAGATTGTCGACAATGCTAACACCGCACGGCGGGTGACCTGCCCGCGATCAGCCGGGCCCGAGCAGCCGCATCGCGGTCAGCGCGTAGGCCCGTGCCGCGACCAGCAGCTCCTCGACCGAGACCGACTCGTCGGCCCGGTGCGCCTGCCCGGACACCGACCCCGGGCCCAGCACCACCACCGGCACGCCCGCGTCCCGGGCCACGAAGCCGCCGTCGCAGGCCGCGGTCCAGCCGCCGAGCGGCAGTCCGGGGCCGCCGGCAGCAGCCAGCGCCGCGTCGACGGTCCGCACCAGCACATGCTCGGCCGCCGTCTCGAACCCGGGCATGGACATCTGCAGCTCGACCTCGACGGTCGGGGCCGATCCGGGCGGTCCGAGCCGCAGCCCGGCCACCCGGTCCCTCACCCGGCCCAGCACGTCCTGCGCGTCCTCGCCTGGCACCAGCCGCCGATCGGCCACCACGCGGCACTCCGCGGGCACGATCGAGGTGCCGGTGCCGCCGCTGATCTGGCCCACGCTCCACGACGGGGGCCCGGCCAGCGGGTGGGGATGCGCGGTCAGCTCGGTGTGCCAGGTCCGCAGGTCCGCGACCAGCGTGGCGGCCCCGTAGATCGCGTTCACCCCGTCGTCCGGATTGCCGGCGTGGGCGGGCCTGCCGTGCACGGTGAACTCGAAGTACGCGTCCCCGCGCGCGGCGATGATCGTCTGCAGGTCCGTCGGCTCGGCCACGATGCAGCCGGCGTAGCCACCGCGATCCTCCGCCGCGATGTAGTGCCGGATGCCGTGCCCGGTCTCCTCCTCGTCCACCAGCGCGGCGAGCTCCACCGGGCCGGACAGCGGCACCTGCGCCTCCTGCAGCGCGGCCATGGCGACGACGCAGGCCGCCAGCCCGCCCTTCATGTCGGTGGCCCCGCGGCCGTACACGCGGCCCTCGTGCAGCCGGCCGGAGAACGGGTCGGCACTCCACCCGTCTCCGACGGGCACCACGTCGGTGTGCCCGAGCAGCAGCAGACCCGGCCCGGAGCCGCCGGGGAGCACCACCTCGACGTTCTCCCGGTCCGGCAGCACCTCGGTGTGCCGGCAGGTCAGGCCGCGGTTGGCGCAGGCCCGGGTCAGCGCGGCGACGGTGGCCGCCTCCCCGCCGGGCGGATTCGTGCCTGGCGCCCGCACCAGCTGGCGGGTCAGCTCGGTGACGTCGTCGAGGCTGATCAGGTCCAGCACCCGCTGCTCCGCAACGGTGACGGCCCCGTCGACAGCTCGGTCCGCGGCCGTGCCCCCCGACATCACCGGCCTCCCGCGCCGGCCAGCCGGTCCACCGACCGGCGCAACCGCGCCACGCCCTCGACGATCCGCTCCGGCCGGGTGGACGCGAAACACAGCCGCAGCGCGTCCTCGAAGTGGCCGGCGGGGGAGAAGGCCGTACCGGGGATGAACGCCACACCGTCGGTGAGCGCTGCCTCGAACAGCTCCGGGGTCCGGACGCCGTTGGTGAGCGTCACCCACAGGAAGAAGCCGCCCTCCGGGTCGGTCCACCGGGCGATGTCACCGAAGTGCTCGGTCAACGCGTCCTGCATGGCGTGCTTGCGGGTGCGGTACTCCTCGCGCTGCTTGACCAGGTGGTCCTCCAGGTGGCCGCCGTCCAGGAACGCGGTGATCAGTCGCTGCGCCGGCAGGTTGGTGCAGGTGTCCATCGCCTGCTTGGCGTTGATCAGCAGCGGGTGCAGCTCAGGCGCCACGTCCAGCCAGCCGGCGCGCAGGCCCGGGGCCACGATCTTGGAGAAGGTCCGGACCGAGAACACCCGCGGGTCACCGCCACCGAGCCGGCGGAGGCTGGGCAGATCGCTGCCCTCGAACCGGAGCATGCCGTAGGGGTCGTCGTCGATCAGCACCGCGTTCCACTCCCGCACCAGCTCGATCAGCCGCTCCCGGCGGGGCAGCGACATGGTGGCGCCGGACGGGTTCTGGAACGTGGGGATGGCGTAGACGACGGTCGGGGTACGGCCGGTGGCCGCGACCAGCTCGGGCAGCCGCTCCACCATCATGCCGTCGTCGTCGACCGGCGCCTCCAGCAGCTCCGCGCCGTAGGACAGGGCGGTGGCGCTGCCGTTGGTGTACGTGGGCGACTCGACCACGACCAGGTCGCCCGGATCCACGAACAGCTTGCAGGCCAGGTCCAGGCCCTGCATGCCGCCTCCGGTGATGAACACCCGGTCGGCCGTCGTCTCGTCCGGCGTACCCGCCAGCATCCGCAGCACCGCGTCCCGCAGCGGCGGATCGCCCTCGGTGGCCGCGTAGTCGTAGGTCGACGGAGCGCCCAGTGCCTCGGGCAGGAGCTGGGCGAACACGTCGGTGGGGATCGCCTCCTCGGCGGGGCTGCCCATCGCGAACCGGACGATGTCGTGGGTCTGGCGCTGCAGCAGCGAGGTGCTGGAGTCGATCAGCGACCCGACCAGCATGCCCGCCCGGGCGGCGAACGGCAGGTCCAGGTCGCCGGCAAGCGGCTGGGCGGCGGTGTCATTCACGGGATCACGCTCCGGTGTCGGTCAGGGGTGTCGGTCAGTCGGTCGAGGGTGGGTCGAGGGTCGGCCGCGGGAAGGTGGGTCATCGGGCGACGGTCAGCTCCTGGGCGAGTCCGGCGAGCCGCTCGGCGCCGTCGGCTCCGACGACCACCGGCTCGGACAGCTCGTAGCCCCAGCCGTCCATCCACATGCCGAGGATGACGTGGAAGGCCATGCCCTGCTGCAGCACGGTGGACTCGCCGGGTCGCAGGCTGACCGTGTGCTCGCCCCAGTCGGGGGGATAGCCGATCCCGATCGAGTACCCGATGCGGGAGTCCTTGCGCATTCCCGCCGCCGCGATCACCGAGTTGAACGCGGCATGCACGTCGGCGCCGGTGGCGCCGGGCACCGCGGCGTCCAGTGCGGCCGCCATGCCCTCGGCGACCACCTCCGCAGTCCGGCTCAGCCGGTCCGGCGGGTCACCGAGCATCACCGTCCGGGCCAGCGGTGCGTGGTAGCGGCCGAACACGCCGCACAGCTCGATGGTGGTGGCCTGGCCGGTCACGAACGGCTGCTCGGTCCAGGTCAGGTGCGGGGTGCCCGCACCGTCTCCGGTCGGCAGCAGCGGGATGATCGCCGGGTAGTCGCCGCCGTGCTCGCCGGTGCCACCGGCCTGGGCGGCCATGATCTCCGCGGCCGCGTCGCACTGCCGCCGGCCGGGCCGCACCGCCTCCAGTGCCACCCGCATCGCGTGCTCGGCGAGCGAGCCCGCGATCCGCAGCAGCTCGATCTCATGCGGGGACTTCACCACCCGCACCCAGTTGACCAGCTCACCGCTGTCCTCGATCCGCGCCTTGGGCAGCGCCGCCGACAAGGTGAGGTACGAGCGTCCGGTGAAGTAGGGGGAGTCGGCCTCGACCGCGATCCGGGCCTCGGGCTCGTCGGTCAGCGCCGCCAGGTCCAGGGCCCGGTCGACCACCCACTCGAAGGGGTGCGTGTCGGGTCGGTGCACCAGCTCCTCGGGGTAGCCGTGCACGTCGGTGGGCGGCATCACGGTGGTGAACCGCGCGCCGGACGCGTCCATCGCCCGGGTGAACAGCTGCGGAGCCCCCTCGGCCGGGACCACCAGGCATTGCGGGACATAGAACGACCAGGCGTCGTAGCCGGTCAGGTAGAACAGGTTCGCCGGGTCCGTCACGACCAGCGCGCTCAGCGAGCGTTCGGCCATCGCGCGCCGGACGGCCCGCAGCCGTGCGGCGTACTCCTCGGGCGCGATGCCCTTGCGGAACTCGTCCGGAGACGCCACAGCCACCCCGATATTGCAGATTGTTGACAAGGTTGCGTCGAGCGTACGAGTGACCGACGGGCGGGCACAACCTCAGCCGGCGAGCAGCCGCTGGCCGGGCCCCGTGGCGCGGTCGCCGACCGCTCGCAACGCCGCCCACATGGTGGCCTGGTTGGCCGAGACCACCGGCTTGCCGAGTTCCGCCTCCAGCGGTGCGATCAGGTCGTAGGTGGGCAGGTTGGTGCACGACAGCACCACCGCCTGCGCCGCCGGCCGGTCTGCTGACCGCACCAGTTCCCGGGTCACCTCGTACGGCTGCTTCCAGATGTCGTGCGTGAGGCCGAGCCGGGCGCTCCCGGACACCGCGATGCCGGCCTCGGTCAGGAACGCGGCCAGCGCGTCGGTGATCGCCTCGTCGTACGGCGTCGCCACGGCGACCGTCTCGGCTCCGAGCGCCTGCACCGCCTGGACCAGCGCGCCGCTGGTGGTGACCGCCGCCGGAGCCCCCGCTGCGCGCATCGCCCGGACGATCTCGCGCTCCCCGGCGACGCCCCGGACGAAGCTGCCCGACGTGCACGCGTAGGCGTACACCGCGGACTCGGTGACGGACAGGTTGCGGACCGCGTCGGCGAGCAGGTCCAGGTCGCTGATCGCGGCCACCATCTGCATCGTCACCTCGGCAGGGGTGTGGGGGGTCCGGGTGAAGTGCAGCGAGACGTCGTCCGGGGCCCACCGCCACAACTCGTGGTCGAGCACCATGTCGTGCGGCACGACGACGGCCAGCCGGGTCCGCGCCAGCGGAGTGGCGATCATGAGCCCATGGTGCTCCTCGTGACCGATTGTTGACAATCATACTTGGGCATTCCTACGCTCACGGCGTGCAGACGACCCCCCAGCGCCCGGTCGTCACGGTGTTGTGCGCGTCGCAGGATGCGCGCCTGCCGCTGCTCGAGGCGCACGTGGAGCCGCTTCGCGACCGCATCGAGCTCCGCTTCACCGACGCCGACGGGCTGGCCGACGCGGTACGGGGGGCGCGGGCGCTGTTCTTATGGGACTTCTTCTCCACCGCCGTCCGCGACGTGTGGTCGGCCGCCACCGACGTGGAGTGGATCCATGTCGCCGCGGCCGGCGTGGACAAGCTGCTGTTCGACGAGCTGACCGAGTCCGATGTGGTGGTCACCAACGCCCGCGGGGCGTTCGACCGGCCCATCGCCGAGTTCGTGCTGGCCTCGATCCTGGCCCGCGCCAAGCTCGTACACGAGAGCTACGAGCTGCAGCAGCAGCGCACCTGGCGGCACCGCGAGACCCGGCTGGTGCAGGGCGACCGGGTGATGATCGTCGGCACCGGCGCGATCGGACGTGAGACCGGCCGGCTGCTGTCCGCCGTCGGCCTCGAGGTCCGCGCCGCGGGCCGTACCGCGCGGTCCGGTGACCCCGACTTCGGTGAGGTGGTCGCCAGCGCGGAGCTGGCGGACCACGTCGGCGACGTGGACCACCTGGTGGTGACCGCGCCACTGACCGAGGAGACCCGTGGCCTGGTCGGCGCCGAGGTGCTGGCGGCGCTGCCCACGAACGCCCACGTGATCAACGTGGGGCGTGGCCCGATCGTGGACGAGCAGGCGCTGCTGGGGGCGCTGACCTCCGGCGAGATCGCGGGTGCCAGCCTGGACACGTTCGACACCGAGCCGCTGCCGCGCGACAACCCGCTGTGGACCGCCCCCGGCGTGGTGATCTCGGCGCACATGTCCGGTGATGTACACGGCTGGCTGGACACCCTGGCGCGGCAGTTCGTCGACAACGCCGAGCGGTGGCTGGCCGGTGAGCCGCTGCACAACGTGGTGGACAAGAGGCTGGGCTTCGTGGCGGAGCCGGCGACGGAGGTGGACCGGTGAACGAGCTCAGCCGCATGTCGGCGCGAGACCTGGTCGCCGCGTACCGGGCGGGCACCGTTTCCCCGGTCGAGGCGACCCGGGCGGCGCTGGCGGCGATCGACGCCTACGACGGCGCGGTGAACGCGTTCGTCCGGGTGGAGGCCGAGTCGGCGCTGGCCGAGGCCGGTGCCTCCGAGCAGCGCTGGCGGGAAGGTGCGCCGCTCAGCCCGGTCGACGGCGTACCCACCTCGATCAAGGACATCTTCCTCACCACCGGCTGGCCGACGCTGCGGGGCACCTCGCTGATCGACGAGTCGGGGCCGTGGACGGAGGACGCGCCCGCGGTGGCTCGGCTGCGCGAGGCCGGGGCGGTGTTCGTGGGCAAGACCACGACGCCGGAGTTCGCCTGGAAGGGCGTGACCGACTCGCCGAAGTTCGGCGCTACCGGCAACCCGTGGAACGCCACGCTCACCTCCGGCGGCTCCTCGGGTGGCTCGGCGACCGCGGTCGGGCTGGGCATGGGCACCTGGTCGATCGGCACCGACGGCGGCGGGTCGGTGCGGATCCCGGCGGCGTTCACCGGCACGGTGGCGATCAAGCCGACCTACGGGCTGGTCCCACACTGGCCGGCCAGCCCGTTCGGGACGCTGGCCCACGCCGGTCCGATGACCCGCTCGGTCACCGACGCGGCGATGCTGCTGGACGTGCTGACCGGTTTCGACCCCCGGGACTGGTCGGCGATGCCCACCCCGTCCGAGTCGTTCCTGTCCGGGCTCGAGGACGGGATCGCCGGGCTGCGGGTGGCGTTCTCGCCGAACCTCGGGTTCGGCCGCAACGACCCCGAGGTGGAGCGGGCGGTCCGCGCCGCGGTCGCGGTGCTGGCCGACGCCGGTGCGGTCGTCGAGGAGGCCGACCCCGGGTTCGACGACCCGCTGCAGGCCTTCCATGTGCTCTGGTTCGCCGGCGCCGCCAAGGTGGTCGAGCCCTACGCGGACTCCGCGCTGGGACGCATCGACCCCGGTCTGCGCGCCGCCGTCGAGCAGGGCCGCGGCTACACCGCCTCCGACTTCCTCGGCGCCACCGCCGAGCGGATGGCGCTCGGACTGGCGATGGGGCGGTTCCACACCGAGTACGACCTGCTGGTGACGCCGACCATGCCGATCGTCGCCTTCCCCGCCGGCCAGGACGCCCCCGACCGCTGGCCCGCCCGGATCTGGACCAGCTGGACCCCGTACACGTACCCGTTCAACATGACCCAGCAGCCGGCGCTGAGCGTGCCCTGCGGGTTCACCGCCGCCGGGTTGCCCGTCGGCCTGCAGATCGTGGGCCCCCGGCACGCCGACGCCCTGGTGCTGCGGGCCGGCCGCGCGTACGAGCGGGCGACCGACTGGACCGACGCCGTACCCACCCTCATCCAGGAGTAGCCGATGCCGCGATACCTCAGCGTCACCCTCGAGCAGCGCCAGGTGTCCTGCCTGGCCAGATTGTTGGACGACGAGGCGCCACGCACCGCGGCCGCCGTCTGGGATGCGCTGCCGCTGTCGGGGCAGGTGTTCCACGGCAAGTACGCGCGCAACGAGATCTACAACCTGGTGCCCGCGTTCGCCGCGACCGAACCCGGGCCGGAGAACACCACGATCACGCCGATCCCCGGCGACTTGTGCTACTTCTCCTTCAACTCCGACATCCTCGGCAACGCCGCGCACGGCTACGAGACCGGCGAGGGCGTCCGGCAGATGGACCGGATCATCGACCTCGCACTGTTCTACGGCCGCAACAACCTGCTGGTCAACGGCGACGTCGGCTGGGTCCCGGGCAACGTGTTCGCGAGCGTGGTCGAGGGCCTGGACGAGATGGCCGCTGCCTGCCAGGACATCTGGATGGGTGGCGCCCGCGGTGAGACCCTGACCTTCGCCCGCGCCGACGCGCCGAGCTGAGTTCCCC
>CAZNCE010000125.1:0-1248 GCA_964571285.1 uncultured Nocardioidaceae bacterium | reverse complement strand
AGCAGCACCGAACACCAGCAGCACCGAACACCAGCAGCACCGCAGCGTGATCGCTCACCCCATGGGTGTCACCCCCGGACCGGAGGCCGGGGCCCTGCCTGAGGCGGGCAGGGACGCGACACGCACCACACCTCCGCCGAACGGAAGGAAGCCATATGGCACGCCTCGTCGGGGTCGACCTGCCGCGCGACAAGCGCATCGAGGTCGCCCTTACCTACATCTACGGCATCGGCCGTACCCGCGCACAGCAGGTGCTGCAGGCCACCGGCGTCAGCCCGGACCTGCGCGTGCACCAGCTCGGCGACGAGGAGCTGGTCAAGCTCCGCGACGAGATCGAGGGCAACTTCCAGGTCGAAGGTGACCTGCGCCGAGAGGTTGCCGCCGACATCCGCCGCAAGGTGGAGATCGGCAGCTACCAGGGCCGCCGGCACCGCCAGGGACTCCCGGTACGCGGCCAGCGGACCCGGACCAATGCGCGCGGCCGCAAGGGCCCCAAGCGCACGGTCGCCGGGAAGAAGAAGGTCAAGAAGTAGTCCCTGCGGGGTCGATCCGCCCCGCCCGATCTGCATCCAGTCCAGACCAGCCAACCAGGAGTTCTTGCACCGATGCCTCCCAGGAGTCGTACCGCGGGCGCCAAGAAGGTGCGCCGCAAGGAAAAGAAGAACGTGGCCGTGGGCGAGGCCCACATCAAGAGCACGTTCAACAACACCATCGTCACCATCACCGATCCCATGGGCAGCGTGATCTCGTGGGCCAGCGCCGGCACCGTCGGCTTCAAGGGCTCCCGGAAGTCCACGCCGTACGCCGCGCAGATGGCCGCCGAGGCCGCTGGCCGCCGCGCCATGGAGCACGGCATGCAGAAGATCGACGTGTTCGTCAAGGGCCCCGGGTCCGGCCGCGAGACCGCGATCCGCTCCCTCGGCGCGATCGGCCTCGAGGTGGGCACCATCCAAGACGTCACCCCCACCCCGCACAACGGCTGCCGCCCGCCCAAGCGGCGCCGCGTCTGACCGCCCAACCGAGCAAGGAGATTTCGAGACCATGGCCCGTTACACCGGACCCATGACCAAGAAGTCGCGCCGGCTGGGGGTCGACCTCGTCGGCGGCGACAACGCGTACGAGCGTCGCCCGTACCCGCCGGGCCAGCACGGCCGCGGTCGGATCAAGGAGTCGGAGTACCTCCTGCAGCTGCGGGAGAAGCAGAAGGCGCGCTTCACCTACGGCGTGATGGAGAAGCAGTTCCGCCGC
>CAZNCE010000124.1:0-10505 GCA_964571285.1 uncultured Nocardioidaceae bacterium | reverse complement strand
CATCCAGCCCAGCCAGACCATCCGCCAGCTCGGCATCCGGCTCAAGCTGAACCCGCTCCGCGACGTGATCGAGGGCCAGCGGCTGGTCGTGGTCGACGACTCGATCGTGCGCGGCAACACCCAGCGGGCCTTGGTGCGGATGCTGCGCGAGGCCGGGGCCCGGGAGGTGCACGTGCGGATCTCCAGCCCGCCGATCAAGTGGCCGTGCTTCTACGGCATCGACTTCGCCAGCCGGGCCGAGTTGATCGCCACCGGGCTGAACACCGACGAGATCTGCCGGTCGATCGGCGCCGACTCCCTCGCGTACGTTTCGCTCGACGCGCTGGTGGAGGCGACCGGGGTGCCCAAGCACAACCTGTGCCGGGCTTGCTTCGACGGCGTCTACCCGGTTCCGCTGCCGGAGCCGCGGTTCCTCGGCAAGGACCTGCTCGAGGTGCCCGAGGTCGGCGAGCGGCTGGATCCGTTGGACGGCCTGACCACGCTGACCGGCGGCTCCGGGGCGGCCGACGCGCTGAGCCGGCCATGACCGACCCGGGTGGCGGTGCCAGCTACGCCGCGGCCGGCGTCTCCATCGAGGCCGGAGACCGCGCCGTCGAGCTGATGCGGGTCTGGGTTGAGCGAGCCAGCCGGCCGGAGATCGTCGGCGGCATCGGCGGCTTCGCCGGCCTGTTCGACGCCAGCGCGCTCAAGTCGTACCAGCGTCCGCTGCTGGCCACCTCCGCCGACGGCGTGGGCACCAAGGTCGCGATCGCGCAGCGGATGGACCGGCACGACACCATCGGGTTCGACCTGGTGGGGATGCTGGTGGACGACCTGGTCGTGTGCGGCGCCGAGCCGCTGTTCCTCACCGACTACATCGCCACCGGTTCGGTCAACCCCGAGCGGATCGCGGCCATCGTCAAGGGCATCGCCGAGGCGTGCGCCGAGGCCGGCTGCGCGCTGCTGGGCGGCGAGACCGCCGAGCACCCGGGGCTGCTGGAGCCGGACGAGTACGACGTCGCCGGGTCGACCACCGGCGTGGTGGAGGCCGCGGACCTGCTCGGGCCCGGCCGGGTGGAGCAGGGAGACGCGGTGCTCGCGATGCGCTCCAGTGGCCTGCACTCCAACGGCTACTCCCTGGTCCGGCACGTGCTGCTGGACACCGCCGGCTGGAGCCTGTCCCGCGAGGTCCCCGAGCTGGGCCGGGCGCTCGGCGAGGAACTGCTGGAGCCCACCCGGATCTACGCGCTGCCCTGCCTGCGGCTGGCGCGCGGCACCCGCACCCACGCGATGGCGCACGTGACCGGCGGTGGCCTGGCCGCGAACCTGGCCCGGGTGCTGCCGGATCACCTGACCGCGCTGGTCGACCGCTCCACCTGGACCCCGCCGCCGGTCTTCGGGCTGGTCGCCGAGGTCGGCCGGGTGGCGCAGGCCGAGCTCGAACGGACGCTGAACATGGGCGTCGGCATGCTGGCGGTCCTGCGCAGCGAGGACACCGACCGAGCGGTGACGCTGCTGGCCGAGGACGGCGTCGAGGCCTGGGTCTGCGGCGAGGTAGTGCCCGGCGACGGGACCGTGGTGCTGGAGGGCTCCCACCCCTGATCCGCGTCGGTGCGCGGAGCCGGCCGGCCACGGTCTGGTGGGCGGTAGCAGGCGCCGGTGGCGGGACGCGCCTTAACCGGATGTGCGGCGATTGGTGTTGCCGGGTATCGTTGAGGACACGAGACGAATGAAACCGGCCGGCGTTCCCCGCGGAACGTCTCGGCCCATGTGCGCAAGGGGGTCGACCCTATGGGGCGCGGCCGTGCTAAGGCCAAGCAGACCAAGGTCGCTCGCGAGTTGAAGTACCGGACCTACGACACCGACTTCGACCAGCTGCAGCGAGAGTTGCGAGGCGACAGCTCGACCACGGGCGATTCCTCCGCCGACGAGCAGGACCACGAGTACGAGGATCCGTACGCCGAGGACCGGGCCTGACCTTCGTCGGTCCGACCACCGATCTGGTGCGGGCTCCAGCGTGCCCGGACCTCGGTACGGTCAGGGCCGCAGTCAGGGCAGCCACACCGCGCTGAGCCGGCCGACGTCGGTCATCCGCCGCTCGGCCAGCCGGTCGGCGGCCACCGCGGTCGGCACACCCTCCTCCTCGGCGAGCGCGAAGATCCGCTTGGTGGTGTCGAAGATCTTCGCCGCGCGCGCCTTGGCCCGGTCGAAGGAGAAGCCCTCGAGCTCGTCCGCCACCTGGATCAGCCCGCCGGCGTTCACGCAGTAGTCGGGGGCGTACAAGATCCCGTGCGCGTCCAGCGCCGCGGCGATCCCGTCGTGGGCGAGCTGGTTGTTGGCCGCCCCGCACACCACGCGGGCCGACAGCACCTCCAGCACCTCGTCGTCCAGTGCGCCCCCGAGGGCGCACGGTGCGTACACGTCCAGCTCGGACTTGACCAGGGTGCCGGCGTCCGCGACCACCTCGACGTCGGGCCGCGCCGCCGCCACGCGCTCCACCGCCTGCTGGTTCAGGTCGGTGATCACCACGGTGGCGCCGTCATCGCAGAGGTGCTCGACCAGGTGGTGGCCGACCTTGCCTACTCCGGCCACGCCGACCCGTCGGCCGGCCAGCGTGGGCGCGCCCCACGCCACCTCGGCCGCAGCGCGCATGCCCTGGAACACGCCGAAAGCGGTCAGCACCGAGGAGTCGCCGGCACCGCCGTGCTCGACCGTGCGCCCGGTCACGTAGTCGCACTCCCGGGCGATGATGTCCATGTCGGCGGAGTAGGTCCCGACGTCGCACGCGGTGTAGTAGCGGCCGCCCAGCGACTGCACGAAGCGTCCGTACGCGCGCAGCAGCGGCTCGCTCTTCAAGGTGCTGGGGTCGCCGACGATGACGGCCTTGCCCCCACCGAGGTCCAGCCCGGCCAACGCCGCCTTGTAGGCCATGCCCTTGGACAGGTTCAACACATCGGTGAGCGCCGCCTGCTCGCTGGCGTACGGGTAGAACCGGGTGCCGCCGAGAGCGGGGCCGAGTGCGGTGGAGTAGATGCCGATGATCGCGCGCAGGCCGCTGGCCTCGTCCTGGCAGAAGACGACCTGCTCATGGCCGGAGTGGCGGCCGAATACGCCCGGAGCCGGCTGGTCGGCGACGGGATCGCCGTCGCTGCGGCCCGGCGAGGAGGGTGACAACGTTGAGGTCACGGTGGTGCCTCTTCCTTCACTCGGGATATCCAGTTGTCCGCGCGGTGGCGCGGTCACCTCCCACGATAGGGCCCGCTGGGTTCGCCGCGTCGGCCATGTGATTCAAGGTTCCACTTGTCGCGTTTCGAGTGTCATTCAAGGTTCCGCTCCGCTAGAGTCGGCAGAGCCCTACAATGGGTTCAAATGGCGCTTTACCGGAGTTACCACGCATGAGCCGGTCCCGGGATTGTCGCCGCGCATGGGACCACAAGGAGGCATTGGGATGTCTACCCGCGCCACCGACTCGGAGCCGCTGCTGACGCCTGCCGAGGTGGCCGCCATGTTCCGGGTCGATCCCAAGACCGTTACGCGGTGGGCCAAGGCAGGCAAGCTCAGTTCGATCCGCACGCTGGGTGGCCACCGCCGCTACCGCGAGTCCGAGGTACGTGCCCTGCTCGGTGGGATGCTGCCCGAGCAGCGCAGCACGGACAGCGGCGAAGACTGACCGGCGCGGCCCTGCCCGGATCCGGTGTGCGGGCCAACCCGGGGCTGAGCGCACGCCTCGTACCCTTCGGCGTGCTGCTGCTCCTTGCGCTCGGCGCTGCCGGGCTGGCCACCCTGCGTAACCTTGAGCTGACGATCACCCCGGTGCCCGACGACCGGGCCTGGGCGGTCCTGGTCGCTGCGTCCGTGGCCTGGATCATCGGCGGCACCGCCGTGCTGACCCGCGCGTCGGTCGACGGCGGCTGGCGCAGACCATTGCGCGTCGCGGTGGTGGTGAACGTGGTGCTCACCGCCGCCGCCGTCGTGCTGCTCCTCGCCGGTCGCGTCCCGCCTCCACCGGGCGCGTCCGAGGCCACGACGACCGCCACCCGCCCGCCCGAGCGAACCATCTTCATCGACGCCCTGTGGATGCGCTGGGTGTTTTTGGCCCTGCTGGTGGCGGTGGTCGTCGGCGCCGTCTTGCTGGTCGTGCTGGCCGGTTGGTTCAACCGGAGCCGGTTCTTCCTCGACCGTGGCCGGATCTTCCGCGAGCACCGGTACGACCGGGGCCGGCGGCTCGGGGCACGACCGGAGGACGTGCTGGAGGCGGTGGTCCGCGCCCGGCGGGCGCTGCTGGGTGACGAGGACAGCCGCCGGGCGATCATCGCCGCCTACGGTGCGATGGAGCACGCGATCGCCGAGCGCGGCGTCACCCGGCTGACCACCCAGACCCCGCGGGAGTTTCTGCAGCGGGCGCTGACGGACGGTGTGCTGGCTGACCGGGAGGCCACCGACGGTCTGCTGCGGCAGTTCCAGCTGGCTCGGTTCTCGCGCCGCCCGCTGCCCGCGGACGCCGCCGCGATCACCGACCGGTGGCTGGCCGCGTTGCAGGCCGAGCTGGCCGGGGTGCGGGCATGAAGCACGCCCGCAAGCTGCATGTGCTGGCCCTGGTCTTCGGCTGGCTGTTCGCGCTGGCCTGGGGGACCTTCGCGATGGTGGTCGTGGTCGGCGGGCTGGCCGCGCTCGAGTTGGTGCTGTGGCGGCTCGACCTCGCCCAGCCGACCGGCCGGCGGCTCCTGCAGTTGCCGCCGCGGCGCCGCCAATCCGCCACGCCGTACGTCGACGCCGTGCGCCAGGAGATCCTGCTGTCGAGCGCCCGCCAGCGCGAGTTCGACTTCACGCTGCGTCGGCGGCTGGAGCGGATCGCGGCCAGCCGGCTCACCGAACACCACGGGGTGGACATCCACCGCGACCCGCGGCGTGCTCGAGAGTTGCTCGGCGACGAGGCGTGGGAGCTGCTCGATCCGGCCCGCCCGGTGATCCGCAGCGACGCCAGCGGCCGGGTGCCGCAACCGCGGCTGGTCCGCATCGTCGACCGGCTGGAATCGCTATGAGCGCCGCCCCGGCCGAGCTCGAACCAGCCCGTGCACACGAGCTGAGCCACCGGGTCCTGGACCAGGTGGAGCGGGTCATCTACGGCAAGCGGGACGCGCTCGAGCTGGTGTGGATGGGCGTGCTCGCCAGCGGTCACGTGCTGCTCGAGGACCTGCCCGGACTGGGCAAGACCGTCCTGGCCAGGTCGTTCGCGCAGGCGGTCGGGCTCAGCTTCAGCCGCATCCAGTTCACCCCGGACCTGCTGCCGCAGGACCTGACCGGCGCCGTCGTGCTGGACCCCCGTACCCGGGACTTCGGCTTCCGCCAGGGGCCGGTGTTCGCCCAGCTGTTGCTCGCGGACGAGATCAACCGGACCCCACCCAAGACGCAGGCGGCGCTGCTGGAGGCGATGGCCGAGGGGCAGGTGACCGCGGACGGCACCAGCCACCGGCTGCCCAGCCCGTTCATCGTGCTCGCCACCCAGAACCCCATCGAGTACGAAGGCACCTACGCGCTGCCGGAGGCGCAGCTGGATCGGTTCGTGCTGCGTACCAGCCTCGGCTACCTGGACGCCGACGGGGAGGCCGCGATGACCCGCCGCAAGCTCGAACGGCGGGGTGTTGAGGTGGTGCCGGACGAGGTGTGCACGGCTGAGGAGTTGCTGGCGATGATGCGATCGCTGGAGGCCGTCGAAGTGCACCCAGATGTGCTCGACTACGCCGTGGCGATCGTGCAGACCACCCGCGGCCACAGCAAGACGCTGGTCGGCGCCAGCCCGCGCGGGACCCTAGCGCTGGTCCAGCTGGCCCGGGCGGCGGCGGTGTTGGCGGGCCGAGCGCATGTGACCCCGGACGACGTGAAGCGGGTCGCGGTCGCCGCCCTCGGCCATCGGCTGGTGCTGCGGCCGGAACTGTGGGTGGCGCGGGTGACCGGCGACGACATCGTGCGCGACGTGCTTCAGCACGTCGAGACACCGATCGTCGACCCCTCCGACGCCGTGCAGAAGTGGCGGATGGGATGACCTGGGCGTGAGCGGGCGGCTGGGGGACCCCGCGGCGTGGACCGGTGCGACGCTGCGGCCCTCCTGGGTGCCGTCCCCGCTGGCCCGCCGGCTGGCTACCCTCGCCGCCGTCTCGCTGGCCGCCGCGCTGATCACCAGGAACCCGGCGCTGGTCGCGTTCGCGGCCCCGGCCGCGGTTGCGCTGTCGGTGTGGTTGCGGGAACGGGGCGCCGACTCGGTCCGGGTGGAAGCGGAGTTGCCCGAACCGCGGCTGCTGGAGCATGTCCCCGGCCAGGTCACCGCCACGGCGCGCGTCGGGGACCCGGCCGTGGCCGGCGAGGCGGTCCGGGTCGGGTCGTGGCAGCTGGCTTGGCGACCCGAGCACGGCCTCAGCGCAGCCGACGACGTGCACGTCGGCCTGGGCGACGAGGCGCACGGCTCCTGGCGGCTGACGGCGCCCAGGTGGGGCTACTACGACACCGGCGCGGCCGTCGTGACCGCGCGTACCCCGCGGCGGGGATGGTCGGCGACTCTGGTGCTGCCCGGCCCGGGCCTGACGGTGTATCCACCGGCGCCGGACGCCCCGCGTGTGCCGGCACCCCCGCACCTGCAGTCCCGGCTCGGTCCGCACGTGTCTCGGGCGGCCGGCGCGGGGATCGAGTTCGCCGGCATCCGCCCGTACCTGCCCGGAGACCCGGTCCGCCGGGTGAACTGGCTGCTGTCCAACCGGCACGGCGACCTGATGACCAACGAGTACGCGCAGGAGCGGCAGGCGGACGTGGTGGTGCTGATCGACTCGGTGCACGACGTCGGCGTGCCCGGCGAGACCACGGTCGACGTGTCGGTGCGCGGGGCGACCGCGGTGGTCCGGGCCTACCTGTCGGTCGCAGACCGGGTCGGCGTGGTCGCGTTCGGCAGCACTCTGCGCTGGCTCACCCCGGCCACCGGCAACCGGCACTTCTACCGGATCATCGAGACGCTGCTGCAGTCCCGGCAGAGCCGCACCTTCGTGGACCCCAGCATCGACCGGCTACCGCTCGCCGTGCTCCCCAGCGGGGCGATGGTCGTGTGCTTCACGCCGTTGCTGGACGAGGTGTCGATCGAGGCGATCCGCGACCTGCGCGAGCGCGCCCACCCGGTCGTGGTGGTCGACGTGCTCGGCGACGAGGATTTCGCGGTCCGGGACGACACCGACCGGCTGGCTCGGACCATCTGGCGGCTGGAGCGCGAGGCGCTGGTGGACTCGTTGCAGCGGATCGGCGTCCGCGTGGTGTCCCACTCCGAGGTGGCGGGTGGGTCCCTGGGATGGCTGCAGCTCACCGCCGCGGGCACTGGGTACCGCCGATGAACGGTGAGCGGCCAACGACCGGAGCCACCGGGTCGTCGGACCGGGTCGAGCCGGTGGGTGCTCGGAACGCGCTGCTGCTCGTCGCGACCGGGTGTGGAGGGATCGCCGTCGCCGCGGGGATCTGGACCACCGGGCTGCCGCTGCCCTGGCTGGTGGCCGCCACGGTGGTCGCAGTGCTCGGCCTCCTGGTCACCTGGCACCGCCGCGGCCGGTGGGGCTCGGGCGCAGTGCTGGCCGGCTGCCTGGTGTTGCAGCTGACCGGGGGTTCGGTGCCGCTGGCCGCGGTCTGCGGGCTGCTGGTGCTGGTCCACGTGACCATGGTCGACCTGGCCGCCGACAGTCACGGGGCTGCGGGCCGAGAGGTCGGCGCCGCCCTGGTGCGGCTGGCTCCCGGTCTGCTGCTCGGAGCGGCTGCCGTGCCGGTCATCGTCGGCTCGGTGTGGTGGGGCTCGCGGCTGGCGTCGATGCCGTTGGCCGTCACCGCCCCGATGGCCCTGTTGGTGGCGCTCCTGCTGGCGTTGGGAATGGCCACCCGACGGCCGTTCTGGAGCCGGCTGCGGCCGGGGAAGGCCCTGTCCGCGTTGACCAAGCGCTACCTCGCCCGATCCTCGGCCGGCGGCTGAGACCGCCCCGGAATCGCCTGGGTCGGGGGTGCGTCGCCGCTCCGGGGCGTGCGCGCACCCTCCGGGTGGACTCCGCCCCGCAGGCACCTCGTAGGGTGCTGCCAAGTGCCGGACGTGGAGGAGGACAGATGCCGAGCGAGGTACGTGGCGTGGTGGCCCGCGAGAAGAACGCGCCGGTCAGCATCGAGACCATCGTGGTGCCGGACCCGGGTCCCGGTGAGGCAGTGGTGACGGTGCAGTCGTGCGGTGTCTGCCATACCGACCTGCACTACCGCGAAGGCGGGATCAACGACGACTTTCCCTTCCTACTGGGGCATGAGGCCGCCGGCGTGGTGGAGTCGGTCGGCGAGGGCGTGACCGAGGTGGCCCCCGGCGACTTCGTGGTGCTGAACTGGCGCGCCGTCTGCGGCCAGTGCCGCGCCTGCCTGCGGGGACGGCCCTGGTACTGCTTCAACACCCATAACGCGACTCAGCCGATGACGCTCGCCGACGGCACGCCGCTGAGCCCCGCGCTGGGTATCGGCGCCTTCGCGGACAAGACCCTGGTTGCGGCCGGGCAGTGCACTCCCGTCTCGGCCGACGCCTCACCCGCCGCGGTTGGCCTGCTCGGCTGCGGCATCATGGCCGGCATCGGCGCGGCCATCAACACCGGCAACGTCGGGCGCGGTGACTCGGTGGCCGTGATCGGCTGTGGCGGCGTGGGCATCGCCGCCGTCACCGGCTCCAACCTGGCCGGCGCGAACCGGATCATCGCGGTCGACGTCGACCCGCGCAAGCTGGAGATGGCCAAGAAGTTGGGCGCCACCCACACCGGGACCGCCACGGAGGCGGCCCCGGTGCAGGCGCTCCGGTGCCGCACCGGCGGGTTCGGCGCCGACGTGGTGATCGAGGCGGTCGGCCGCCCGGAGACCTGGAAGCAGGCGTTCTACGCGCGTGACCTCGCCGGGACCGTGGTCCTCGTGGGCGTACCCACGCCGGAGATGACCGTCGAACTGCCGCTGCTCGATGTGTTCGGGCGCGGCGGGGCGCTGAAGTCCAGCTGGTACGGCGACTGCCTGCCCAGCCGCGACTTCCCGATGCTGACCGACCTTTACCAGCAGGGCCGGCTCGACCTGGACGCGTTCGTCAGCGAACGGATCGGACTGGACGACGTGGAGGCGGCCTTCGACAAGATGCAGCGCGGCGACGTGCTGCGCTCGGTGGTGATGATGTGAGCGACCAGGTGTCGCCGGGCGGAGTCCGGGTGGACCACGTGGTGACCTCCGGCGTCTTCACGCTGGACGGCGGGGAGTGGGAGGTCGACAACAACGTCTGGGTGATCGGCGACGACCGGCAGGCGGTAGTGATCGACGCGGCCCACGACGCCGACGCGATCACCGCAGCGGTCGGGGACCGGCAACTGCTGATGGTGCTGTGTTCGCACGGGCACAACGACCATGTGAACGCCGCGCCCGCGGTCGGCCGCGCACTGGACGCCCCGGTGGCGCTGCACCCGGGGGACCGGGTGCTGTGGGACATGACCCACGACACCGCGCCGGACCGGGAGCTGGCCGACGGGCAGACCATCGAGATCGGCGACGTGACGCTGACCGTGCTGCACACTCCCGGGCACGCCCCGGGAGCCTGCTGCTTCCACGTACCGGACCTCGGGGTGCTGTTCTCCGGTGACACCCTGTTCGCCGGCGGCCCGGGTGCGACCGGTCGCTCCTACAGCGACTTCCCGACGATCATCGAGTCGATCCGGTCCCGGCTGTTGACGCTGCCGCGAGAGACCCGGGTGCTCACCGGTCACGGCGACTCCACCACGATCGGCGCCGAGGCCCCGCACCTGCAGGACTGGATCGACCGCGGCCACTGACCCCCGCCACCCGGCCCCCGGCATTTCGTCCCGGGGACGCACCGTGACGAACGTTTCGGAGCAGCCGCGCCCGCTGGGTCGGCTGGCGAAACCGGCGGGCCGGTCCGGCCGGTGCGAACTAGCATGGGACCAACGCGTACGCACAGGAGGCGTCATGTCCAAGGCACGGCCGGCCCCGCCGGGGCCCCGCACCCGGCCTCGCCCGGTGCTGCGCGAGGCGGACGGCGACGGACGCAAGACCGCACGGCAGCCGCTGCTGCGCGAGGTGATCGGCCGGGTGCTGCGCCGGGAGCGGATCGCGCAACAACGCACGCTGTCCGATGTGGCCGCGGACGCCCAGGTCTCCACGCCGTACCTGTCGGAGATCGAGCGCGGGCTCAAGGAGAGCTCCTCGGAGATCCTGGAGGCGGTCTGCCGGGCTCTTGGCCTGCAGCTGCTGGACCTGATCGACCGGGGCTACCTCGATCTGCTCGAGACTCGGCAGGCCGAGGAGTTGCGAGTACGCGTGCCGGTCGGCTTCGCCGCCGATCGCCGGCGCGAGACCGGGATGCCGTTGCGGGTCGAGGAGCGGGGCAGCGTCGCGTCCGGCGGATCCGCGCTGGTCCTCGCCGCCTGACCGTCCTCCGCGCTGACCCCGCGCTCCGGTACACCGTCCTCCGCGCTGACCCCGCGCTC
>CAZNCE010000123.1:0-10535 GCA_964571285.1 uncultured Nocardioidaceae bacterium | reverse complement strand
CCCCCAGGATCAGGGCGCCAGCCGCTCCAGCACCCAGCCCGTCCTAGCGGTGTCCGCCCGCCGGTAGCGCAGCCGGTCGTGCATGCGCCCCGGCCGGCCCTGCCAGAACTCCACCGCCTCCGGGCGCACCCGGAAGCCGCCCCAGTGCGCGGGCCGCGGCACCTGCGAGGGATAGCGCTCAGCCATCGCCTGGTAGGCAGCATCCAGCTCGTCCCGCCCGGCGATCACGCGGGACTGCGGCGACGCCCAGGCCCCGAGCTGCGCGCCACGCGGCCGGGTCGCGAAGTATCGGTCGCTCGCGGACGCGTCCAGCCGCGCGGCCACACCCTCCACCCGCACCTGGCGCTCCAGCGGGTGCCACGGGAACAGCAGCGCGCATCGCGGGTTGTCCGCCAGCTCGCGCGCCTTGCGGGACTCGTAGTTGGTGTAGAACACGAAGCCACCCTGGTCGAACCCCTTGAGCAGCACCATCCGCGACGACGGCAGCCCGCCACTGCCCACGGTGCACACCACCATGCCGTTCGGCTCGTACAGCCCAGCGGTCCCGGCCTGCTCGATCCACGTGGCGAACAGCGCGTACGGGTCGCCGGGCACGTCGTCCTCGGCCAGTCCCCCGGCGATGTACTCGCGTCGCCAGGCCGCCACGGTCTCGTCGTCCATGAGCGCGAGGGTAGGCCAGCCCAGCGGGTGGACCGGCGGCGGTGTCCCGGCCGGCGACTGGCACAATGGGGCGCACTGACAGCGTCGTCAGCCTCCCGCCCACCACCTCAAACCGCGAGGACGCACCTGTGACCGACGCCCAGATCACCATCCCGACCAGCATCCTTCCCGGCGACGGCCGGTTCGGCTCCGGACCGTCGAAGGTGCGGCCCGAGGCCGTCCAGGCTCTGGCCGCGACCGGCACCTCGGTGCTCGGCACCTCGCACCGCCAGGCCCCGGTCCGCTCGCTGGTCGGTCGGGTCCGCGAGGGGATCGCCACGCTGTTCGACCTGCCGGACGGGTACGAGGTCGTGCTCGGCAACGGTGGAACGACCGCGTTCTGGGACATCGCGTCGTTCGGGCTGATCAGGGAGCGCAGCCAGCACCTGAGCTTCGGCGAGTTCTCCGCCAAGTTCGCCACGGCCACCCGGCAGGCGCCGTTCCTGGCCGACCCGAGCGTGGTGGAGAGCGCGCCGGGCACGCTGCCCACCCCACGAGCCGAGGCCGGCGTCGACGCGTACGCCTGGCCGCACAACGAGACCTCGACCGGCGTGATGGCGCCGGTGCGCCGGGTGGCGGGCGCCGACGACGACGCGCTGGTGCTCATCGACGCGACCTCGGGGGCCGGCGGGCTGCCGGTCAACCTGGCCGAGGCCGACGTCTACTACTTCGCCCCGCAGAAGTCGTTCGCCTCCGACGGCGGGCTGTGGATCGCGATCATGTCGCCCCGTGCACTGGCCCGGGTGGACGAGATCGCGGCGACCGACCGCTGGGTCCCGGCGTTCTTCGACCTGCCCACCGCGATCGACAACTCGCGCAAGAACCAGACCTACAACACCCCGTCGCTGGCCACCTTGTTCCTGCTCGCCGAGCAGACCGACTGGCTGAACCAGCAGGGCGGTCTGGACTTCGCGGTGGGCCGCACCAGCGACAGCTCGTCGCGGCTCTACACCTGGGCGGACAAGGCCGCCTACACGACGCCGTTCGTCGCCGATCCGCAGGCCCGGTCGCTGGTGGTCGGCACCATCGACTTCGACGATGCGGTGGACGCCGCGGCGGTCGCGAAAGCACTGCGTGCCAACGGGGTGGTCGACGTCGAGCCCTACCGCAAGCTCGGCCGCAACCAGCTGCGGGTGGCCATGTTCCCCTCGATCGAGCCCGCCGATGTGGAGGCGCTCACCGAGTGCGTCGACTACGTCGTGCAGCAGCTCGGCTGACCAGCCACCCGCCAACGAGAAGTACGAGCAGCGCGACCGCCCCACCGGCCAGCGTCCAGGCGGGCGGGGCGCCGGAGTCGTCCCGGCCCTGGTCGGGGGCCGGTGAGCCGGCCGCCTCCGGGGTGCTGGCAGCCGGGCTCGCCGTCGTCGACGGGCTTGAGGTCGGGCCGGGCGTCCGATCCGGCGTCGGCTCTGCCGGACCCACACGGATCCGGTAGACCGGCGAGTCCACTCCTTCGGTGCCGGCGTAGAGCACCGGGCGCCGCGGGTCTGCGGCGAGCGACTCCCCCTGAGCCATCGGGGGCAGGGTGATCCGGCGCTGCACGCGCCAGTCCCGGTCCATCACCAGCGCGCTGACGTACGTGCGCAGCACCGGGCGGCCGTCGCCGAGCACGGTCGCATCGGTGACCAGGCTCGGTGCGGGCGCGACCATCCGGAGCCGGACCGGGAGCCCCGGCTGGAACGACGCGCGGTAGACGGCCGCACCGAACACCGCCTTGGTCACGACCACCAGGTCGCCGTCCAGCACCAGCACCGCCTCGGCGTCGTGCGGGCCGTCCGGGTAGTGCACGATGGATGCCAGCGGGTCGGCCACGCTGTCACCGTGGCCGGGCTCGTCGATCACATACACCGCCACCGTCGGCCGCTCCGAGTCGTTGTCGCCCACATCGGCCACCAGCAACCGGCCGCCCGGCATCGCCGCGAGCGCCTCCACGTCAACCGCCTGCACCCCCGCCAGCCGGGTGCGCCCGACGACCGCGCCCGAGGACATGTCCACGCTGAACACCCGCGCCGTGTCGCCGGAGTCGTTGACCGTGTAGGCGAGCCCGGGCTGCGACCGGCTGATCGCCAGGGCGCTGGACTCGGTGACCTCCGCGTCGGCGATCCGGAAGGCCGGCTCGGGGGCCGGGGTGGGCGCCGCCGCCGGCGCCACCGTTCCGGCCGCGGCGGGGGTCCCGGCCCCAGCGAGCGGCAGTACGGTGAGTGCCGCCAGCACGGCGGCGGCGACCAGCCGGGTTCGGTCGATGCGGCGGAGCGGCTCGCGCCTCACGGCACGCCGAGCCGGTCGGCCAGCGCCGGCCGGACGCCCCAGGTCGAAACCAACTCGTCGTATCCGGGATCGGCCACCACCCCCCGGCCGGGCAGCCGGACGGCCCGCAGCAGCGTGTTGCGCGGGGTGTGCTTGCTGTCCACGAACTCCACCACGTCGACCCGGTAGCCGTACCGGCGCAAGAGCGAGGCCCGCAGGGTGTCGGTCAGCACGTCGGCGAAGCGCTCGCGCAGGATGCCCTCCGCCATCATCGCCGCGTACGGCGCCGGGGTGTCCGCGGACCGCAGCTGAGCCTGCAGGTCGTGGTGGCAGCAGGGCGCGGCCAGGATCACCGGAGCCGCCCAGCCGACCGCCCGGGCCAGCGCGTCGTCGGTCGCGGTGTCGCAGGCGTGCAGGGCGAGCACCACATCCGGCGGGACGGGCAGCTCGGTGTCCTCGATGCGCCCGGCGACGAAGGTCAGGTCATCGCCCCAGCCGAGCCCTTCGGCCAGCTCGGTGTTGCGCCGCACCATGGCAGGGTTCGCGTCGATCCCCCACATCCGCACCGGCAGCCCGCGCGCTCCGCGCAGATGAGCGAACGCGGCGAAGGTGAGGTACGCGTTGCCGCAGCCGAGGTCCGCGACCCGCGGCGGGCGATCCCAGGAGCCGGGCAGCGCACCGGCCCGTTCGGCCGCCTGCAGGCCGGCGTCGAGCAGCCGGACGAACGCCTCGACCTGGCGGTACTTCGCCTGCATGGACGGCTTGATCCGGCCGTCCCGGTCGCTGATGCCGACCGCGTGCAGCATCGGGTCGGACGGCGGCAGGCTGCGCCGTTTGCTCCGATCGTGGGTGCGCACCGGCTCAGCGGCACGGTGCGACGGCCCGCGGTGCAGCTGCCCCCCTCCGCGCTTGGTGACGCGCAGCTGCAGCGTCTCGGCGGTGGTCTCGACGTGCCAGTTGCCGTAGGGCTGGTCGAGCAGCCGGTCCACCGCGGCGGCCGCCTCCGCGCCGGGCTTCGCATTCGTGGTGTGTGCCTGCCGCTCGTCGTAGGCCGTCTGCTGCAGCCGCCGCCCCGCCTTGAGGTCCACGTAGCGCAGCTCGACGCGCCGCCACGGCGGCTGATTGCCCCGGCGCCGCCCAGACGCGACGGCGCGTACCAGACCGGCGTCGTCGAGCAGCGCCGCGCGGACCTGGGCCAGCGCGTCGGTCAACGAGTCGGAGGACGGCGTCGCCATGCCCAGAGCCTGTCAAACAGCGGACCTGCGTGGAAGGCCGGCTCCTCGGGCCGGCCTTCGGCGGCGAACCCGCCGAAGGAACGCTGGTCACCACCAGCCTGGCGTCGCTGGTCGTTCCGGGCTCAGACGACTGCCGCCACCACGACGATCACCAGCAGCAGCACGAGGACACCGGGGATCACCAGCCGGCGGTGGCGGGGGTTCACCCGACCATCATGGCTCAGCCACAGGTGCGGTCGAGTTGTCAGGCCCGCTCCCGCCGGTCGTATCCGGTGATCGGCTGACAACTGGCCGGCCTCAGCCGCGGAGCGGGAAACGACCGACCACCTCGTGCCGTACCGCGGCGCCGAGGTGGGACTCGACCAGCACGAAGTCGCGAACCCGCCAGGCCGCCGACCGTGTGTCCTCGCCGGCGAACCCGGCCAGCGCCGGGCGCAGATCGACCGGGTCGCGACGGCGGCCGAGCGTGACGTGGGGGTGGTAGCGCCGCTGCTCCTCGACGGCGATGCCCACGCGCCGGCCGGCCGCGGTCACCGAGTCGGCGAGCGCGGCGAGCGGGGTGCGGTCCGGGCGCGCAGCCGATCGCCTCTTGGCCGGAGCCCCGCGGGTGTCACGGGCGGATCCCGGCTGCTCGACCCCGACCCACAGCACCCCCGCTCGGGCCGGCCGGCTGAACGCTCCCAGCCCGGCGAGCCGCACGTCGAACGCATCGGCCCGGCCCGCGGCCCTGGCCAGCCGCACGGACAGATCGGGTACGAGCGCGGCGTGCACCGACCCGAAGAAGGCCAGCGTCACGTGCCAGGTGGCTGGGTCGGACCACCGCCAGCCCGGGAGCCGGTCGCGCCAGCCGGCGACCCGGTCGCGCAACCAGTCACGAACGTGGTCGGGCACCTCGACCGCGGCGAACAGCCGCAGGCTGCGCTGCGCCGCGTCCCGGCGCGTCACCAGGCCAGTCGGGCCACGGTCCCGGCCGGGCCGGAGGCCCAGCAGCCACCGTCCGTGGTGCACACCACCGCGTCGTAGCGGGCGTCGTCGAAGGCCCGCCAGCTCCGCCCGCCGTCGGTGGTCAGGTCGCTGCCGTTGGGGCCGACGGCGACCAGTGTGCGAGGCCCGTGCCCGGACACCCAGTCCACCCCGGAGCGGTAGCCGTGCAGGTCGCCACCGTTGGTCCAGTCCTCGCCGTGCCGGGAGAACGCGGAGGCGTCCACGCCGTTGTCCTCGACCAGGAAGTCCCCGCCGACGGCGACGCCCTGCTGCGGGTTGCGGAAGGCCAGCGAGAACACCCCACCGGCCTCCGTGGCCGGGATCGTCGAGTCGGTGACGGACCAGGTCACGCCCCGGTTGGTGGAGTGGAAGATCCGCGACGCGGCGCCGCCGGAGCCGATCCAGACGTCACGGCCGCCGGCGATCTCGATGCAGGTGCCGCTGGCGGAGAAGCCGAACTCGCCGTCCAGGGCGGGCGGCATGCCGCGGTCCGGCAGCACGTGCCAGGAGTGGCCCCCGTCGCGGGTGCCCAGGATCCGGAACTTGCCGTCCACCGGGTCGCTGACGGCAAGGCCGCGCTGACCGCCGGGGAAGAAGTCCAGGCAGTTGTAGAAGGCGGTCGGCTCGTCGTTGACGAACGCCTGGTCCCAGGTCCGGCCGCCGTCCTCGGTGACGAAGATCCGGGAGTCCTCGCCCGGGCCGATCGCCAGCACCACGGCGCTGCGGGCGCTGTGCGCCTCGACGTCGCGCAGCATCAGGTCGGCGGCACCGGCCGGTGACACATCACGCCAGGTGTCCCCGCCGTCGGTGGTGCGCCAGACTCCCCCGGCACTGCCGGTCACCCAGGCGGTGTCCCGGTCGACCGCGTCCAGGCCGCGGAACCCCTGGTCGGTGTCGACCGGAACGGGCTGCCAGTGCGGGAGGGCGGACCGGGCCGCGGCGGGGCCGGCATCGGCACGGTCCGCGGTGGCCTGCTGGGCGGGGGCTGCGGTGGCTGCGACGGGGGGTACGGCCAGGGCGGCTGCGGCGAGGAGGCCGGCCACACCGGCCGCGGGGGCGGTGAAGTGGAGGCGCATGGAGCCTCATTGTGCACCCTGCGCGGCCTGCCGGTCCCGGCTCAGGCGGCCAGCGGCTTACCGCGCCGCCGGGACCGGGCGTTGCGGCGGGCCAGGTGTTCCTCGCGGGGCAGCAGCTCGACGCGCAGTCGTGGCGCGACGTGGGCGCGCAGCACCATCCCGCTGTGGCGGGTGAACAGCAGCGTCGCGACCGCGGTGCCCAGCAGGGTCAGCAGCCCGCCGGCGATCAACGGCCAGCGCCCGCCGAACTCCTCGGCCACCCAGCCCAGGACCGGGGCACCGACCGGGGTGCCGCCCATGAAGATCGTCATGTACAGCGCCATCACCCGGCCGCGCATGTGCGCGTCAGTGTGCATCTGCACGAACGCGTTCGCGGCCGTGATCATGGTCAGCGCCGCCAGGCCGCACAGCGGCAGGGCCAGCGCGAACGTCACGTAGGTGGGCATCAGGCCGGTGACCGCCTCGACCGCCCCGAACACCAGCGCGGCGCCGACCACCAGGCGCTGCCGCACCTCGGTACGACGGGCCGCGATCAGCGCGCCGGCCAGCGAGCCGACCGCCATCACCGAGCCCAGGATGCCGTACTCGGACGCACCCTTGCCGTAGACCTCGGTGGCCATGATCGCCGTGGTCATCTGGAAGTTCATCCCGAACGTCCCGGCCACGAAGGCGATCGTGAGCACCAGCATGATGTCGGGCCGCGAGCGCACGTACCGGAAGCCGGCGCGGACCTGACCCTTGGCCCGGGCGACGCGCGCGGTGAGGTACAGCTCGCTCGGTCGCATCATGGCCAGCGACAGCACGACCGCGCCGTACGTGACGGCGTTGAGCAGGATGGCCCAGCCGGTCGCCCAGACGCCGCCGCCGAAGCCGGCGATCATGAACCCGGCGACGGCGGGGCCGATGATCCGGGCGAGGTTGAACGACGCCGAGTTGAGGCCGACGGCGTTGGCCACGTGGTCGCGGCCGACCATCTCGTTGACGAACGCCTGCCGGGCCGGCGCGTCGAACGCGGAGCCGGTGCCGAACAGGAACGCCAGCACGTACACGTGCCAGGGCTGCACCAGGCCGGTGATGGCGAGCAGCCCGAGCGCGGCGGCGGCGACGCCCATCGAGGTCTGGGTCACGGCCAGCACCCGCCGCTTGGGGAAGCGGTCCGCGATCACGCCGGCGTAGGGCGAGAACAGCAGGATCGGCAGGAACTGCAGGCCGGTGGTGACCCCGAGAGCGGCGGCGCTCCCGGTGAGCGCGAGCACCAGCCAGTCCTGGGCCACCCGCTGCATCCAGGTGCCGATGTTGGAGATCAGGCCGCCGGTGGCGTAGAGCCGGTAGTTGCGGATAGCGAGCGCACGGAAGGTCGACCTCACGCAGCGGCTAGCCTCTCGAGGATCGGCGCGACCTGACGCAGCAGGCGGCGTTCCTCCGGTTCGAGGCCGGTGAGCTGAGTGGCCAGCCAGGCGTCCTTGCGCCGGCGGTCCTCGTGCAGCACCTGCTCCGCGGTCTCGGTGAGGTGCACCACGACCTGCCGCTTGTCCTGCGGGTGGGGCTCGCGATGCACCATGCCGAGGTCGGCCAGGCAGGTGACGGTGCGGGTCATCGACGGGGGCTGGACCTTCTCCGCGTCGGCGAGTTCTCCGATGGTCGACGGGCCGCGACGGTGCAGCGTGCCCATCAGGCTCAGCTGGCTGAGGGTGAGTCCGGTGTCGGTGCGTTCGGAGCGCATCCGGCGGGCCAGCCGGAGGATCGAGTTGCGGAGGCTACGCGCCAGTCCCGCATCGGAGCGGGTGTCGATCGATGATGTAGCAACCACGTTTAGTTAGCATAGCTCATTAGGCTTGCTAACTAAACGTGGGGTCGGTCACTCGTCGCCGTACCCCGCGGAACGGATCAGCCGACGCCGAACAGCTCGCGGATCGGGTGGATCGCGAAGTAGATGATGAACATCCCGGCGGTCACCCACATCAGCGGGTGCAGCTGCGCCGCCCGTCCACGGATCACCTTGATCAGCACGTACGTCACGAAGCCGGCACCGATGCCCACGGAGATGGAGTACGTGAACGGCATCAGCACGATGGTCAGGAAGGCCGGCAGCGCCACGTCGAAGTCGGTCCAGTCGATGCCGCGGACCTGCGTCATCATCAAGAACCCGACCAGCACCAAGGCCGGCGTGGCCGCCTCGAACGGCACCACCTCCACCAGCGGCGCGAAGAACATCGCGATCAGGAACAGCACCCCGGTGACGACGTTCGCCAGCCCGGTGCGCGCGCCCTCGGCGACACCGGCGGCGGACTCGATGTAGGAGGTGTTGCTGGACACCGCTGCGGCCCCACCGGCGGCGGCGGCGAGCGAGTCCACGACCAGGATCTGGCCGGTGCGCGGCGGCCGGCCCTGCTCGTCGAGCAGCCCGGCCTCGGCACCGATCGCCGTCATCGTGCCCATCGTGTCGAAGAAGTCGGCCAGCATCAGCGTGAAGACGAACAGCACCACCGAGATGAAGCCGATGTTCTCCCAGGAGCCGAGCAGGCTGAACTGGCCGATCAGCGACAGGTCGGGGAGATCGAACCACGACTCCGGCATGCCGGGCGTGTTGAGGCCCCAGCCCTGTGGGTTGACGATCGCGTTCGTCTCCGCGTCGTAGTACTGGCTGCCGACCTTGGCGATCGCCTCGACGATGATGGCGAGCACCGTGGTCGCCACGATCCCGATCAGGATCGCGCCCCGCACCTGGCGGACGAACAAGATGATCATCAACAGCAGGCCGATGCAGAACACCGCCACCGGCCAGCCGATCAGCACTCCACCGATGCCCAGCTCGACCGGCGGCGCCGACGCGCTGAACGGTCGGGTCATGAAGCCGGAGTCGAAGAAGCCGATCAGCGCGATGAACATCCCGATGCCGACACTGATCGCGACCTTCAACTGACCCGGAATGGCGTTGAACACGGCGGTGCGGAATCCGGTGAGCACCAGGACCAGGATGACCAGGCCCTCGATCACCACCAGGCCCATCGCATCCGCCCACGTCATGTTCGGCGCCGCGGCCAGCGAGTAGGCGACGAACGCGTTCAGCCCGAGCCCGGTCGCCAACGCCAGCGGATAGTTGGCCACCACCCCCATCAGGATCGTCATCACGCCGGCCACCAATGCGGTGCCGGCCGCGATGGCGGCGATGTTCGGCTCGCTCCCCCCGCCCAGGAACGCCCCCGAGTCGTCGGGGACGAAACCGATGATCAGCGGGTTGAGCACCACGATGTAGGCCATCGCGAAGAAGGTGACGACACCCCCGCGTACTTCCTGCGCAACCGTGGAACCACGTTCCGTGATCTTGAAGAAGCGGTCGATCGGGCTCCGCTGATCGACGACACCAGTGGTGGACATTCCGCGCCCTTCCCGTGGGAACACCGCCTCGGCCGGCGGCGTGGCCGGTTGCAGCATGCCAGAACCGGTACGCGTCGGGCACCGGGAGCCTCGTGCTGGTGTCGGTCGCCGGGCCCTTCGTCGCTAGGCTGAGCGTGTGGAGGACGAGGAACGGCCGCAGGCCGCGGCCGAGGTGTCGCCGCTGTCCACCGCTGAAGTGTCGCCGCTGGACGTCGACGGGGTGCGCACTGTCGCGGTGGGCACCGCTGTGTGGGTGATCGCCTTCCTGGCGCTGCTCCCCTTCTACGGGACGCTGCAGGACACCGGCCGCGCCTGGTGGCTGTGGACCTGTGTGGCCGGGTTCGGGCTCGGGCTGCTCGGGCTGGAGTACTGCCGCCGCCGGCGCAACCGCCGCGAGCGGTACGGCGACGACGACGTCGAGACCAGCCCGCTGGGCGCGGCCGGTCTCTGACCGCTTGCCGCTGACCCGGTCGTGGTTGCCCGACCGGGCAACTGACTTGGACCGAAGGTCGGGACCGGCGCACCCTGACGATTCGTACGGGGCTGCTTAGCGTGCCGGTGTCAACGGTTCCCCCGACCCAGGGACGCGGCATGACCATGTTTGACCTGGAGGCGCTGCTCCAGGAGAACTGGCAGCCACCGGACCTGGCGCTGGCGGAGTTCGCCCGGCAGCCGCCGCCGCCCTCGTTCTGGGAGACCGAGCGGCGCGGCGTCGGTCAGGTGTTCACCTGCCGGAGTTGCCTGCGGCTCGGCGACGAGTCCTTCACGGTGCGGTTCACGCGCCGGCCGGCGGGTGACGGATGGCGGTTCGGCAGCATCTGGGTCGTGGGCGTGCCCGGCGGCTGCCTCGATCTGGCCGCTCTCGGTGCGGAGCAGCTCGGTCCGCTGTGCGACGTGGTCGCCGCTCTCGGCTGCC
>CAZNCE010000122.1:0-10703 GCA_964571285.1 uncultured Nocardioidaceae bacterium | reverse complement strand
CCGACACCCCACCGGCCGACACCCCACCGGCCGACACCCCAGCCACCGATACCGACGCCGCCCCTCGCTTCGACGGGCTGCGGGCGCTGTTCATCAACACCACGCTGAAGCGCTCCCCCGAGCCGAGCCACACCGACGGGCTGGTCCGGCTGAGCGGCCGCATCATGCGCGACCACGGCGTGCAGGTGGAGGAGATCCGCGCCGTCGACCACGACATCGCCACCGGGGTCTGGCCCGACATGACCGAGCACGGCTGGGCGGTCGACGAGTGGCCGGCGATCTTCCGGCAGGTGCTTCGGGCCAACATCCTGGTGCTGGCCGGCCCGATCTGGCTCGGGGACAACAGCTCGGTGATGAAGCGGGTGATCGAGCGGTTGTACGCCTGCTCCGGCCTGCTCAACGACGACGGGCAGTACGCCTACTACGGCCTGGTCGGTGGCTGCCTGATCACCGGCAACGAGGATGGCATCAAGCATTGCGCTTCCAACGTGCTCTACAGCCTGCAGCACCTGGGTTACACGATCCCGCCGCAGGCCGACGCCGGCTGGGTCGGTGAGGCGGGACCGGGCCCGTCGTACCTGGACCCCGGCTCCGGTGGCCCGGACAACGACTTCACCAACCGCAACACCACGTTCATGACCTACAACCTGATGCACCTGGCCAGGATGCTGGAGCAGGCCGGTGGCGTACCCGCCTACGGCAATCGGCGCAGTCAGTGGGACGCCGGCTGCGCGCCGGACCAGCCCAATCCGGAGCATCGCTGACCGAGAGCCGCAGCTAGCTCGTCCCGGCCACGGCGTCGTGGGCCATGCGCCAGCGCCAGTGCACGGTGCTGCCGATGCCGAGAATCATCGGCCCGAGGATGGTGGTCGCCCGCCAGATGGTCAGCGCGGCGATGATCCGTGCCTCGAGCGAGTCGCCGCCCACCTCCATGAACGCGCCGAGCAGCACCACGTCGTAGATGCCGAGCCCCATCAACGGCGGCAACGTCAACGGATAGCCGAGCAGGAAGGCACCGATCACGATGTACGCCGGCAGGGCGGCCGCGGACACCCCGACGAAGCGCAGCGCGAGCAGCAGGATGCACGACTCCACCACGACCATGGCGGCCAGCCCGGCCAGCGAGAAGGGGAAACCGCGGCGGAACTTCTCACCGATCAGCGCCTGGAACCGGGTAGCCGACACCGCCCAGGCGTGCGGATCGACGCTGGAGCGCACCCGGCGAACGATCCGCCCGGCCGACGTCCCGAACCAAGCGGCCAGGCCCTCTCCCCGGACCAGCAGCGCCACGACCGTGCCCAGGATGATCGCGATCACCCCACAGACGCAGGCAAACACGATCCGGTCCGTGCCCTGGCCGAAGATCGCCAGGATCAGCGCGCCCAGCACCGGTACGGCGAACCGGTTCACATAGAACACCAGCATGTTCATGGTGGCGCCCGCGATCCCACGGGCCGCGTTGATCCCCCACGACCGAAACATCGCCACCCGCATCACGATGTCGCTGGGCGGCGGCGCCACGACCGCCATCAGCGCCGCCGTCAGGTCGTTGAGCAGTGCCCGGCGGACTCCCAGACCTGGGATGAACAGCGCCAGCGGCAGCGCGTTCAGCGTCTGCCGCACCAGCAGGATGCCGACCAGGACGGCCACCTGCCACACGCTCAGCCGGCCCAGGGCCGCCCCGACCGCGGACCAGTCGATGGAGCCGAGGAACGTGCTGACCAGCCAGCCGCACACCAGCACGATGGCGACGATCACCACCGGGCGCACCCACGCCCGTCGGGTACGAGCTGTCGCGAGCGGCGGCGTCGCGTCGGGTGGGGTCACGTCGGGAGGGACGGCATCTGCATCGCCGGTCATGACCGCACCCCTCAGCCGCTAGGGCTCAGCCGGTCTGCCCGGCGAGCTGCTGGGCAAGCTCGCGCTCGTCCTCCTCGTTGAGCGAGGTCTTCAGCACGGTGCCGCCGAACGGCTGCATCGCCTGGTTGAACTTGTCCTCGGTGATCTTGTTGGCCATGATCACCACGGCCGACGATCCGGGGTGGACCTGCTGCTGGACGCGGCGGCGGAACTCGTCGTTCACCCCGGACTTGGCCAGCTTGCCGAACAGACCCCCGAACGCGGCGCCCGCAAGCAGTCCCAGCCCGGGCGTGAGGAACAGCAGGCCGAAGATCATTCCCCAGACAGCGCCGTTCGCCGCCGAGGCACCGACGATCCTGCTAGGGGTGTCCACGTGCGTCTTCCCGTCTTCGTCGACGTGGACTACCGCCAGTCCTGCCAGATTGACCACGAAGTCCTTATGTAGATCCTGAACGGCCTCGAACGCCCTGTTGGCGGCGTCCTTGTCCTCGTATCCGATAACGATGAGCTCCGACATGGACTCTCCCTTCAGTTCGGCGGCCGGCGGCGTGCTCCGGCACTCTGCACGATAGCCCTCCGCCGCGGGAGCGCGCCTCGCCCGCCCGCCCCGCAAGGAGATACGCCCCTGTACGCCCGATTCGTCGTCGGCCCTGGCCGCCGGGGTCTCCCCTCAGGCACGGAGCCGTTTTGGATCCCTTGTGCACTGGTACTGTCCGGACTCATCGAAGCTCAGGCGCCCGATCCCTCCGCATCCGGCTCGACGACCACGAGCGCGCCGGATCCTGGTGCTGGCAGGCTCCTGGCGGCACGCCTGCTGGCCGGAGCACGACGCCGGCTGAACTACACCCTGCCCGGTGCCTGGATGGCAGTGGCCTTCGGCTGCCTGTCGTTCCTCCCGTCGCTGCTGCCCCGGCCGTACTACTTCCAGGGGCTGGTCGCCGGCATCGACGCGGCGATCGGGTACGGCCTCGGAGTGCTCCTGGCCTGGGTCTGGCGCGAGTTCGCGGATCGGCCGGCCCGGCGGCCGACGCGCCGCTCGTGGCAGGTGTTCGCGGTCGCCGCTGCGCTCGCCCTGGTGACCTCGCTGGTTTTCGGGATCGTCTGGCAGCGCCGCGGCAGCGAACTGGTCGGCGTCACCCCGGCGCCGGCGGCCGCCAGCCTGCTGATCCCACTGGTCGCGGTGCCGGTCTTCGTCGGCGTGGTCGCGCTGTGCCGGGCGCTCCGCAACGGCTACCGGCGGCTGTCGGAGCGGATGGCCCGGCATATGGGCGTTCGAGCGGCCCGGGCGACCGGCCTGGTCGTGGTGTCCGGTCTCGCCTTCCTGCTGGCCAGTGGCGTGCTGTGGGACGGGCTGATCGGGTTCGCCGACCGGGCCTACTCGCTGCGCGATCTGCAGACGCCCTCCGGAGTGACCGAACCGGACACACCCCTGCGGTCCGGCAGCCCGGACTCCCTTGTCTCGTGGGACGATCTGGGCCGCGAGGGGCGCGTTTTCGTCGGTCGAGGACCCGGTGCGGCCGACATCTCCGAGCTGACCGGTCGGCCGGCGATGACGCCGATCCGGGTCTACGCAGGGCTGGGCGCCGCCGAAGACACCGAGCGGCGGGCCGAGCTGGCCGTACGTGATCTCGTCCGCGCGGGCGGGTTCGAACGCGAGAACCTGCTGGTGGTCACCACCACGGGCACCGGGTGGGTGGAGCCGAGCTCGGCGGGCAGTTTCGAATACCTCACCGACGGAGACTCGGCCATCGTCTCCATCCAGTACTCCCACTTGGCCTCGTGGCTGTCCTTCCTGGTCGACCAGGAGCGCGCCCGCGAGGCCGGCCGGGAGTTGTACGACGCGGTGTACGAGCGGTGGCTGGAGTTGCCCGCGGAGGACCGGCCCCGGCTGTATGTGTTCGGGGAGAGCCTCGGCTCGTTCGGCGGCGAGACCGCGTTCAGCGGGGAGTTCGACCTGGCCAACCGGACCAGCGGCGCCTTGTTCGTCGGCCCGCCGAACTTCAACCCGCTCTACCGCGGCTTCATCGACGACCGGGATCCGCCGAGCCGGGAGATCGAGCCGATCTACCGCGGCGGCCGGATCATCCGGTTCAGCAACGTGCCCAGGGAGCCGATCGAGCCTCGGGATGCGCCGTGGGAGCGGTCCCGAGTGCTGTACCTGCAGCATCCGTCCGACCCGATCACCTGGTGGAGCCCCGATCTGATCCTGAACCGGCCGGACTGGCTCGCCGAGCAGCGGGGTCGCGACGTGCTGCCCCAGACGCGCTGGGTGCCGTTCGTGACGTTCTGGCAGGTATCGGCCGACCTGGCGCTGGGGTTCTCCACCGAGCCCGGACACGGGCACAACTACTCCGGGGAGCACGCCGACGGTTGGGCCGCGGTGCTGCAGCCACCGGGCTGGTCGCCCGAGCAGGTCGCGGAGCTGCGCGAGTTGGCCGCTTCCGACGGGATGCGTCAGCCGTTCCCCGGCGAGTGATCCCCTCGGCGCCCCCAGTTGTCAGGTCGGCGGCCGCGATAACAGTGCGACGGTTGGCTGACAATCGGGCTGGCCCGCCGCGGGACGGGTGAGCGGTCAGCGGCGGCGGCCGATGCCGAAGATCCCGCGGATCACCTCGCGTGCCGCGGTCCGGCCGGCGCTGCGCAGGAAATCTTTGGTGGCCGGCGATCCGAGCAGGTCGTCCAGCAGCGAGTCGTCGCCGCTGCCGACCGTGGTGAGGTCCGGCAACCTGCCGCCCGGCTCGGTGCGCTTCGACCCCTTCTTCGCCGCCCGCTTCCCGGCCCCGCCGCCGGGCTGCCCGGCAGGGTCGGCCTGAGCCTCCCGCGCGCCGGCCTCCAGCCGGTTGGCGAGGCGTTCCTTGGCCGACTCGCGGTCCATCCGCTCGGCGTACTTCCCGGCCAGCGCGGAGCCGTCGACGATCCGGGTCAGCTCGTCGGCGGGCGCGGGGTCCATCAACGACTCGGGGGCCCGCATCCGGGTCCACGCCACCGGGGTGGGTGCGCCCTTCTCGTTCATCACCGTGACCACGGCTTCGCCGATGCCAAGTTGCGTGAGCACCTGCGCCAGGTCGTACCCCGACACCGGGAACGTGGACACGGTGGCCTTGAGCGCCTTGGCGTCGTTGGGGGTGTGTGCCCGCAGTTGATGCTGGACCCGCGAGCCGAGCTGGCCGAGGACCTCGTCGGGTACGTCCGTCGGCGCCTGTGTGACGAAGAAGACGCCGACGCCCTTGGACCGGATCAGCCGCACAGTCTGCGTGATCGCGTCCAGAAAGGCCTCGGACGCGTCGTCGAACAGCAAATGGGCCTCATCGAAGAAGAACACCAGCTTGGGCTTGTCCACGTCCCCCACCTCGGGCAGGTCGTGGAACAGATCGGCCAGCAGCCACATCAAGAAGGTGGAGAACACCTTCGGTCGGTCCTGCAGGTGCGGGAGCTCGAGCAGCGAGATGATGCCGCGGCCATCGGCGTCGGTGCGCAGCAGGTCGGCCGAGTCGAACTCGGGTTCGCCGAAGAACGCATCCGCGCCCTGGTCGGCGAACGCGATCAGCTCCCGCAGGATCACCCCGACGGTGGACGACGACAGCCCGCCGAGGCCCTTCAGCTCGGCCTTGCCCTCGTCGCTGACCAGGAACTGGAGTACGGCACGGAGGTCGGCCAGGTCGAGCAGCGGCAGCCCCGCCTTGTCGGCGAAGTGGAACACCAGTCCGAGCGAGGACTCCTGGGTCTTGTTCAGGTCGAGGACCTTGGCCAGCAGCGTCGGCCCGAACGACGACATGGTGGCGCGCAGCGGGATGCCGGCGCCCTCCCCGCCGAGGGCGTACAGCTCCACCGGGAACGACCGCGCGGTCCAGTCGACGCCGACCTGCCGGGACCGTTCGGCGATGGCGTCGCTGCTGGCGCCGGCGGCGGCCAGGCCGGACAGGTCGCCCTTGATGTCGGGGGCGAAGACCGGCACCCCCTGGTCACTCAGCTGCTCGGCCAGCAGCTGCAGGGTCTTGGTCTTGCCGGTGCCGGTGGCCCCGGCGACCAGGCCGTGCCGGTTGAGCATGCCGAGCGGGATGCGGATCGGCACGTCGGCGTGCACACTCTCGCCGTCGGCCTCCACCAGCGCGCCCAGATGCAGGGCCGCGCCGTCGAACGCGTACCCGTCCCTGGCCTCCGCCACGACATCCTGCTCAGCCGGCATCGGACCCTCCTTCGTCGGGCCGCCACGGCGACCTGCCGGTGGCTGGACGAAGGCTAGCGTGCGGGGGAACAGGTTCCCGGCAATCGTTACAATTCCATGGGTGACCGCCGGGGCGGGCGATCCGGCAAAACGACCGGACCGACCCGGCTCGTCGACGCTTCGTCACACCCGTGAGGACCTGCCGTGAGCCACGTGCGCACCACCATCACCATGCTGGTGCTGCTCGGCATCGTGGTGGGCGCGTCCTGGTGGGCCTGGACGACGCTGCAGGACGGGCGGACCGCCACCGAGGAGCCGGCGGCGACTCCGTCGATGGTGTGCACCACGCCGCCGCCGAAGAAGACCACGGCCAAGAAGGTCCTGGTCAGCGTCTACAACGCCGGCGCACCCACCGGAACCGGTGGCGAGGTGATGGATGCCCTGAACCGGCGCGGCTTCAAGCGCGGCGAGATCGACGTGGCCCCACACGACGCGAACTTCGACGGTGTCGTGGTGTGGACCCCGAAGCCGCAGTCGGCTGCCGTGCAACTCGTGGTCAAGCAGTTCCGCCGGGCCCGGATCCTCGACCGGCCGAACCCGCCGGGGCCGGGCGTGAACGTGATGGTCGGCTCGGAGTTCGAGAGCCTGAAGCCCAAGGCACCGCGGCAGGTCACGGTCGCATCGTCGCCGGAGTGCACGCCCGCGGGAGACGGTGACGCCGACTAACCGAAGGTGCCCGGATCCACCGGCGGTTGGCGGTACGGCACGCTCGGCCCCCGCCGGGCCGCGGCCGGGTTCAGGTGTCGTCGCCGTTCGGTCGGCCGGGGTTGAGCCAGCCGGCCAACCGGCCGTAGCGGGTGACTTCCTGCAGACGTGCCTCGGTCTCCTCACGTAGCGATCGAGGCGTCACGACCAGCAGGTCGTCGTCCTCGCGCAACACGGTGCTGGGCGTGGGGACGAAACTGCCCTGGTCGCGGACGATCAGCGAGAGCGAGGCGCCGCGGGGCAGTCGCAGCTCGCGGACCTCGACGCCCTGCAGCCTCGACCGCGCCCCGATCCTGACCTGCAGCAGGTCGGCGGCGACCCGGTCCAACGGCGCGGCCTCGACCTCGAGCTCGGTCGCCTGGTCGGGGATGGCCAGTCGCAGCCACCGCGCCACCGCCGGAATGGTCGGTCCCTGCAGCACGGTGTAGACGACCACCAGCACGAACACCACGTCGAACAGCCGATGGGCGTGGTAGACCCCCTCGGCCAGCGGGATGGTCGCGAGCACGATCGGAACCGCACCGCGCAGGCCGGCCCAGCCGAGGAAGAGCTGCTGGCGCAGCGACAGGCCGGAGCCGACCGCGGACACGAACACCGAGACCGGCCTTGCCACGAAGGTGAGGATGGCGCCGGCCGCCAGCCCGATCAGCACCTCGAAGACCGTGAACCGGTCGGGGGTGGCGAGCAGCCCAAGCATCACGAACAGACCGATCTGGGCCAGCCAGCCGACCCCCTCGGCGAAAGACTTGGTGGCCACCCGGTGCGGCAGCTCGGAGTTGCCCAGCACCAGCGCGGCCACGTACACCGCGGCGAACCCGCTGAGCTCGATGGCCGCGGCGCCGGCGTAGCCGACGACGATGAACCCGAGCACGGTGATCGGGTACAGGCCGGGGGCCGGGAGCGCGACCCGCCGCATCACCCACACGGCGGCGAACCCGATGACCAGGCCCACGGCGACCCCGCCGAGCAGCTCGACCAGGATCAACAGGCCCAGCACGACGGGGTGGTGCTCGACCACCGCGCCCGTGCTGACCGCGGTCACCAGCAGCACGGTCGGTGCGTCGTTGAGCCCGGACTCCGCTTCGAGCACACCGGTCAGACGCCGCGGCAGGGGTACGCGGCGGAGCACGCTGAACACCGCCGCCGCGTCGGTGGGCGCCGTGACGGCCCCGAGCAGCACCGCGAGCTTCCACTCCATGCCGAGCACATAGTGTCCGGCCACGGCCATCAGCCCGGTGCTGACAGCCACCCCAACGGTGGCCAGGATCGCACCCAGCGGGATCGACGACCGTACCTCCGACCAACGGGTGGAGAAGCCGCCTTCCGCCAGGATCAGCACGAGCGCGCCGAAGCCCAGGGCATGCGCGAGCTCGAAGTCCTCGAACGGAATGCCGATGAACTCGTCACCGAGGAGGACGCCGATCAGCAGGTAGAACAGCAGCGAGGGCAACCCGGCCGTCGTAGTGACCCGGACCGCGAGGACCGCGAGCAGCAGGGCAGCCGCGCCCACGAGCAGGAACGTGTCCAGCTGCTCAACGTTCACGCAGAGGGCCCCTCGCCGACGACCGGCTCATGGTATCGACCGGCGGTGCCGCGACGGGCCGTCGGCCTGGTGCGAAAAGTTCAGCATTCAGTCGCTGCGGCGATGCGACCGGTGCGGTCGCCCGGGTGGCGGCTCACCCCTTGACGTACGACAGCTTCTCGCAGACCTTCCCGTCGCGCAGCCGGAGGACGTCGACGCCGCGGACATGACCGGCGTCCGGCTCTCCGGCGCCCCAGTCGAACCGCCATCGCAGCACCGCGCGGTCGCCGCAGACGAACGCCTCCTCCTCAGTGAACACCGGGTCCGGCGTCTTGGTGAACAGCTCAGCCCACACCGCGCGGACCGCGTCGGCACCCTCGTAGCGGTGCCCGTCCGGTGCCGGGGAGGTCGACTCGAAGACGCAGTCGTCGGTCATCAGCGCCATGATCGCGGGTACGTCGCCGGCGCCGAAGGCCTTGGAGAACCGGGCCAGCGTCGAGTCGTTGATGCTCCAGCCGGCCCGGCGCCCGAAGCCGGCGAGCAGGTCGCTCTGCGGGTCACCCGAGAGCGGGCTGCGTGGGCCGATCGCCCCACTCCCGCGGTAGGCATCCTCCCGCTCGGCGAACCAGGCAGCCACCTCCGCAACCAGCTGCGGGTCCAGGGTGGTGTTCCCACCGATCGCGGCCGCCAGATCCCACCCGTGGATCAGATGATCGGCGGCGAGCTGGCGCACGTACTCACCCAGCTCCTCCTCGCCGTACGACAGGTGCACCTTGCCGCCCTGCGGCAGCCTCTCGAGCACCACATTCTCGGCGGTCTGAGCGGCCGCCAGCGCGGCGGCGATCGGGTCGTCGCCGAGCAGGTCGCCGTCGAACCGCGAACCGATCTCGGCGAGGGTCTGCCCCTCCACCAACGGCACCGTCCAACGGTTCTCAGCGACGATGTGGGCCACCAGTTGGCGTACCGTCCAGTCGGGACAGGGAGTCGGCAGCTCCCACTGGTCCTCGGTGATGGACGTGAGCTGGTTCAGCCAGTACTCCGCCGATCGGCGATACAGGGCGCGCAGATCCATGCCGTGCTCCTCGGCGAGGCTCCTGACGTCAGCGTGCTCCGGTTCCGGGCCGTTGCCAAGCAGGTGCGCCAGCCCTGGTGGGTGCCGACATCGACCCGGTGGTTCAAAAGATCCGTCTCGATGGCGGATGTCTTGGGTGGGTGCGCGCTCGACACTGGCCGGTGCGCGCCGGAATCTCGACGCGCCTGGGGATGACCGGCGAAGGAGCGTCGAGATGGCAGGGATCACCAGGATGCTCGCCTCGGCCACAGCGGGGGCGGCACTGTGCGCCGCCGGCGCGGCTGCCGGTCCCTCGTCGGCCGCGGTCGCACCCGTGGCAGCACAGCCGTCGACGGATCTGATCCCCTTCGTCAACTGTGCCTACAAGGACACGCGAACGTCGACGATCTATGGGACGTTCGGCTACACGAACACGACCGACGAGCCGATCGAGGAGCCGATCGGCTCGGACAACCTGTTCTTCCCGGGGCAGCAGTATCGCGGCCAGCCGACGACGTTCCTGCCCGGTACGCATCCGTCGGTGTTCCGCGTCTCCTTCCAGGAGTCGCCGATCATGCCTCAGGTCACCTGGTTCCTCGACCAAAACCCAGCGACTCTCGATCACACAGAGGTGGAGGATCACCCGTGCGCCATGAACTGGGCCGGGGCCTGGGAACAGGGCAGCCCGTACTCGGCCTTCAACGTCGTCACCCATGCCGGAAACGTCTGGGTTGCCCCGGGCGAGCCAGGCACCGGCGAGCCGGGGGTCGGCACGGGCTGGCAGAAGCTGGTCGAGACGACGCAGGGACCTCCCGGCCCCGCCGGTCCGCAGGGACCCCAGGGCGAGGTCGGTCCGCAAGGTCCCCAGGGCGAGGTCGGTCCGCAAGGTCCCCAGGGGAAGGTGGGGCCGCGAGGACCCCAGGGTGAGGAGGGGCCGCGGGGGCCCCGGGGACATCGGGGTCCCCGGGGGCCCCGTGGGGACAACACGACGTTCCCATCCCAGCGGATCTGGACGTTCCCACCCTCCCAGACCGCCTCGTCGACGCGTAGCGGCCACCTCCTGATCGAGGATCCCCACGTGACGTCCAGCAGCGTGATCGTCGTCCAGTACGTCGGACACGGCGGCGCGATCCCGACCTCGGTCCGGTCGATCGGGGACGGGCACTTCGTGGCGATCGGCAGCCCAGGGCGCCGGTTCACGTACGTGGTGTTCAACTGACCGGCTTTGCGACATCGGCGCGGCAGTCCACGCAGGCCCCAATGAACGGACACCCGGATCCACGCTTGCGCGGGTCCGGGTGTCCGGGATGTCGCGGGACATCACTTGGCGGTGGCGGTGG
>CAZNCE010000121.1:7708-10770 GCA_964571285.1 uncultured Nocardioidaceae bacterium | reverse complement strand
CCAGGTACGCCGGTCGGATCTTGCCGTCGGATGTTGAGGCGGGCCGGGCGCGGTCAGGGCCGGCGGAACGGCTGCTGCAGCTCGGTGACCCACTTCGACTGATCGTCCATCGGCGTCTCCAGATACACCTCCCGGCACACCCCTGACAGCTCGTAGCCCGATTCGGCCACCCAGGCGGCCAGCGCCTGCCACGACTCGCCGATGCTGTCCATGGCGCCACGATGGATCAGCGTGGCCGCCTCCGGCTCGGCGGGCACCTCCTCGACCGAGAACGTGTCGTCGGGCGCACCGGCGAACGGAAAGCCCACCTGGACTCGGATGTTCTCGCCGTCCGCCCCGTAGCACGCCACGGCCGGACCGACGATCTTGGCGCCGACCTCCCGCAGTCGGGACTCCAGCCGCTCGAACAGCGGCCCCACCACCTGGCCGATCTGCTCGACCTCACCGACCGTCTCGTTGAGGCTCGCCACCCTGGTGGCGGCCAGCGGCTTGACGACGAACTCGTGCTGGGACATGACGCCCTCCCTCTCGATGATGCGGAGACGCCGCTCGACATCGTCCAGGCTGTATCGGTCCTGGGCGATCCGCTCGGCCAGCTCCGCCCGGCGCAGCCGCAGCATCCCGCGGAGCTCCTCACCGCTGACCTCGGCGTCCACGATCGAGCGGACCTGCTCGAGCGTGAAGCCGAGGCCCTTCAGCGCGATGATGCGGTTCAGCCGGTGCAACTGCACCGCGGCGTAGTACCGGTAGCCGGACCACGGGTCGACCTGGGCCGGGTTGAGCAGCCCGATCCCGTCGTAGTGGCGCAGCATCCGGACCGAGACCTGCCCGAGCCGGGCGAACTCTCCGATGTTCAACATGATGCTCCGATCGTCGAACCTGACATCGTGTCAGGGTCAAGCCACCTGCATCATGGTCGCCGACCACCACCGGGTCGACCGGGTACGGCAATGAGGCCGCGCCGAGCCGCCCGGCCACCCCCTAGCTAAGAGGCGGCGGGCCCGTCCTGGATGCGTGCCGCGCCGGGGATCGGCGGGGCGCCGGGCGTACCCGCGATGAAGCTCATCTGGAGGTGCCGCAGCCGCAGCCCCGCCTCGTCGTCGGTCAGCACCAGTGTGTTGCGCAGCGCACCCGGCGCGGGATGTCCGCGGTACCTGCCCACGCTGTGCTGCCGCCCGGTGACGATCACAGCGGTGCCGTACCTCCGGACCACCGGATCCTCCACCACGAACGAGTCGTACACCATCGACCTGGTCGCGTGCCGGTCCAGCCAGTCGGGCTTGGCGAGCACGAAGCCCAGTGGGCCGATCGCGCTGAAGTCGTCCGCCAGCATCGTGTCCAGCGCATCGACGTCACCCCGCTGCTCGGCGGACGTCCAAGCCGTCACGAACGTACGGATCTGGTCCTCACTCATCGTCTGCTCCCTTCGGGAGTGAGCCACTCATCTCGGGAGGGCGGCGGTCTGCCGTGCCCGTCCCACGGTCACGTCGTCGGGGGTCGCCGGGCCGGCGCCAGGCCCACCCTTGCGGCCGGCCGTAGTGCTCGCGGCGGATCAGCATCAGCGCGAGCATGGCGAGGAACATCAGCACATGGCCGAGCCCGGACAGCGCGTCGCCGCTGAGCCATCCGGCGGCGTACGGTCCCAGGAGCACCACGAACGGGGCGACCATCACCGCCGACATCTCGGCGATCATCGGCCGGCCGTGACCGCGGATCCGCATCCACAGGCCCATGCCGACGACCATGCTCGCGGCCATGGCGAGTACGTCCAGGGCGGGCCGGTCATCGAGCCCGGGCAGCAGCCACGACCACAGCGGCGCCAGCAGCCCCATCCCGGCCAGCATCGCCAGCACCATCTCGAGGTAGTGCCCGACGAACCGGCGTACCGCGGGTCGCCGGCGCACCCAGCGGATCGCCAGCCAGCACAGCAACGCCGTGGCCCCGGCGACCAGAGCGGCCAGCCCGATCGGTCTCCAGGGCAGCATCGGGCCGGTCAGCTCACCGGCGGGGCGGTACTCCAGCGACTTGCTCACCCAGGTCGCGGTCGCCCGGTCGGCATGCCGGGCGATGTCGCGGAGCGCGGCGTCGAACGGGAACCCGGCGTGCTGGTGCAGGAACACCACGCTGGTCCCGACCGCTCGTACCCCTCCGACGGCGGCGGCACCGCGGTGATAGGCGTCCAGTCCCGGCACCAGCAGCCGGTCGACCTCCCCGGCTATGCCCGCCAGCCGGCCCCGGGGCAGGAAGGTGAGCCCGTGCCGCGTGCGGACCGCACCGCCGTCGGCGCTGACCACGCTGAGCTGGGCCACGAACGAGAGTTCCGTGTACGGACGCAGCGCCGAGGCCAGTTCGATCTCGCCGACGCGCTCGGTGAGCAGCACCCCGGTGGCCTCGGGGGTGCGGAAGCCGACGTTCAGCAGCGCCACCGCGTCGGCCGGCCCCGGTCGGGACTGTTCGATCCGCGCGGCGTGCCCGGGCGTGTAGTGCGGCCAGCCGACCTCGTGGGCCACCCAGCGGGCTACGCCGGTCCCGGCGTCGGTCTCGACCACCCTCAGCGCGCCGTCGATGCCAGACAGCACGCCCGCGGTCGTGATCACCGACCCGTCGTCGACGTAGCGGACCCCGTCCACCCAGTCCACCTCGGGGTATCGGTCCTCGATGCCGCGCATGGACCGCCACAGCCAGTTCGTCGTGGCCGGACGGCCGTCCAGCACCCCGGTCGCCGCGACCTGCTCGACACCGATGCAGACGCCGAGCAGCCGCGCGCCTCCGGCCGCCTGCATGCGCAGCCAGGACACGACCGGCGCACGCCCGGAGCCGGTCGTGTCGTTGAACGCCGGCACCACCACGACGTCGGCGGCCCCGCCGGTCCGCCGGTCCAGCTGGTCGAAGGTGAGGTCCGGCACGAGGTCCGCGCCGCCGTTCAGCGGAACCGGCCGGCGCTGCTCGGCCACCGTGTAGAGGTTGTAGTGCCCGGACCGGGCCAGCACCTCGTACGGCGCGAGCACGTCGGCCGCGTTGGTGCCGACCGGATCGAGGACGATCGCAGCGGTCGGGCGGCG
>CAZNCE010000121.1:6293-7608 GCA_964571285.1 uncultured Nocardioidaceae bacterium | reverse complement strand
GGTGGGATGGATCGGGCCTGGCCTCGCGGTGCACCCGTGAGCGGCGCACCGGCGGGCGGTGGCAGCGTGGCGCGTTCGGGTGTCGACCGAGGCCACAGTGGCGCGTTGAGCAGCACCTGCGGCCCCGAAACCCAACCCCAACACGCCACGCTGGGCGTGCCGTCCCGCTGGTCCGGCACGCGACTGGCTAACGCGGCTTGGCTCGCGTTAAGGTGCGGCCGTGGCCGAGGTTCAGATGCGACGACCGGGCGGGCGGACGGCCAGAGTGCGTGCCGCCGTGCACCAGGCGGTGCTCGACCTGGTGGCCGAGGACCCCTGGGGCGCCATGACCGTCGCGGCCGTCGCCGAGCGGTCCGGTGTGCACCAGGCGACGATCTACCGCAGATGGGAGTCGCTGACCGGCCTGCTCGACGACGTGGTCGCCGAGCAGATCGCCCGGACCGCCCCGATCCCGGACACCGGCTCGCTGCGCGGCGATCTGACGGCCTATGCCGAACAGGTGGCCGGACACCTGGCCGGCCCGCTCGGCACCCTGATCCTGCGCGCGTCGTTCATCGACGTCGGGACCGGCCTGCATCCGCGGATGCCGCCATCGGTGCTGGCGCGCGAGCAGCCGCTGAGACAGCTGCTCGACCGGGCTGCCGCCCGCGGCGAGCAGGCCCCCACGCATGCGCAACTGCTCGACGTGGTGCTGGCGCCGTTGTACTTCAACACGCTGTTCGGTACGCCGCTCGGCCCCAAGCGGGCACGCCAGCTCGTCGACAGGTTGCTGACCGTCGCCACGGTCGAGCGCTGACCCGCCGCCCACGTATGCCGCCCGGCACCTGCCGACCCCGCGCAGTGGTACGTGCACGTCGGCTACCGCAGCACCACCGCGACCAGCTCGGTCACGCCCAGCAGGCACACCACCCCCGCGAGCACGGCCGGGGCGATGCCGTCCGGCAACACCGACTCGAAGGCGTTCTGCGACGACCGGACCCCGGTGAGGCGGGTCCGCCGCAGCGTGGACAACACCACCCACACCGTCGCCGCCACCGCGATCGCAGCCGCCGCGACCGCCGCGCTGCCCAGCGCCGGCAGCGTCAACCGGCCCACCAGCAACGAGCCGACGGCCAGCGTCAGCCCGGTGCGCCGCCAGGCCAGCGTGGTCCGCTCCCGCTGCAACCCGTTGTCCGCCGGACCAGCCGGGCCCGCCGGAGCACGCGCGGCCGCATCCGACCCAGCGCCTGACGCGTCGGCTGGCCCGGCCCCGTCGTCCATCCCGGCCCCGTCGTCCATCCCGGCCCCGTCGTCCATCCCGGCCCCGTCGTCCATC
>CAZNCE010000121.1:0-6193 GCA_964571285.1 uncultured Nocardioidaceae bacterium | reverse complement strand
CCCGGCCCCGTCGTCCATCCCGGCCCCGTCGTCCATCCCGGCCCCGTCGTCCATCCCGGCCGGCCTCAACCCATGATGGCGACCACGACCAGGGTCACCGCCACGATCCCGACCCCGACCGCCATCGGCAGGTTCGCGATGCTGGCCGGCAGCGGTCGGCCGAGGCGCAGCGCCACCTCGGTGCGCATCCACCCGCGCCAGGCCTGGAACGCGCACACCAGGCTGGTCAGCGCGAGCACCGCGGCGATGAACCGCTGGGCTAACTCCGGCATCGGCAGGTCCAGCGCGTCCACGGCGGCGGCGCCGGCCAGCAGGGCGAGAGTGGTGCGGATCCAGGCCAGGAAGGTCCGCTCATTGGCCAGTGAGAACCGCGGATCCGGCTCGCCCCCTTGGCCGTACACCCGTCGTGGCCAACGCTTCAGCACCGGGGTGTCCTGGCTGCGGTCGGGCATCGGCAAGTCCAGTGGGGTCGACGAACGGGCCGTCTCAGCCTAGTGCCGGGCCCCGCGGTCGAGGCGCAGGACGCAACGGTCGGCGGCCGAGGGCATGGCCTACCCTGTGGCCGTGACCGACCGGCAGCCCGTCCCCGCCTCCGCCCAACTGTCCGACCAGGACCGCCAGCTGCTCGAGGAGGTCCAGCGCCGCGTGCTGTGGCTGTCGGTACGCATGGTCGACGCCGCGAATCGCGAGCGCGAGAACACCGACGGGATCAAGGTCGGGGGACACCAGGCGTCCAGTGCCTCGCTGGTCACCGCGATGACCGCCCTGTGGTTCCGGCACCTGGCCGCCGCTGACCGGGTCGCGGTCAAACCGCACGCCTCCCCGGTGTTCCACGCGATCCAGTACCTGCTGGGCAACCTGGACCGCTCCTACCTCACCACGCTGCGGGCCGGCGGCGGCCTGCAGTCGTACCCCAGCCGCACCAAGGACCCCGACGAGGTCGACTTCTCCACCGGCTCGGTCGGGTTGGGCGCGGCGGCCCCGCTGTTCGCCGCCGCGGTGCGCCGCTACGTCGACGCCCACTTCGGGCAGCGACCCCGCAGCCGGTTCATCGCGCTGATCGGCGACGCCGAGCTGGACGAGGGCAACATCTGGGAGGCGGTGTTCGACTCGGCCAGCGGCGGCCTCGGCAACCTGCTCTGGGTGGTCGACTTCAACCGGCAGTCGCTGGACCGGGTGGTCCCCGGCGTGCGCATCGACCAGTGGCGTGGGCAGTTCGAGTCCGCCGGCTGGCACGTCGTGGAGGTGAAGTACGGCGCCCGGCTGCACGCCAAGTACGCCGAGCCCGGTGGCGAGGCGCTGCGGGACTGGATCGACGCGATGCCCAACGAGCACTACCAATCGCTGTTCGCGTTGAGCGGCGACGACCTGCGCAAGCGGTTCCTCGAGGGCGCGCCGGAGCAGGTCGAGCGGATCGTCGACGGCGTCACCGACGACGCCGAGCTGAAAGCACTGGTGACCGACCTGGGCGGGCACTCGCTGGACGCCATGCTGGCCGCGTACGAGGAGTGCGACCGGGTCACCGACCGGCCGAGCGTGATCTTCGCCTACACCATCAAGGGCTGGGGGCTGCCGATCGCCGGCAACCCGCGCAACCACTCCGCCCTGCTCAGCGGTGATCAGATCGACGAGCTGCGCCGTGCACAGGGGCTGGATCCCGCCACCGAGTGGGACCACTTCGACCCCTCCTCGCCGGCCGGCATCCTGTGCAACCGCCGCCGGGACGAGCTGCACCGCGAGCCCCGGCGCCGCACCCTGGACGTGCACGTCCCGCAGGAGACGGCGATCCGGACCAGCAAGCCGATGGCCACGCAGGAGGCCTTCGGGCGCGTGCTGGTGGAGCTGTCCCGCGACAAGTCGCTGGCGCCCTATCTCGTCACCACCGCGCCGGACGTGGCCACCTCCACCAACCTGGCCGGTTTCATCAACCGGCTGGGGGTGTTCGCACCGGAGGACCGGCGGGCGTGGAGCCCCGACCCGATGCTGCGCTGGAGCGAGGGACCGTCCGGCCAGCACATCGAGCTGGGCATCTCGGAGATGAACCTGTTCCTGCTGCTCGGCCAGCTCGGCCTGTCGTGGGATCTGTCCGGTCAGCCGCTGCTGGCCGTGGGCACCGTCTACGACCCGTTCGTGTGCCGCGGCCTGGACGCGTTCATCTACTCGGTCTACTCCGGGTCCCGGTTCGTGGTCGCGGGTACGCCCTCGGGGATCACGCTGGCCCCGGAGGGCGGGGCGCACCAGTCCACGATCACCCCGTCGATCGGCCTGGAGCTGCCGTCGGTCACCACGATGGAGCCCGCGTACGCGGCCGCGCTGGACTGGCTGCTCTGCGACGCGCTGGGCCGGATCGCCGGCGGGCCCCCGCAGGCCGGCGACCTGCAGGAGACCGGTGCGTACTACTTCCGGCTGACCACCCGGCCGCTGGATCAGGGCCCGTTCGCGGCGGCCCGTCAGCGGCTCGGCGACGCCTTGCTGCGGCGGCAGGTGCTCGCCGGGGCGTACCGGCTGGTGGACGGCGCGGACGCGGTCCGAGGCGACGGCGAGGCGGAGGCGCACGTGGCCACCGCAGACCTGCCCACCGTGCACCTGGTCGGCAGCGGCGCGGTGCTGCCGGAGGTGCTCGGGGCGGCCGCGGAGCTGGCGGGGGAGGGCGTGGTCGCCCATGTGGTCGACGTGTGCTCGGCCGACCGGCTGTACAGCGCCTGGCAGCGCACCCTGCGGCAGGGCATCCGTACCGCCAGCACGCCGTCGGTGCCGGGGGTGCTGCGCTCGGTGTTCCCGGAGCGGGCCCCGATCGTGACCGTGCACGACGCGGCGTCGCACACGCTGGCCTGGCTGGGGTCCGCGCTGGGCGTTCCGCAGGTGCCGGTCGGGGTCGACGAGTTCGGCCAGTCGGGGAGCATCCGCGAGCTGTATGCCCGCAACGACCTGACTCCGGGCTCGATCGTGAACGCCGCGCTGGCCGCGCTGTCGTTGCGCTGACCTGCCCTCGGTAGGGTGGCGTCGTGCCGGCCGAGACCTCGCAGACCCTGGACCGCGGACTGCGCGTGCTCGAACTCCTGGCTGAGACGCCGCGCGGGCTGACCATCACCGAGCTGGCCGCCAAGGTCGGTGTCAACCGAACGGTGATCTACCGGTTGGTCACCACGCTGGAACTGCACCGGTTGGTCCGCCGCGACCAGCATGGCCGGGCCCACGTCGGGACCGCGGTGCTGTCGCTGGCCCGAGGGGTGCAGCCGATGCTGCGCGACCTGGCGACGCCGGTGCTGCGTGCGCTCGCCGAGGAGGTCGGGGCCACCGCACACCTGACGCTCGCGGACGCCGGTGAGGCGCTCGCCGTCGCGGTGGTCGAGCCGAGCTGGACCGACTACCACGTGGGATACCGGGTCGGCGCGCGGCATCCGCTGGACCGTGGCGCCGCCGGCCGGGCGATCCTGCTGGGCCGGGCGCTGGTGAGCGGGACGGCGGGGCAGCGTCCGGAGTTCGTCGCCACTCACGGGGAGCTGCAGCCGGGTGCGTTCGGCGTCGCCGCTCCGGTGCTTGGTGTGTCCGGCGTGGAAGCGGCCATCGGCGTCGTGGCGCTGAACGTGATGGAGGCGGCCACGGTCGGCCCGCGCGTGCTGGCCGCCGCCCGCGAGATCGCCCGCTGCCTGAGTTGACGCTGCCGCGGCACGAGGCGCCGCGCTGGTCCGTGGCCGAGCTCTCCGGTCTCGGCCACGTGGGATCCGGGACGTCCGACCCTTTTTTCTCCGATTCTCGCCGTGATACTCATGGCCTACGGCTCCCCAGGAGACGACCGGAGGTGGGGGATGGGCCCCGAGAACGACGACCAGCCCGACCAGCGTCACCATGAGGACCTAGGCGCGGACGAGTGCTGGCGGCTGCTGGGCGCAGCCAAGGTCGGCCGGATCGCCTTCCTCGAGGGGCAACGGATCCAGGTGTTCCCGGTCAACCATGTGGTCTTGGAGCACGCGATCTACTTCCGCACGTCCCCGTACGGCCCCGCGGGCCTGCACCTTCGAGACGCCTCAGCGTCGTTCCAGGTGGACGAGTACGACGTCGCCGCGCAGACCGGCTGGTCGGTGCTGGCCACGGGGACCGCGGCGCCGGTGGAGGACCCTTCCCTGCTCGCCACCCTGTGGGGCTCCACGGGGCCGGAGCCCTGGGCCGCCGGCCTGCGTTCGCTGTTCATCTCGCTCGACGTCGGCCACCTCAGCGGTCGCCGCGTGCATCCGTGAGCGACGCCACTCCGGGCACCCAGGGCTATTTTTCACTAGTCATTCGTATTAATATGCGACCGAGCCGCCCGCGCACCGCCGGCGGCCAGGGATCGGTCGGCGCCGCCGGCCGGCGTCGACGGAGAACGGAGCAGGCATGCAGGTGTTCGAGTACGGGTCGGGGTCGCTGCACAAGGCCCCGATGCCGAACGGTCCCACGGTCCAGCTGGTGGTCGACGCCAAGGACCCGGAGCGCCGGATGTCGGCGGCTCGCGTGTTCATCCCGGCCGGGTGTGCGATGGCCCAGCACGACCACGGGGAGTCCGAGGCCTTGGTGCTGGGGGTCGAGGGAACGCTGTTCCTGGTCGACGACGAGGCGGCGAACGAGCTGGCGCCAGGGACGATGATCCACATCAAGCGGGGTGACAAGGTGCGGGTGGAGAACCGCGGATCGTCCCCGGCGAGCATGCTCGCGGTGTTCACCCCGGCCTCGTTCGTGGACAAGCTGGCCGGCTGGCCCGCCGCCTGACCCTCGCAGCCCGGCGTCATCGCGGTCAGCCGGCCTGCTCACGGCCGGCTGCCGGGACGTCCGGGCCGCTCCGGATCGGCCGCCGCATCCAGCAGCGGCAGCACCCGGTGCGGGATCTGGGTGGCCAGCGCGATCACCGTCGAGGTGCGGACGATCCCCTCGAACGCCACCACCCGGTCGATCACCCGCTGCAGGTCGGCGTTGCTACGGGCCACCAGCCGGCACCACATGTCACCCACCCCGGTGATCGTGAATGCCTCGAGCACCTCCGGGATCGCCGCCAGGTGCCGCGCCACCACCTCGTGGCCGGAGCCCTGCCGGATCTCCATGGTGGCGAACGCCATCACCGGGTAGCCCAGGGCGGCGGGATCCAGCTGCGGCCCCCAGCCGCGCACCACCCCCCGCCCGGCGAGCCGGTCCAGGCGTGCCTGCACGGTGCCGCGCGCGACCCCGAGCCGGCGCGAGGCCTCGAGCACGCCGACCCGCGGCTCGTCGGCGAACAGCCGGATGATCCGGCGATCCAGGCCGTCCACCGCGGTCGTGTCAGTGGGTTGCGGCATAGCTCCTCCGATGCGTCACGTTGTGCGATGCCACGGTGCAACTGCGAGTCGTGGTGTGCAATCTGCACAGTTTCCAAGGCGACTGTTGCACACAATGCCCTATCTGGTCATCCTCGGACGTATGACCACCACCGAGAACACCAGCGGCGTACTCACGCCCGAAGAACGCAGTGCGGACCTCAACGTCGAGCAGTTGAAGCGGCTGGTCGGCCTGGTCGAGTACGACGAGACCAAGGACCCGTTCCCGGTCACCGGCTGGGACGCGATCGTCTTCGTCGTCGGCAACGCGACGCAGGCCGCGCACTTCTACCAGTCGGCGTACGGCATGGACCTGATCGCCTACAGCGGACCGGAGACCGGCAACCGCGACCACAAGTCGTTCGTGCTGAAGAGCGGCTCGATCAAGTTCGTGGTCAAGGGCGGCGTGGACCCCGACAGCCCGCTGATCGGGCACCAGCGCGCGCACGGTGACGGTGTCGTCGACATCTCGCTCGAGGTGCCCGACGTCGACAAGTGCGTCGAGCGGGCGCGGGCGATGGGCGCCACCGTGCTGCGTGAGCCCGAGGACATCAGCGACGAGAACGGCACGGTCCGGATCGGCGCGATCGCGGCCTACGGCGAGACCCGCCACACGTTGGTCGACCGCTCCCGCTACGACGGCCCCTACCTGCCGGGCTACGTCGAACGGACCTCCTCGTACAAGAAGCGCGACGGCCAGCCGAAGCGGCTGTTCCAGGCCCTGGACCACATCGTCGGCAACGTCGAGCTCGGCAAGATGGACGAGTGGGTCGCCTTCTACAACCGTGTCATGGGCTTCGTCAACATGGCCGAATTCGTCGGCGACGACATCGCCACCGACTACTCGGCGCTGATGAGCAAGGTCGTCG